>CALBLI010000021.1 GCA_937896065.1 uncultured Caryophanales bacterium | reverse complement strand
GAATGACCAGTAATAGAAATTCTTTCTTTATTACATTTTAATTCGATTGAAACTTTCTTTAGAAAAGAAAATAAATCATTCTTAACATCACTCCAACCTCTTTTTCCATAAGGGAGTTGAGGAAACACAATATATGAATTTGGTGATATTTGTCCTTCTTTAACAAACTTAGGAAGTCCATCTCCATCAGTTAATAGATTTAAATTACCTTCTTCACTTTCAGGTTTCCCACTTCCGCCATGCAAATATAAAATCAAAGACATATTTTCAGTTGCATTTTTTGGAGTATATAGGTAATAATTAAAATTTTGTCCGGATTCAAGTTTTAAAGATAAAGCATCAAAGGATGAAGAATTTTCACTATTAGTTGAAGATGCTATGGTACTTGAATCCTTATTATCAGATAGACTATTACTTGTATTTGTGCAAGAACACAATATCATTAAAGGAATAAAAAATAAAACGGCTATGTTGTTTATTTGCATATAAAGACACCTCATCATTCATTTTCAAATAGAATCAATAAGTAAAAACTAAAATTTTAAATTAATGGTTTGATTTGAATTCATTTCTAAATATTTAGTTTTTCTTATTATTTATCTCTTTTTCATATAATAATTATAACCTTTAATTGCAGTAATGTTCTATCTTTAGTTGTTTTAAGACTGTTAGAGTTGAAAGTCTTCAATGATGAATTATCTTCTTCAGAACTGATATCTTTTATAAGAGAATATAATGTAACTGAAACTCCTGAAAAAAATTATATAAATAATGCAATAAGAAGTGAAACTTATTTGAAAATAAAAAGTACTCTTGGACTTTCAAAATTAGGTAATCTTTATCTTACCAAAAAGAACCTTGATAACCTTTTAAATGATGTTGATCTTAATACTTCATTTTAGGCTCACTACCAAAGTCAGGTAATATAAGAATTCAATTTTTCAATAAAATTTGCGTTTTAACTTTATAAACTCTAATCTGTATAATTAAATACAGAATGTTTCAATAATCATTACCAGATTTAGTTTGACACTTTTAAAACACAGTATAAAATGCTGCAGGAACGTTGCCATTGTTAAATGGGTGGATACAAAGGAAATCATGTATAAAAATGGAAATAACAACTAATAGTTCAATATCTCCTGATGAAATAATTTCATTATAAGTCTTACAAAATCTGTCTACTGCATTAGAGGTTTCAAATGAGGTCTACTAACAGCCTGCAAAACTAATAAAATTCATTTTTTAAAGTGAATTACATCATTTTAAACGTAATTTTGCCACTTACACAATAAAAAAGTCTGATAACATTGTACCAGACTAATTTAATTAAAGTGGCGGAGCAGGGGAGACTTGAACTCCCGCCACGATTGCTCGTGCTAAATCCTTAGCAGGGACTCCTCTTCACCAACTTGAGTACTGCTCCATAAACGGCCTTAATATTATCAAGATTTTTATTCGATATGTCAAGTAATTTAATTATTTCAATTGACCATTTATTCCTTAATATTAGCGTTATTTCATAAATATAAAGCACAATATTATTAATTATTTTAATGTATAAATTGTTATATCAACTTATAGTTAATAGTTTCTATTATTTGCAAATTCAATAACGCATAATAGAAACTACTAACTTTGGATTTTAAATCACCATGTTATATCATTCGCATTAATTGTTTTATATTCATTGTTTTCAAAATATGTCACTTTCTCAAGCTTACCATCAAAATTACTTTTAAAACATAATCCATTATTGCTAAAACATTGCTTGAATTGATCAAGAGTTCCATCAAACTTTATTTCTTTTAAATTATACGCCATATAAAATGTAGCATTAGGAGAATAAGAGCCATCTGGATAAAATGAAAAAGTCTTAACCCCTTTTATTTCAACTTTTTCAATGGCTGAATTTTCAAATATACAAGTACTTATACTATTTATAGATGATGTGAAAGTAAATTCTTTTAAATTTCTAGTGGAACTAAAACAACATGTACTTAGTGAAGTTACTTTACTAGGTATTTGAATTGTTTCTAGTCCACAACCGGAAAATGCATAATCTTTTATTGAAGTCACATTTAAAGGAATATCAACATTTTTAAGTGATATACATTTATTGAATGTACGTGTATTTATTTCAGTCAAATTATTAGACAATTTAACATATTTTAAATTATAGCAGCCATTAAATGTTTCAGTTCCTAAAGCAGTTACTGTATTTGGTAATGAAATGCTTTCTAAAAAACGACAATTTCTAAATACAGCAGAATATATTTTTTTCAATTTTTGAGATAGCTGTATTTTAATCAGTCCACTACTTTCAAAAGTATTATTATCAATAATAGTTAAGCTATCTGGTAAAACAATTTCTTTTAAATTTTCACATTTTGCAAAAGCTGAAGAATATAGTCTATCTAATTTATTTGATAATCTAATACTGTTTAAAGAAGAGCCCTCAAATAATTCCATACCTGCAGTTGCTACACTATCTGACATATAAACAGCTTGTAATTTTTTTGTATCTTTAAAAGCAGCTGCTCCAATTGAAGTTATATTATTTGGTATAACTAAATTTGTAATTTCTCTACCTCTACACGCATCTGATGAAATTG
Organism: uncultured Caryophanales bacterium; assembly: GCA_937896065.1. Classification (GTDB taxonomy): domain Bacteria; phylum Bacillota_I; class Bacilli_A; order RFN20; family CAG-288; genus Enterosoma. The sequence goes on along the minus strand of CALBLI010000021.1, from coordinate 31,688 downwards.
ATTTTGCTGTACTTGGAATAGTTATGCCCCCATTTTCATTTGTGAAAGCCAACTTTAGTGCTGATTCAATACATAATGATTTTTTATCATCAGTTGTTTTATATGTACCATCTTTCCCTTCATATTCGATGCTTCCTACTTCAGTTCCATAAAATGCTGAATCAGCAAAACCTGTTTTAATAAATAGCTTTTCAATTCGTGAATTTAAAAACATATATCCTCTCATTGAAATATTTGGAAAATGAATTGTTTTTAAATTACTACAATTAGCAAATGCTCCAGTACCTATAGTTGTAACATAATCAAGCTGAATAGTTTCAAGAGATGAATCATTAAATGCATAATCACCAATAAAAAAGACACTAGATGGTAAAATTACATTTTTAATATATTTATTATTTGCAAATGCATAACGTGCAATTTGTGTAATCCCATCGGGAATAGTGAAAGTTTCATCTTTTCCTATGTACTTGATAATACCTATATTATTTTCTATTAAACAATTATTGGAAAATTTATATTTTGTAGAATTATTTAAAACAACATTTTTTAAAGCCGTATTGCCATCAAATAATTGATAGAATAAATAATAAACATCCGTTACAAAATATATTGTTTCAAGCACTTCACAATAAGTGACACCATTGTCAACCATATTTACATCAGCCTCTCCACCTTGAAAAATTAAACTTTTTGGATATTTAAACTCTTTTAAATAGGGCATATGTTTGCACCCTCTAGCAAATGAAGTGATCTTAATATCTTCATCGAATGTTAATTCTTCAAGTGATGAATACCAAAAAGTATATGAATAATCTTTTGAACCAGCAGTAAGCGAAGTAATAGTTTTAGGAATATTAAGCTTTTTGATTCCTATTCCATAGAATGCATAAGCTCCAATTTTAGTTATTTGTTGAGAAATTGTTGATGTATTAATACTTCCACTTACAAGAGTATTATTATTTTCAATAAGATATGTACCATTTTCACCTGTAGAATAACTACTTCCTTCTTCAACAACAAATTTAGCTAAATTTTTATTACCACAAAATGCAGTATAATCAATACTTGTAACATTTTTAGGAATATATATCGATTCTATATTTTTATTAGCAAATGAATAAGAAGCAATTGTTAATGAAGTGTCAGTTGGTATTTGAGAATTTTTACAACCTAAAACAATCATACCTTTATTACTAATAAGTAAATTATTTTTGGAAAAATAGGCCTCATTTTTTTCAGATACTTCAATTTTTTCAATACTATCAAAATTATAAAATGCACGACCAAAAATTGCATTTACAAATTCACCGATATAAATTCTTTTTACTCTGCTATTAGTTTCATTAAAAAAAATAGAATCACTTAGTGAAGTCACTTTTCTACCGTCTATATAATCTGGAATAACAATAGCATCGTAATCACCTTCTTTTAAAGCAGTTATAGTTACAGTATCAAAATTAAGATTATAATCATATTCAAACGAGCTTTCGTCAGTCACTTTCTCTTCAACTTCAGGATCATTTTGTGAGCTCGATGATGAACTTGTTGAAGAAATAGAAGTAGACGGATTAACATTACTAATTTTAGAACAGGAAGCAGTAATTAAAAATAGTGAAAGCAGTGGTAAAAACTTAGTTTTTTTCATATAAAAAATCTCCTTGAAAAGATAGCTAAATTATATACCCCCCACCGGCATTTTTTCAAGTAAATAAAAAGGTCGGAATGTTTAAAACAGTTCGACCTTTTTATTGAATTTATTCTAAATAATGTTTGTTAGTTGTTTTTATTATTTTTCATCTTCTTTAACTTACTAGTTGAAGAAATAGTAAAATAGCACCCTAATGTTGCTAAGATAGCTGCTACAGCTAAGCATGCGACTGAAACAAAAAATTCTAAACCAATAACAAATACTCTGACTCTAATATTGTTATATTTATAAGAAAGAAAGAAAAACACCGCACCAATAATAAGCAAAATAATTGAAACAATTATAAAAGCCATACCAGTATTTTTCTTTTCCTGATAGTGAGATAGTTGTTCGTTATAAGTTAATTCAGAGCGAAGTTTTTTCATAATTACGATTTAGATATTTTTATTTAACAACACTAGTATATGCGGTTGTAAATGCTTCATTAACTGATGTTCCAGTAAAGACAGAATCAATCAATTTGCCAACAGCAGTTCTTGAAGCAGCAGAATATGTAAAAGCTTGAGTCATAAAATTACAATTCTTTTCATTATAAGAATTATTTAATTCAAACATTTTACCGACAGCAACATCTGATTTAGATGTTTTGTTTTTATATTCGTTAATAATTGTATTACTTGCGGAAGTTCTAAGTGGGAAATAAGCTGTCTTTCTTGCAAGTTCAGCGGAGTTTGTAGAATTTGTTAAGAACTTATAGAATTCAAAAGCAGCTCTTGGTATTCTAACATCACCACCTTGACTTTGGAAGAAAGTAATTGATGGTCCTTGAGAAATAGCTTTTAATGAGACTTTATCTCCAGTTAATCCCATCTCTGAAGCAGAGAATGAAGGAACAGATAATATATCTGCAGTATATCCATCATCTACAACATATCTTGCACCAGCAGTAGATGAAATAACAGCTAAGGCTTTTCCATCATGTAAAAGTTGTGTTGGATATTGATGATATCCTTTACCTTCATCTGAAAAATATAATTGATTCTTTGTTGCAAAGATACCTTCATCAAATAAAGTTTTTAAATATGTAACAACCTTCTTTGCATCATCATTATTAAATAGAACTTGCTTAGAAGCATCGCTTCCATTTGCATCAAGATAAGGAATACCTAATGCTTCACATGCAGTGATGAATAAATTTTCAGCACTATCCCAAACAATAGGAGCAGCAACTAAAAGACCTTTTTTATTTTTATTAACATCACTTCCAAAAACACCTGGGAAGTCAGCTTTTGCTTTTCTTCCAACAGCAACAAGTTCACCAAAAGTGACTGTGCCATCGCCGTTAGCATCTAATGTATAAGCTGTTTTTGATGCTTGAGCAACTGGTGCAGTATATGAGGGAACTACCTTTCCTTTACTTGTTGTTGTAGTATCTGTTCCTGCTTTTCCAGCACCAACTTTATCCATCATATCTTTATTTACAAGCAAAGCTTCAGATGATTTTGAATATGGCATTGAATAAAGATGACCAGAATACATTGTTTTTTCAATACTTAAAAAGTTAGAAGAAAAATCAGATTTTGATGTAGATGAATCATCACTATATAAACTAGCATCATCTTCAGTAGTATAGGTTGCATTAGCTGAACCTACTTTACCAAAACCAAATCTTTCATCATCAATTAATGAAGACACGTCATATGTGATACCATTTTCTGCATAAACAGCTGTATTATCAGGATAACCAGATGCAAGTGAAGGATAATTTCCAGTTGCCATACCATTTTTAATTTCAGTTGCAATATCATTATAACCACCTTTGTAAGTCATCTCAATTTTAATATTTGGATGAGATTGTTCAAATTTAGCAATGACATCTTTTGCAAACCAATATTCATTATAGGTGCTACTTTTCTTTGATTCCTCTAAATCAACTTTATCAACTACAGGATCTTTATAATTATTCCACCAAGTTACTGTAATTGTGTTATCTTTTTTCTTACACCCTGAAAGAGAAATTGTTGTTATTGCACATAATGCTAATAACGAAATCTTAGATTTTAAATACTTTTTCATAGTCCCTCCTTAAAAATATTTAATCTATATTTATTACCTTTATCAATTATCCTTTGATACCAGCACGACCAGTACCTTTCATAATATATTTTCTAAAGATAATAAATAAAATAAGTAATGGTAAAACAGTTAATGTACTTGCTACCATTGTCCATGAAGACTGAGTTTTATATACATCAGGTGCTAATGGATCAGGAAGTTGTAAAGCACTTCCTCTCATAGCAACTGATATCAACCAATAGTCATTATTTTTAGTTACTAAATTTGGCCAGACATATGCATTCCAGGAACCAATTAACGAAAGAATAGTAATTGTAATTAATGTTGGACTAGCAAGTGGAACCATAACTTTCCATAAATACTGCCAATCACTTTTACCATCTACTTTGCTTGAAAAATAAAGTTCATTAGGAATTTGTAAGAAATTCTGCCTGAGCAAATAAATATAAAAGACACTGGAAATAAACGGTAGTATCATACACAAATATGCTTGAATTCTGGTTTGCCCTTGTGTTGGAATAAGGCCTAAGTTATTCATCGTTGTGTAATTTGTAATAACCATCATTTCACCAGGAATCATCATCGTAGCTAAGAAAATGGTAAATAATACTTCTCTTCCTTTAAAATGGAGTCTAGAGAAAGCAAAGGCAGATAAAATAGTAATAAGTAAACAACCAGCAGTTGTTGAAAAGCCTACTATTAAAGTATTTCCAACATATTTAAAATAATCAAATCTTTGCAAGGTTTGCGTGTAGTTGTAGTGAATATTTTCAAAAAAAGATCCGGCTGTTGGCCATAATTTTCCAGCTATAACATCTTCTTCAAGCATAAATGATCCGATAATCATGTAAAAGAATGGGAAAATAACTAACACTGCACATGCAATAATAAAAACATAAATCAAAATTAAAGCAATGGCTTTCAATATTTTATCTCTCTTTTGAGTTGTTAAAACATCTTTTTGTCTTCCAGGGATGACAAGATTAAGATGAGTGGTTTGAATAGTTGCTTGTTTCATATTAATAATGGACCCTCTTCTTTGATATCTTCATTTGAATAAGTGTCATAAATAAGATGATGACAAATAAGACAACAGCTGCTGCTGATGCATATTCAGTTTGACTAGAAGCATTAAGCTTGTCATAAATATAATAAACAACAGTATATAAATCAGGCAAATTACCATCATGCGTATAGTTTCTATTAAACAAACCAATGATTGAATTATATTCTTTAAAAGCAGAGATAAATGATGTAATTGTAATATATAAGATTTGTGGTGAAAGTAATGGAATAGTTATCTTTGTAGCTACCTTCACTGGACTTGCCGAATCAATTTTTGCAGCGTCATAATATTGTTTATCAATATTTTGTAAGCCAGATAAGAAAATTAATATCTTATATGGTAGGGCATTCCAAATAATATAAACAAAAAGAATCAACATACTTCGCCAATATGTAGCACCTTCATTTACCCAGTTAACATCTAATTTAAATAAAGTATTAAAGACACCAGTTCTTGAAAAAATAATTGAAAAAACCATGCCGACTGCAATAACGTTAGTAACATATGGCATAAAGAAGACTGTTTGGAAAAATTTCTTTAAGACTTTGATACTATTGATTGCAATTGAAATGACTAAAGCAATTATAACTGAAATTGGAACAGTAACGAATGTAATTAAGAAAGTATTGCCTAATGCTGATGGACCAGTAAATGATAAGAAAGTCTTATCTAAAATACCAGTAGATGGGTTTCTAGGAGTAATTCCTAAAACAACTCCGTAATTATTGAATGTGAATCCAGTATTAACGTATCTATTAGATGTGCCTATTTGAGCATTAAATCCATAAGATGAATTGTAATCCTTGATAAATGAGACAACAAAAGTATTTATAAGCGGATAGAATGTAAACACAGCCATCAAGATAAGTACAGGTGCTAAATATAGCCAGGCTTTCCAATTATTTCGTTTTTCCATAATTATATTGTTATTCTTTCTTCAGTTTCCCCATCAAAGACATAAAGTTTTGTTGGTCTTATTGAAAACTTGATTTTACCAATTTCAGGTTTTAAATCAGAGTCAATAATGATTTTAATTTTACCACTGACTAAAAATGGACTAGAGCAAATGAGAGATAAATCTCTACCCATGGTTACTATCTCTTTGCAATCTAAAGAAAACACACCGTTTTTATTATCAATAATAAAGCCTTCAGGTCTTATTGCAACATAAACATTTTTATCATCAAGTGATGAATTGACATCAGATATTCTTTCATTACCAATATATAATCCACCATCTTTAATATATCCGTTAAACACATTGATAGGTGGTGTTCCTAAAAACTTAGCAACAAATAAATTGGAAGGATTACGATATACTTCTTGTGGATTTCCTTCTTGCATAGCTTTGCCATCTTTCATAACAAGAATTTTGTCACAAATTGACATTGCCTCTTCTTGATCATGAGTAACAAAGATAGTAGTGATATTGGTTTTTTGTTGAATCTTTCTAATCTCTTCTCTAGTTTGAATTCTAAGTCTTGCATCCAAATTAGATAATGGTTCGTCTAAAAGTAAAACGCGAGGTTTTTTAACAAGAGCACGAGCAATAGCAACTCTTTGTTGTTGACCACCTGATAGTTCAGCTGGTTTACGGTCAAGATATTGTTCTATTTGAACAAGTCTAGCTGCATCTCTAACTAAAGCATCAATTTCGTCTTTTGTTAATTTCCTGGTCACCTCAATAGGCGTTCCATCTTCTTTTAAAATATCATTATTATCTGCCAAAATTAAGTGTTGTTGCACAAGTTCTCTTTTTTCTTCTTCAACATCAATTAAAGCAGCCGAAACATATTTTGTAGCATCCTTTTTAGGATCGGAAGAAATATGTAGTTTATATGAATAAATTTGTTCAGCTAAAAGCTTTGATATATGATAATGACTACATAAAGCAAAAACAGCATCATTTTTCTTAATTTTATTATCCTTTTCAACAGCAGTTATAACATCTGCTATTTCTTCAGGATTTGATAAAATTTCAATTAATCTTCTTGCGCGTTCTGCTTTAAAAGATTTCTTATTCTCTTTTAATTTCAATGAAGTTAAAGGGAAAGAAATATTTTTATAAACAGTCATATGAGGATAAAGGGCATAGTTTTGGAAAACTAATCCTATTCCCCTTTTCTCTGGTGCCAAAAAAGTCACATCTTCATCATCAAAATAAATTTGACCATCAGTTGGATCTTTTAATCCGGAGACCATGTAAAGAGTTGTTGATTTCCCACATCCAGAAGGGCCGAGAAGTCCAACAAGCTCGCCATCATTAATGTCCAAGTTGAGCGAGTCAACTGCGACAGTATCCTTGATGCCCTTTTTAGGATCACCAGGAAATTTTTTTGTTAAGCCAACAATTTTAATTTTCATCGTTTAGTTTACCTACACTATATTATAGTTTTTTTAACACCCTCTAGCAATAATCAAATATCTTAAATTTTAAAAATCGCTTACATATTTTACATTTATTTATAAACTAATGTTAATATGTTCAATATCTACATCTTCATTTTTAAAATTAACTTCTAAATATTCCTCTTTATTTAAATAAATTGAAGAAGATGAAGAATCAACTTTATAGGTATTGAAAACATAATCAGTCAATCCTTGACCTGTTTTATTTGCAAACATCATTGTAATAGATACGATAAGCGGAATAAAAAATGAGACTAACGATAACGTAATAATGATAAAAAAATAGAATAAATATCTTAATGTGAATCGTTTAAATGATACACTCATTGCATTTACATCAACCAGTGCAATATTAACCATCTTCATGCCGAGCGTTTTCCTCCCACGATAAAAAATCAAAGGAAATATATAGAAAAAGATAGTATTAGATATAAATAAAGATAAATAGAATAATAATATGTTTTGAATAATAGATTTTTTTAAATTATCGCGATAAATTTTTGAAGAAGTCAGATATCCTGGTGCAATGTTTCTAATAACATTTTTATAAAATTCAAAATATTTATTATCATCATCAGTATTAGTTAAAAGCCTGTTTCCATCATCATCGAATAATCTTATTTCATTATCTACTTTTGCCTCTTTTTTATAATTTTTATAAATATTTTCATCCTTAACAAATTCAGTAAAGAAATTTGTCAATGTTTTATCATATTCTTTACTTTTTTCATCAGTTGTTAATTCTTCATTATCATTAACTAAAGAATAGACATCTTTAATATTATTTTTATCATCTTTTTTATATAAATACGATGATAAAATAATGTCATCTCTTTCATTTTTTGTTTGAATACCAAGAGGAGTTTTAGAAAAAATGAAATTATTCAATAAAAGAAGTAAAAAAGAAAGAATAAGCATTGCAAAACCATCGAACAAATTGCTAGCAAAATTAGCTTTAGTTGAAGCTTTATGATAATCAAGCTCGATCACTTCATTTGTGTCAATATCATTCATTTTCATCACCTTTCTCTTCATTATCCGCTTTTATAAATGAAGTAGTATCAACTATTTTATATCTAAAAAGAATCTCATCTAAAAGTTCATTATCTGTTTTCTTTAACATTGATAATATAAAAGATATTAAAATAATAATAATTGAAAAAATTGGATAAAAGATGAGTGGGATATTAAAAATTAAAGAAGAAACCAATAGAGGTCTTGCACTTATTGAATATAGAATCAAAAACACCAATGGTAATAATAGAACATTTTTAAACACATTATAAATAGTTCTATATAAATTGATAAGAACAGAATATTCTTTCTTATCTTTTCTAATGATAGCAATTTTAAAAGCCTTCATTGAAATAGTTACACCATTTTTAAAAAATAAAGGAATAATAAAGTAAAGAATAATAATACTTAATAGATAAGCAATTAAAAGTTCATAATGTCGATATGAAAACATCATTGATTCATTTTTTAAATATATATCATTTGATGATATATAAGGCTTATAATAGCTTTTAACTTCTTCTATACTTTCAAGTAGTGATTGATAATAAAAAGCGTGAATTGATGTATTTAATGTTTTGCCAGCACTTGTTTCACCTCTTCTTATATAAGCATCTAAATTTTTACTATCTTCTAAATTTAAATAAAAATAATCATCTTTGATAATAAGCCGTTCTATATTAATATCACTCTTATTTACAAAATCATTCAGATATGAATTAAAATCATTTTTTTTATAACCAGCATTATAATCGTTAGAGTTTTCAATTTTAAACATTAACTGATAGTAATAAAGACTATCATTTTCTTTAGTTAATAAATCAGAAGAAGTATAAAATTCTTTTGAAATCTCATCATCTGATACATTATTTTCAATCAAAGAAGTATATACCAATTTTTTAACATAATCAGTTGCTATTTTATCACTTCCAATCAAAGTGAATGAATTTTCACTCACAAAATAATCAAGTTTTGTATTCATTACTATTTTATTCAATTCATATTGAGAATCTGAAATTTTAGTTTTAACATTTTTAACCAGGCTACTTGAATCAAAAATGATGACAACCAAAAAATAAAATAAGATAGTTAAGATAAAACTGAGAAGATGATCAAGAATTGAAGCATACCATTTCTTTTTATTTTCAGCTTCAGCATTGAAGCTCAAATCATTATAATTTTTCACCTTGATATTTTAACATATATTAACTTATTTTAAATTAAAAAAAGGCTCGCATAGAGCGAGTCTTTTTTTATTAAAGCTAACTATTTAAATTAGTCAAGAATCTTGGTAACTGTACCAGCACCAACAGTGTGACCACCTTCACGGATGGAGAACTTAGTTTGTTCTTCAAGAGCGATTGGGTGAATTAATTCAACTGTTAATTTGACGTTATCTCCTGGCATAACCATTGGGGTATCTTCAGGAAGAGTAACTGTACCAGTGACATCAGTAGTTCTGAAGTAGAATTGAGGTCTGTAGTTAGAACCAAAACCTGTATGTCTTCCACCTTCTTCTTTCTTTAAAACATAAACTTGTGATTCAAATTTCTTGTGTGGTGTGACTGAGCCAGGTTTACAAAGGACTTGACCTCTGACGATTTGTTCTCTATCAACACCTCTAAGTAAGGCACCAACGTTATCACCAGCCTCAGCGAAGTCAAGAATCTTTCTGAACATTTCTAAAGAAGTGACAACAGCTTTTCTGGTTTCCATAATACCGACGATTTCGACTTCATCGTTTGGTTTAATGACACCTCTTTCAACTCTACCAGTTGCAACGGTACCACGACCAGTGATGGTCATAACATCTTCAACAGCCATTAAGAATGGTTTATCATTATCACGGACTGGATCTGGGATATAAGAATCAACAGCATCCATTAATTCCATAACTTGCTTTTGAGCAGCTTCATCACCTTCAAGAGCTTTTAAAGCTGAACCTCTGATAACAGGGATTTCATCTCCAGGATAGTTGTATTTGTTTAAAAGTTCTCTGACATCCATTTCGACTAAATCGATTAATTCTGGATCATCGACCATATCGCATTTGTTTAAGAAAACAACGATATAAGGAACACCGACTTGTCTTGCAAGTAAAACGTGTTCTCTAGTTTGTGGCATAACACCATCAGTTGCAGCGACGACTAAGATTGAACCATCCATTTGAGCAGCACCGGTAATCATGTTTTTGATGTAATCAGCGTGCCCTGGGCAGTCGACGTGAGTATAGTGTCTCTTTGCAGTTTCATATTCAATATGAGCTGCGTTAATGGTAACACCACGAGCTTTTTCTTCTGGAGCAGCATCGACTTGGTCATATTTTAAAGCAGTTGCTAAACCTTGTTTTGCTAAAGTTTGAGTAATAGCAGCTGTTAAAGTTGTCTTACCGTGATCGACGTGTCCAATGGTTCCAATATTCACATTAGGTTTGGAACGATCAAATTTTTGTTTTGCCATAAATATTAATTTCCTCCAAAAACAATTAAATATACACTTTTTTAGTGTGATTTTCAAGATATAAAGAAAGGATTATCCTCTCTTTTTAATAATTTCCTCTTGAACAGAACGAGGTACTTCTTGATAATGATGGAATTCCATTGAATAGATACCTCTACCTTGTGTCATACTTCTTAAGTCAGAAATATAACCAAACATATTTGCAAGTGGGATGTAAGCAGTGATGACTTGAGCATTTGCTTTTTGAACCATACCTTCAACTTGACCACGTCTAGATGAAACATCACCCATAACGTTACCGACATAATCAAGAGGAGTTGTGATATCAGCTTTGACAATTGGCTCCAAGATAACTGGGTTACATTTTGATGCAGCAACCTTTAAAGCTTCTTGTGAAGCTAATTTGTAAGCAGCTTCTGATGAATCGACATCATGATATGAACCGAAGATGAGTGTTGCTTTTACATCAATAACTGGATAACCAGCAATCATACCTCTTTCTAAAGCATTTTTTAAACCATCGATTGAAGGTTTAATAAATTCTTTTGGAATTGCACCACCAGTGATTTGATCGGTGATTTCGATACCTTTGCCAGGATTTGGTTCCATCTTGAAGACAACGTGACCATATTGACCATGACCGCCTGATTGTTTGATATATTTACCTTCACAATCAGCAGTGCTTCTAATAGTTTCACGATAAGCGACTTGTGGAGCACCAACTTTACATTCAATGTTGAAGTCATTCTTAAGTCTAGTGACGTTAACATCTAACTGAAGTTCACCGACACCAGCAATAATACCTTGACCAGTTTCTGAATCAGTATAGTAGTGGAAAGTAGGATCTTCTTCAGTGAATTTAATTAAGGTAGCAGACATCTTGTCTTGATCACCTTTTTTGACAGGTTCGATAGCTTCTGAGATGACTGGCTCTTGGAATTTGATAGCTTCCAAAGTGACTCTAGGATCATTTTCACCAACTAAGGTGTCACCAGTTCTGGTAGCTTGGAAACCAACAGCTGCTGCGATTTCACCAGCTTTAGCTTCAGTAATATTTTCATGAGAATCAGCATTAACAAGTTCAAGTCTTGAGACTCTTTCTTTTTGACCTTTAGTAGCATTATAAACATATGAGCCTGACTTGACAGTTCCTGAATAAACACGGAAGAAGCAAAGAGTACCAAATTGATCGGTTGTAAGCTTGAAAGCTAAAGCAACAAATGGAGCTTTTGGGTCTTCATTGATGATTACATCAGCACCGTTTGCATCATGTGCAACTGGGTTTGGAACTTCAATAGGTGATGGTAAATAATCTCTGACAGCATCAAGGACATATTGAACACCTTTGTTCTTGTAAGCTGAACCTGGAATACAGGGGAACATCTTACCAGCAATTGTAGCCTTTCTGATTGCTTTTTTGATTTCTTCAACAGGAATCTCAGCACCTTCTAAAGCAGCCATTGCAATATCATCATCATAATTTCCTAATTGTTCAATTAAGTGATCACGATAGATTTTAGCTTGTTCAACATCATGAGCATAAGTTTCAGGAACTTGATCTAATGAGACAATATTTGGTTGCATTTGTTCTGATTTTTTAGGATCTAAATCCCATAACCAGGCTTTCATTTCAACTAAATCGATAAGACCTAATAGTCTTTGTTCAAGACCAATAGGGTAAGCTATTGCAACACCATTAGCACCTAATTTTTCTTGAATGGAGCTAACAGACATTTCATAATCAGCACCTGTTGCATCTAATTTGTTGACAAATACGATACGTGGAACATCATATTTATCAGCTTGTCTCCAAACTGTTTCAGTTTGTGGTTCAACACCATTTTTACCATCAAGAACACAGACAGCACCATCAAGAACACGGAGTGATCTTTCAACTTCAGCAGTGAAGTCAACGTGCCCTGGAGTATCAATTAAGTTGATACGATAATCTTTCCACATACAAGTTGTTGCTGCAGAATAGATGGTGATACCTCTTTTTTGTTCTTGTTCATCGAAATCCATAGCGGATGCACCATCATGGGTTTCACCAATCTTATGGGTTTTACCTGTGTAGAACAAAATACGTTCTGAGGTAGTTGTTTTACCAGCATCAATGTGAGCCATGATGCCGATATTTCTAACTTTTTCTAGAGGTACAGACTCATAGAGTTTGATTCTAGCTTGATCGTTATCCATTGCCATATATAATTTCTCCTTTAGTTAAAATTACCAACGGTAATGTGCATATGCTTTGTTGGCATCAGCTGTCTTTTGCATATCTTCTTTACGTTTGACAGCACCACCAGTTCCATTTGCAGCATCAATGATTTCACCAGCTAATTTGTCAATCATTGTCTTTTCATTTCTTAAACGTGCAAAGGTAACTAACCATCTGACAGCTAAAGTGATTTGTCTTTCTTGTGAGACTTCACAAGGAACTTGATAATTAGAAGCACCAACTCTTCTTGCTTTAAGTTCTAACTTTGGCATGATGTTGTTGATAGCGACTGTGAAAACATCTAAGATTTGATCATTTTTAGATTTTGGTGATTTGGAATCATAGACTTTGTTTCCAACTTTATCAAATGCTCCATAAAGTATTTTTTGAGCTTTACCTTTTTTACCATCGACCATCAAACGATTGATGAGGTTGGTAACAAGTTTTGAATTGTATACTGGATCGGGAAGTATTGTTCTTTTTTCAACTGAACCATTCTTTCTTGGCATAATCTATCTACCTCCTTACTTCTTCTGTATGGTACCATCTTTTTTGGTTCCATATAGAGATCTTCCTTGTTTACGGTTTTCAACACCGAAGCATTCAAGAGCACCACGGATGATGTGATATCTAACACCTGGTAAATCGCGAACACGTCCACCACGGATTAGAACAACTTTGTGTTCTTGTAAGTTATGACCTTCACCGCCGATATAAGCAGTAACTTCATAACCATTTGATAACCTGACTCTGGCGTATTTTCTAGCAGCAGAGTTTGGTTTTTTAGGAGTCATTGTACCAACACGGGTGCAGACACCTTTCTTTTGAGGAGCAGAGATATCTCTCTCCTTCTTGTTCAAAGAATCCCATCTCTTTCCAAGTGCTGGTGACTTAGATTTGTAAACAGGTTTTCTTCTTTCATTACGTACTAATTGATTAATAGTAGGCATTCATTTTCCTCCTAGAAAGTCTATTTATCATGTACACATACCCGGGTGTTTCTACCACTTTTCATTAAAAAGAGGGGAATTCCCCAAGACGTACGCTAAAAATTATATTTTTTTCTTTTTAGATAGTCAAGAATTTTTTTATTTTTTTTATAAAAGAATTTATTGATCATTTTCAATATATTTCTGTTTCTCCAATTCTCTTTTTAAATATATCCCTGTATAACTTTCTTTGCAATTTAAAAGACCATCTATATCACCTTGATAAATGAGATTCCCACCTCTTTGACCGCCCTCTTTACCTAAGTCAATCACATAATCAGCACACTTAATTACATCTAAATTGTGTTCAATAATAACAACTGTGTTCCCATTATCAACAAGTCTATTTAAGACTTTTATAAGTTTAGATATATCATCAGGATGGAGACCAGTTGTCGGTTCATCTAAAATATATAAGGTATTACCATCTGAATACTTCTCAAGTTCATATGCTAATTTGACTCTCTGTGCTTCACCACCTGAAAGAGTTGTTGATGATTGACCAAGTTTGATATAGCCTAAACCAACATCAACTAGTGTTTGGAGTTTATTTTTAATTGATGGAATAGCTGCGAAAAAATCAAGTGCTTCTTCAGCTCTCATATCCAAAACATCTGCTATATTTTTATCTTTATATGTTATTTGCAAAACATCTTCTGAATATCTTTTTCCATGGCAAACATCACATTCAACATAAACATCAGGAAGAAAATTCATTGATATTCTTTTAACACCATCACCTTGACATGCTTCACATCTTCCGCCAGGGACATTAAAAGAAAACATACCTTTCCCCATGCCTTTCATTTTAGCTTCACTTGTTTGTGAAAAAAGTTCTCTTATGTCGTCAAAGACTTTAATATAGGTAGCTGGATTACTTCTGGGTGTTCTCCCAATTGGTTCTTGTGAAACATTAATAACCTTTGATATGTTATCAGCATTATCGATTTTTTTATATATATCAAAATCAGCATCTTCTAATCCGAGTTTACTTCTTACAGCTTTATATAAAACTTCATCTATAAGTGAGGATTTACCACTTCCTGAAACACCAGTCACACAAGTTAAGCATCCATAGGGAATAGAAACATTTATCCCTTTTAAATTGTGGCATTTAGCTCCATAAATATTGATCATCTTTTTATATTTACGCTTAGATTTTAAATATGGGATTTTTATTTTACCAGTCAAATATTTTGAAGTTATTGATTTATCACATTTTAAAAGCTCATCAACTGTTCCTGAAAAAATTATCTCGCCACCATGATCACCGGCACCTGGGCCAACATCGACAACATAATCACTATTTAATATAGTATCTTCATCATGTTCAACAACTATTAATGAATTACCTAAATCACGCATCTCTTTTAATGTATTTATAAGTTTATCATTATCTCTTTGATGAAGACCAATAGATGGTTCATCTAAAACGTATAAAACGCCTGTGAGCTTTGAGCCTATTTGAGTAGCAAGCCTGATTCTTTGAGCCTCACCACCTGAAAGAGTTGAAGCTTCTCTAGTTAATGTTAAATAATCTAAGCCAACATTTAAAAGAAATTTCAATCTATTTTTTATTTCATTTATAACAAGTGAAGCTATCTTTTCTTCTTTAGCAGATAATTTTAAATTTTCAAAAAAGTTATAAATATCTTGCAAAGATAAGCTGCATAATTCAAATATATTTAATCCACCAACTTTGACTGATAACACTTCTTTTGAAAGCCTAGCACCGTGGCAAGCCTGGCAAGTGGTTTCTGACATAAAACTCCCATAATATCTTTTCATGAACTCTGATTTAGTTGTCATATAAAGACGATCAATTCTTGTCTTTAATCCTTCAGTAACGTTTTTATTTATTCGTGAACCATTTGAAGAAATATAAACATATTTGACAGGTTTATCAGGGCCATAAAAGATGACATCTTTTTGTTTTTTAGTTAAAGTTTTAAATGGAACGTGTGTTGAAATCGAATAAGCATCCAAGATAGCATAAAAGTCATTCCATTCAATTGTGTCATGATTTTTTTTAGGAAGACATGCTATTGCACCATCTTCAATCGACAATTCAGGATTAGCGATCATCAAATATGGATTAGCTTCAATCTGAACACCAAGTCCGTTGCATTCACTACAACATCCAAGCGGATTATTAAACGAGAATAGACGAGGTTCTAATTCAGGGATTGTAAAGCCGCATTCTGGACAGGAATAATGTTCAGAGAATAGTTTCTCTTCCCCGTCGATATCAACTACCACATATCCTTTAGCATAATCTAAAGCTGTTCTTAATGAATCATATAATCTTTTATCATTCTTTTCATTTAAAATCAGTCTATCAATTGCAAAATAGATAGTATGTTTATTATTCTTTTCAAGTTGAGGGACTTCATCATATCTCGTCAATTCTTTATCATCAATTCTTGCACGATTAAAACCAGCTTTTAAAAATTTAGCAATTGTATCAGCATGTGTTCCTTTTTCATTTCTAACAACAGGAGAATAAATAGTTATCTTGCTATTCTCTTCATGTTTTATAATAAAATCATGAATCTGTTGAAGTGAGCTCGATTCAATTTTTATATGATGTGTTGGGCAATAGCAGACACCAATTCTCGAATACAAAAGTCGTAAATAATCATATATTTCAGTTACAGTACCAACTGTCGACCTCGGATTATGAGAAGTGGTTTTTTGATCGATTGAAATTGCAGGTGACAAGCCATCAATTGAATCAACATCAGGTTTAGAAAAGTTTCCTAAAAACATTCTAGCATAAGAAGAAAGCGATTCAACATATCTTCTTTGACCTTCAGCAAAAATAGTATCAAAGGCTAAAGTTGATTTGCCACTTCCTGAGACGCCTGAAAATGTTACAAGTGAATTTTTAGGAATTTTTACATTCACATTTTTTAAATTATTCTCTCTTGCACCTTTAACAATTATGTAATCATTATTTTTCATATCTTTATTTACTCAACTTTATCTTCAAAATTTAAATATTTATAATTTCTTTCTTTCATCTTTTTTTCAATAACTCTAGAGAATAATAATTCCTCACTAGTTGTATCTTTGTGATTTAAGATAAAGAACAAAAAGACAACAAACGCTGAAAGCAAACCAATAATTTCTAAAATGGCTGCCATTTTAAATCCAGGTGTTGTATATCTAACAACGTACTCTTTTTTGCCTTTTTCAGCAATGAAGGAAATAAATCCACCATGTGCTTTATAAACATCAACTTCTTTAAGCGTATATTTACCATCAGCATTTTCAATTCTTTCATAAACTTTAAAGGCACTAGAATAAGGGTAATTAGTAGCAACTATTTTGTCTTCTAAATAAGAAGTCTTAATATAAGTATCAGTATTAGTTCTAGAAGTTATTTCAACCTTATTAGATTTTAATTTGTCAATAGCACTTTGGTAATCGCTTCCTCTTTGAATATATAATTCAGGTCGGTGAGTAGAATTAATTAAGTTGGGTTCATCTTTGCTACCTTGATGATAAATACCAACTATTTTTTTAACTGGTCTATTAACATAAAAACCATGGGCTGTTTTATATTCAGCAAACGATTGATTATCAATAGCAAGCAGTTTATTATTAGCATCAAATAAACGCCATTCAATATTGTCTGGTGATTTAATAGATATATAATATCCATTTTCATCACCATCATCACAAAATAATGTGCCATCCTTCTTTTCAATGATCAGTTTTGAATTATACAAAACTTTGCCTTCTTGTCTTACGCCGTTATCATCTTTTAAAGTGTCATAATCAAATTTAGTATCAGCAGGAGCGATTGAATTTGCAAATTCAAATGGATAATTCTTCATATACTCAGCTTTACATGATTCATCATATGGACTATTCACGTCACAATAAGCATAATCTCCACTAGGATTAGAACTAGTAGCAGGCCAATTGGCAGCATATACTGTTACTTTACTATTCAAAGAATTATAAACTTCAATGGGGTTGCTTCGACCTTTTTGATAATTTCTAGTTGTTAAAATATTTTTATATGAATAAACATTGTCCTCAATCGGATTTAAAGAATTAAAATTGAAACTTGTTGTCACACCATTATATGTGATGCTTGAATAATTGAATTTATTATTTTTTGCAAGTTTTAAGAAGTCTTCATCTTCTAGTGCACACGCTCTTAAAAGGTGATATTCATTCAAATCTTCATAATAATAGCTTTGCAAAAAATTAGATGGAATAATTTGATCATAAGCAAAGAAAGTATCTATGTAATTAGTATTTACATATAAATCTTTATTGCATTCTTTACTATTCAAATACTCTTTTAAATTAGCTGTATTTGTGATGTTTAATCCTTTTAATTCTTCGTCTGTTAAATCGGTAATCTTTTTATAACCAATAGGTATATTATAATTGCTTGCATAGATAGTGTTAGCCTCGTCAACAACTGTAACTTTAGGAACCAAGTAGTATTTGACACCTAAAAATGTTTCTAAATTCATTCGATGATTGTGAATACCCATAGACCAGTTATGATAAGTATATGGTATTTTACTTCTATCTAAAAAGTCTTGTGATTCGTAAGGATAAATAGAGTGGAAACTTGCTACACCATTATAGCCTTCTTTCATTGAAATATTATTATTATTTCGATCAGCACTAGTATTGTAAATGCGATAGTATTCATTTTCATCTTGACATTGTTTTAATAATTCAACAATCTTTGTTTCTTCATTAACATTATTTAATCCACCTGCAATACTATCAAGTGAAACAGTTCCGTGCAAATAAATTGTTGCATTAGCCATAACAATTACATCTAATGAACAAATGACAGGCAAAATCACATTCAATTTTTTCTTATGGAAGAAAAACCTCATCACTAGATAGCAAACAACTAAATAAATCATTGAAAAGAGAATCAAATACATTCTCTCATCCCATTCAGTCCCTGTAAAATAACTTGGTTTATAATTGACTTGATAAATCATCAAATAACAAGAAACTGCTTCTAATATCACTACAATAACAAATGATATATCAAGATAATATCTAGCAATAGCTCTCCTATTTTCTAAAATGATCAAATCAAAAACAATCATAAACGATAAAGGAAGAATAAAGAAACGTGCATATCCAACATTAAAACCAGTAAATAAATAGTAGCCGATTGGAGATAATACTAAAAGAAGATTTAATAAAACGGCTATTATATATGA
The DNA here is from genome assembly GCA_937896065.1 of uncultured Caryophanales bacterium. Classification (GTDB taxonomy): domain Bacteria; phylum Bacillota_I; class Bacilli_A; order RFN20; family CAG-288; genus Enterosoma. Next base: position 12,592 of record CALBLI010000021.1, on the reverse strand, counting down.
TATTTTCTTCTTCCTAAATGAATAAATAATACCGACAAAGAAAAGAAGAAGCAATGGGGTTGTTGCATATAATGATGCTTGAAAGTTATCATACCAGTTGACATTTAACAGATTAGAATAATAGCAACCATCTGCCATGAACAAAAAATTCAATAATGGAGTAACATAATTATGGGTATGTGACGAAGGAAAAGTAAAAATAGCAACCAACATTTCTTTAAAGCTAGTAGCATTTTTAATATTTTCAAAATAAGTATCACCTGTTGATACTCTCGGCATTGTTTTAGCAATCAGTAGTCCTGGAATAAGGGTAATTGCTGATAAGCACATACCACCAATAAATGATAAAATTCCTATTCCTAAGGAGGCAAAATTTTCAGTGCTACTTCTTTTTTTCCAAGTTTGAAGGAGGCGGAAAACAGCATAGAAGAAACCACCAATTATAAAAACTACAAAAAAGAAATAATTTGTCATTCCGTTTAAGAAAAAGCCTATAAGTAGTACCCGTGGATCTCTTCTAGAAATGACATTTTCAATGCCTAAAAGAATGAGTGGTAAAAAGCAAACTGAATCTATAAAATGGAACCATAAATATGAAAAACAGTATCCAGAAAACGCAAAAGCAATACAACCTATTCTTTTACTTTTCTCAGAGAAATTGAAAGCACCTAAATATTTATGATAGAAAACACCTGCTAAAACAAGTTTTAATGCCATTTCAATCCCTTGAATTGTCATTATTGAATTTCTAGGGAATATTAAAAGAATCAGATTAAATGGATTAAATAAGCCATAAAAGGCATTTCCACCAATATTATCAATTCCAAATGTAGGCGAGGTATCAAAGAATATAAATTCACCTGTTTTAAAAAAGTGATGAAAGTCATCATAAAAATTATAGATGAAATTCATCTCTTGCATATAATAATCACCGCCGAGTGGAACCGTGAATTTATTATTTACCCATGAAATAAAAAAACAAGCGATGCTTGTGATAATTAAAAAATAAACAGTTATTTGAAACTCTGTTGGCTTTAAAATAAAAGTTTTAACTTTGCTTATTATTTTTTCTTTGTCAAACAAGGTTGAAAACTTATTAGCAAATTTATTTTTAATATTTTCTAGCATGATAATATTAAAACATATTTTTAAGTTACTTACTTAAATATTTATTAAATATATTAATTATTTATAATATACTATATAGAAATGTTCATAAATAGTTTTCTTGAGAAGAGTAAGAAATATCTTTCTTCTATATTCTTTCCGTTATCTATCGCGCTGGTATCATTTTTGATATGGATAACACCTGTTCCATATAATTGGATATTTGTTACTTTTTATATTGTTTTTTCTTTCTTCCCACTCATTTTAAAAGAAGGTAAAACATATATTCCATTATTATTATTCAGTTTTATATCAGTAAATGAAGGATACACTTTCACTACCATACCTGTTATTTTAATAACATTGCTCTCTGCTATAAGTATATCAATATGTACATTTATCTTTATCCATAAATGCCGTTTTGCTAAAGGGGACCTCTTAATTCCTTTGATTGGTTTAATCATCACTTTATTTATTTCATACATTTTCAATTCCATTGAAATGTCGACTATGATAAGTGAAGGCATGTTATATATTCTATTTTTATTTTTATCAGTTCTTGCCTATATTTTTTTATCAACAATATTAGGTCAAGGTGAAAGCATAACTTACTTATCTTGGTCACTTGTTTCAATGTGCATCATTATTTATCTTCAAGTATTTGTCTTCTTTGTTACTAATAATTATGATCTTGTGACTGATAATTTTAATTTAGGATGGTCTACTAATAAGGATATAGCTACTTTCTTTCTATTAACTTCAATTCCTTTTATTATCACATTAATAAACCAAAAAAAGCATTTCTATTTGATACCACTATTTTTAAATATATTATTTATAATCCTTTTAGCGTCAGATGCTGGTATTTTGTCATTGATCTTTTTTATTATACCTATTGTTCTTTTAACTTTTAGAAGTTATAAAAGAATATATCCTTACATTTCTCTTTCAATTTTGACTATCTTTATTGTCACTTTTGCTCTTCTTATCATTTACAATAAGAGCTTTAATGAACGTGTTTTATCTGCTATCAAAACTCTTCTGTTTTTCAATGAACCTAATAAAGTATTAAATGATTTATTTAAAAACTCTTTTGAAGCTGTTAAAGCTAATCCATATGTTGGTAAATCAATAAGTTTTTATATTTATACAAAAAGCAATCTTGAACTTTTATCATCTAACACCTATTTAACCACTTTAGTATTAGGTGGTTCATTATCTTTAATAGCTTATTTCTTTTTAGATGTTTCCATTTTTATAAGATGCTTAACAAAAAAAGAAAAAGGAAAGTATTTATTTTTATTATATCTTATTATGTTTGAATTTATAGGCCTTATTACTAATACATTATACAATCTACAAATATTTAATTTCTTCCTAACATGCAATTGTGTTTATTTGATGTCCAATAGACCTGATGATGCTATTATTCATACTGGTTATATTGATAATAAGATGAATCTTTTCAATTAAGTATGACTGCAAATTTAGTTTGTTAATTAATAAAATTAAAAAATTTTTTTTAAAACTATTGACAAGATGATTTATTTTTGATTTAATATAAACGTAAATAATCTTCTAACAATTATTTACCCAGTAAGGTCAATGAATTCTAACATAAAAATTCCTTTTGCTCTCTCTATCATATTATCATAATATGGTAGAGTTTTTTTATCTAATACCTGAATTAGATGATTGGTCAGACTTCGGTCTGACCTTTTTTATTTATATTATTCAAATCAAAAAGCAAAAAATTAAAACAATCTAATTAACTATTTATTAATTTGTATAAGTAAATATAATTAAGCAAATTGAACGTAAATATTAACAATATGATCACTGATAATTAAAGCTTCACTACTATTATCAGTATTAAAGTTTGCAGCTGTAAATTTAGTTTGAAAAACCAAATCAGTATATTCTTTATTGAAATAAAATCCTTTTACATTGTGTCCATTTAATTCAAGTTCAACATCAAGTAAATTATAAGTGCCGCTTGTTGCAACTAATTTATTATAAGTGATTGTTTTCTTTACACCATTAATTGTCATTTGCTTAGTAGCACTAGAAAGAGTATATGGAATAAAGCTCAAATTACCATTTTTTACATATGCTCCACTTCCTTGAGGGAAATTAAATCTAAATGTATAAGCAGATGGTGTTGCAACAACAATAGGATTAGATGTTCTAACATAATCATTTTCATTAAACGACCAAGAAAACTGACCATATGGATACAAAAGATTTAAGTATCTGCATATTTTGTCAGCTCTAGCTTTTAAATCTTCATTTTCAGCAAAGAATTGCTTATAAGTCATATCACCTGATATATATCCTAAGGAAATAACTGAATTACCACCATCAGTATTTAAATCATCATAAGGATTCAATAAATTAACTTCATGAAGATTGCTATCATCAACAATTTTATATGTTAATAGCTTACTGAATGTTTGATAATTTTTTGACTTAGAAGTAAAAGTTGTCTTTACTTGATAAACACCAACATCTTCTTTATTTTGATTAGTTTCTTCATATGAGACGTCAAATTCTTCAAGAAGTTTACTATCGATAACTTCTAGTGAATGAGTTACACCTTTTTCATATTTATAAATACCATCACTGAATAATTTAACACTAGTCACTTCTGGATAATCAGCTGGAACTATTGTAAGTAATGCAGTTAAATCTTTATAAACTTTCAAATTGGTTTTCTTAGAAAGAAAACTAGCAGTAATAGTATATGTTCCGACTTTAATGGCACCATTGCCATCAGTTGTTTTTGATTCACTATCGGTTATTTTATATTGGATACTTGTTCCACTTTCTGAAAAATCAGTGACTGATAAAGTAAGTAATGATCCTGTATAAGTTAATGTTTTGCTTACAAATGTTGCAGGTGCATTAGTTAAATTATTTTCATCATAAACTGATGGTGAAATTGAAATTGATGGGATTGATGGTTTAGGAGTTAAAGTGGTTGAACAGCTTGTTAAAAAAGAAGCAGTACTTCCCATAAATACCAAAGCAAGTAATTTTTTTCTAAAGTTTGTTTTTGCCATACAAGCCTCCTTAAAAAATCAATTCATCAATTAATCAAACTATTTTAACACTAAATCAATAATATACCAAAATGATTATTTATATTATAAATATAAATACTTAACTTTTTGACAGCTGTATTTTATAATATCGCTATGAAAAAAGAAACAAGCTATGGTGCAGTTATTTATAAGATTGAAAATAATAAATTACTATTTTTAATTGAACATATGGCCCTAGGTCATTATTCAATATGCAAAGGGCATATTGAAAAAGGTGAAAATGAAACTCAGTGTGCATTAAGAGAAATAAAAGAAGAAACTAATCTAGATGTGATACTTGATACTTCTTTTTCCCATACAGTAAGTTACTCACCTAAAAAAAACATTATCAAAGATGTCACTTTCTTTTTAGCAACACCAACAAGTGATACTATCATTGTTCAAAAAGAAGAAGTCATTTCAGCTGCTTACTTAGAATATGATGATGCATTAAGTAAATTGACATTTGATACTGATAAAAAAACTTTAAAATTAGCAAATGAATATATTTTAAAAAAATATATTTTAAATAAAGTCTATGATTTAGTAACTATCGGTGAACTCCTTGTTGATTTTACTTCTGTAAATTTGAATGGTGAAACTCTTTTTAAAAGAAATGCTGGTGGTGCTCCAGCAAATGTAGCTGCATGTGCTAGCACTCTTGGCAGTAACTGTGCTTTCATCGGCAAAGTCGGAAATGATATGTTTGGTTCTTTTTTAAGGAAAACACTCGCTGATAAAAAAGTTGACACATCAAATGTTATTTTAGATGATGATTACTTTACAACCCTTGCTTTTGTTGATATTGATTCAAATGGCGAACGCAGTTTTTCTTTTGCAAGAAAACCAGGTGCTGATACGATGATCAGCTTAAATGAAATTAACATAGATATGTTAAGAAAAACAAAAGTCTTTCATTTTGGTTCACTATCTTTAACCTCTAACATGTCAAAAGAAACCACTTTAGATTCACTATCAGTTGCAAAAAATAGTGGTGCAATTATTTCATTTGACCCAAATTATAGAAGCACGCTTTGGAAAAGTAAACAAGTTGCTAAGGAAACAATATTATCAGTTTTAAGTAGAATAGATGTCTTAAAAATTTCAGATGAAGAAATTAGTTTGGTAAGTGATTCTTCTAATTACCTAGATGCAGTCGAGAAATTATCGACATATAAAAATATTAAACTGATTCTAATTACCCTCGGTAAACATGGTACATATGTTCATTTTAAAAATGTTGGAAAATTAATAAATGCTTATAAAGTTAACCAGGTAGTGGATACAAATGGAGCAGGTGATTCATTCATGGGAAGCTTTTTATATATGCTAGCTAAAGCAAATAAAAAACTTGATGATTATACAAGCGAAGAGATTTATCAATTCGTTGATTTTGCAAATGCCACTGCATCAATTGTTGTTGAAAATAGTGGTGCTATTTCTAGTATGCCCACACTTGATGAAGTTTTAAAAAGAATATCTATAAAGTAGATGCATTGCTAATATTTTGAGGTAACACTATCTCAGGGACATCATCATAATTAAGTGCTTGAACATTATGAACTTTAATATCGGAATTAGAATTCCTTGCATTATATTCATAGCTTAAAATGCGACTTCTATCATCATTTAGCTTTAATACACCATCAGTAATTATAGTGTTAGAATTAATATCTGATTGGTTAGCAATGTTTATTTCTTTTATTTGTTTGTAAACTTTATTTTCACTATCGTATGTAAAGCACTCGTACTTATCAGCATATACACTATATGGATTTCTACCATCATCATATGATTCTTTAGTAGTACTAGTTTTCACCCACTGTTTATTATCTAGTTGAGTTATTAAATAATAATTATCACTCTCTTTAGTAATATAAGCCTCAATATTCATTTTTATACCTGAAACTGATGCTAACACAACTGTTTTGATGTTATCTCCATTCATAATATATTCTGTACTAATAGTGCTGCCACTATTTTCAACTGTAATATTTAATGTAAAATTAATATTACTATAAGAATTGCATAAATTCTCCCATTCATTTTGAGTAAGTGCTCTATTTTCAATTGCTTTATTGCCACATGAAAATAAAGAAAGGGATGATAAAAGCAAAATAAATTTAAATATCTTTTTCATTTTATTATCTAAAAAAGCCTGATTTTAAAGAAACCAGGCTTTTTCCTATTCAATTATTTTAATGCGAATTTTTTAAAGGATGTCTTTCCTTCAAAAACAGCTTCTTTTCCTAATTCTTCTTCAATTCTTAATAATTGATTGTATTTTGCAATACGATCAGTTCTTGAGCAAGAACCAGTTTTAATCATACCAGCATTGACAGCGACTGATAAATCAGCGATGGTTGTATCTTCAGTTTCACCTGATCTATGTGAAACCATGGTTGTATAACCATTTGTTTGAGCAAGTCTAATTGTGTCTAAAGTTTCAGTTAATGTACCGATTTGATTAACTTTGATTAAAACAGAATTTGCTGCATGTTTTTTGATACCTTTCTTGACGAATTCAACATTGGTAACAAATAAATCATCACCAACCAATTGAACATCGTTTCCAAGTTTCTCAGTGAGTTTAACCCAGCCTTCCCAATCACCTTCAGCTAAGCCATCTTCGATAGTGATAATTGCTGGATATTCTTTAACCATCTTTGCAAGATAATCAATCATTTCGTCGGTTGAAAATTCACCTTCGCCTGATCTTGCCATAACATATTTCTTTTTCTTAGAATCATAGAATTCACTTGCTGCTAAATCCATACCTAAGAAGATTTGAGTACCCATCTTATAGCCGCTTGCTTTGACAGCTTCAGTGATAAGTTCAAGAGGTTCTTTGTTTCCATGTTTGCAAGAAGGAGCAAAGCCGCCTTCATCACCAACACCTGTTTCATAGCCTTTTGATTTGACTACTTTTTGTAAGCAGTGGAAAATTTCAACACCAGCTCTTAAAGCTTCATGATAGGTGTCAAAACCAGCAGGGATGATAAAAAATTCTTGGAAATCAACAGTACTTTCAGCATGTTTTCCACCATTTATAACATTCATACATGGTGTAGGCAAAACTTTAGCATTTGTTCCACCAATATAACGATATAAAGGCAAACCTAAAGAATTAGCACTAGCTCTTGCAACAGCTAAAGAAACACCTAATATTGCATTAGCACCTAAATTTTTCTTAAATGGAGTACCATCTAACTCTAACATTGTTCTATCAATTAAAACTTGATCAGTTGATTCTAAACCAATAACTTTTGGAGCAATTTTTTCATTGACATTATTAACAGCTGTTAAGCAGCCTTTGCCACCAAATCTTTTTTTGTTTTCAACATCTCTGAGCTCTAATGCTTCATTTTCACCAGTAGATGCACCTGATGGAACAATAGCACGACCTAATGTGCCATCTTCTAATTTTACTTCTACTTCAACAGTAGGATTGCCACGTGAGTCTAAGACTTCTCTGGCATGAACACAACAAATTTTAGCCATTTAAATTCTCCTTAATTTGACTTCTATAATTATAACTTCTTTTAATCAATTAGTTAAGAAAAACAAAGCAAATATTATTTAATAATATTTAAGTCTATATATTTAGGTGGTTTTAATTATATAATATAAGTAGTATACGAGGTACAAATATGAACACTACTTTAGTTGTTATGGCCGCTGGAATGGGTTCTAGATTTGGTGGTTTAAAGCAGGCAACTGCTATTACAGATGATGGAAAAGGAATATTAGATTTTTCCATCTATGATGCAAAAGAGGCTGGCTTTGATAATCTTGTTATCATTTTAAGAAAAGATATTGTCGATGAATTTGATAAAAGAATCGGTCAAAGATTGAAGTCAATGCTTCCAACTACCTATGTTATTCAAGATACATCCAATATGCCATCTAATAGAACAAAACCATTTGGAACAGGTCATGCTATTTTATGTGCAAAAGACGCTGTTAAATCTCCTTTTTGTGTAATAAATGCTGATGACTATTATGGTAATCATGCATTCTTTGAAATCGAAAAATATTTAGAACAAGTTAAAGAGAAACAGTATAGTATGGTTACATATGAACTTGGAAAAACTTTATCTAAAAACGGCACTGTTACAAGAGGTGTTTGTTCTTTAGAAAATGGATATTTAAAAACAATAGAAGAAGTATCCAAAATAGATTCTGAAGGTAATTGTATTTATAAAGGAAAAGAGCAAAAATTAGATGGTAAGACACCAGTTTCAATGAATCTGTGGGGATTATCACTTGATATTTTTAATATATTAGAAAAAGAATGGAATGAATTTTTAAATAAAGCTGATTTAACTAAAGATGAATTCCTAATCCCAACCATCATCGGTGATAGTATTAACAAATATGGTGTATCAGTAAAAGCTTTTTCAAATAAAGATAAGTGGTATGGAATCACCTATAAAGAGGATTTAGACGAAGTTAAAGATGCAATTAAAAACATCTTAAAAGAAGATATATACAAATTTTAATATTGAAAGGAAAAAGTCATCATGAAATTACAAAACAATGCTATTATCTATTCTTTATCTGCTAATAAAAAATTAGGATTAGATGTATGTAAAAATTTAAAAACTGAATTAGGTGGAATTAATCTTTTAAAATTCCCATCAGGAGAAGTCTTAGCTTCACCAAATTCAACAGTGAGAGGTAAGCAAGTATTTATAATTCAATCAACCTGCCCACCAGTCAATGATAATTTAATGGAATTATTGATATTCATTGATGCATTAAAAAAAGCATCTGCAAAAGAAATAAACATCTTTATTCCTTATTTTGGTTATGCAAGACAAGATAGAAAAAGCAAACCAAGAGAACCAATATCCGCAAAATTAGTAGCAAATTTATTAAATACTGCGGGAGCATATAGAATAATCACTTTTGATTTGCATGCTGCTCAAATTCAAGGTTTCTTTGATTGCATTGAAGATGAGATGACTGCTATTCCACTTTTAAGACACGCCATTATAAATGATCCTATGGTTGATAAATCAAATTTAGTTGTTGTATCCCCAGATCATGGTGGAGTAAATCGTGCTAGAAGATTTGCTGAAAAATTAAATGCACCAATTGCTATCATTGATAAAAGAAGAAATGCTTCATATCAACCAGAAGTTATGAATCTAATAGGTGATGTTCAAAATAAAAATTGTTTGATTGTCGATGATATGATTGATTCAGCTGGAAGTGCCGTAGCTGCAAGTAAAGCTTTAAAGCAATTTGGTTGTAAAGATGTTTTCATGGCTGCAACTCACGCCATCTTATCCGACCCTGCTTATGATAGACTTGTTGAAAACAAACCATTTAAAAAGATATATGTTAGTGATTCTATTCCTTTACAAGAAAGATTTGTCAACAATAAAGACATCAATATTGAAGTCTCTTCATTGTCTAATTTGATAGCAAAAGCAATATTAGCAATCAATAATGATTCTTCTTTATCTGATGCATATGAAGAATACAAAGATGATTTAGTAAAATCAAATTAGTTTTTATATCTTTATACATTATAAATACATTAAAAGATGCAGTTATTAAATTGCATCTTTTTTAGTTAAATTTTATTGATTTTTTTATAAAATCATAATTATTTTACAGTACGTTTTAAGAAGTATATTATTTGCTCATAATTCCCGTATTTCTAGAGTTGTTCCCCTTTTCGGTTATTTATTATTTTTTCAAAATTCTAGATAATAAATACATAGGAGAAACACTATGACATTTGGACAACGGCTAAAATACTTGAGAGTCAAAAATAATCTCACACAAAAAGAAGTTTCAGAAAAAATGGATGTTGCATTTCAAACCGTCAGTAAATGGGAAAGTGATATCAATGAACCAGATATTGAAAGCATAAAGCAACTAGCAAGTATTTTTAATTGTTCAATTGATTATCTTTTTAATACAGATAGTGAAAAAAATAAAGAAGAAAAATCAATAGTAAACTCAAAAAAGCACAAGTAATTTTGTGCTTTTCATTTGTCAAAGTTGTTATCTACCTAATTAAATTTAGAAAGGATAAAAATATGAAATTTAACAAAAAGTCTGTTTCAATCTGTTTTCTTGCTTTTTTACTTACTTCCTGTAGTAAAGAAGTAACACCTGCTTCTTCTAATTCTTCAGCAAATTCAACGACAACAACAAGTGTAACAAATTCATCCAATCAAACTTCATCGGATTCATCAAAAGCTTCTTCAACTGTCTCAAGTGATGAGTTTGAAAACGCAAAATATGAAAGTAAAACAGTCACATATGATGGTCTTGACCATTATAGAGACATTCAAATTACTGGTTTTTTACCAGAAGGAGTTAGTCAAACAAATCTAGTTGTTAAAAATGAAAACAATCAAATAGTTACATCAGCTATAGATGTAGGTAAATATTATTATAGTGTTACACTGACTTCTAAAACATCTAGCAAAACTTTTAATGCTGTTTTAACAATAAAAGCTGCAAGAAAAGATACACCAATTATCAGCGTCGGATCCAATATATATTTTTCAAATGGTTTAGATCATTATTATTTATATAGATATTCTTCATCTATTTTAAAAAGAGCAGATAGTTCAGTGAGTCAAAAATTAAAAGAATCTAATTCTTCTGTTTTATCAATATCTGTACCTTTGATGAGTGATAGTGTAAAAGAATATACATCTAGTGGAACGAAAAGCACTTTATATACCGATAGCGATATAACAGATTTTGTAAAATATAGCGATAACGTATATTATTATAGTAAAAATGCATTTTCGGCTGAAAATTCAGGCATATTTAAAGTAACCAACTCAACAGATGATGAACCAGTTGTTGAAAAAGTGTTTTCTGGTAAAACTGATAAATTACAAATTAGTGGTTCTTATTTGTATTTTGAAAATAAAGCAAATGATAACAATATTTATCGTTTAAATTTATCAAGCAAACAAACTAGTTTAGTTTTAAAGCAAAAAGTTCATGAATATATAATTTCATCAAATACCATGTACTGTACAGTAAACGGATTAGTTAATGATTACATAGGAAAATTAGATTTAAACTCCAGTGCAACTGAAGCAACTAAAATAACAAATGATGCAGGTGAGAATTTAAATATCTTGAATAATGAGCTTTATTATAATTACTCAGACTTATATGGCTCAATTGATGAAAATAAGAAAGGTGTCTGGAAATTCAATTTAAATACCAATTCAAATACACAAGTATTTAAATCAAGCGTTGTAAATGCTTATGATGTTGTTTCATCTAGTGAATTAGTTTATGTAAATAGTGATAACCTTCATGCATACAAATATAATATATCAAGCAAATCATCTACCGATTTAATGCCTGATTTTACACCGGTGGAAGAAACACCATTAAATCTAGGTGGGAAATCAGTAAATTATAAAAATAAAATTTATTATCTTGATATGTATAGAGATAAGACATTGAATTGTTATGATGAAAGCACTAATACTTTAAGTCAGTTGACTAACGAAAAAGTAATGGATTTTTCAATCATTGGAGACACATTGTATTTCAATCAAGTTACAACCATGACAAATAATGATTTATATAGCGTCAATTTATTAACAGGTGGAGATGCTGTTAAACTCTCTTCAAATGATACAAGAAATATCGTCTCTGATGGAACTTACTTATATGGAACACACTATAACTTTGCCGGTTTAAGCGGTGGTATTTTCAGAATGAATTTAGATGGCAGTGACTATATTAAATTTTCTGAAATCAATGGTGCTAAAAACTTTAAAATAAAAGATAATAGATTATATTTCATCAACTCTGGAACCGGACAAGATAACGGAAATATTGAATATATTGAATTATCTGCTATAACTTCTTCATCAAGTAAATTAAAATCAACTGTCTTAAGTGAAAAAATTAAAAACGTCAAACAATTTGAATTTGAAGGAAATAACATCTATTATATCTACAATGGAGTCACAACAAATTCGATCAATAGAAGCGATTTTACATCATTAAATGAAGGTGTTCAAATAGCTTCAAAAAGTACAAATCCAAATGAATTTATCATATCTGGAGATTATATCTATTACTATTCATATCCAGCAAGCGATCTTACTGGGAAAAATCGCGGATTCTATAAAGTCAAAAAAGGTGCCACTCAAGATGGAACTCAAGAGCAAATTTATTCTTATAAATCGACATATTATGCTGGTGACTTTGCAATAGCAAACAATAAATTATTCTTTTTAAATTATATTGAAAAATTAACTTTTGGCGATGCTCATTTCTATTATTTAAATTTATCAAATAATACTATTACTAAAGTTAATTAATATAAATTCCAGAAATATACAGAACAAAAAGCGTCCTAACGGACACTAATATAAACAGGTTGAGTTTCTCAACCT
>CALBLI010000020.1 GCA_937896065.1 uncultured Caryophanales bacterium | reverse complement strand
TTAAAACTCGATAACCATGGGATTTTTTAAGAAATGGACTTCGGAAAATGAGATATTATATCAAATAATATGTTGAGTATATTTTTTATGCTCAAATAACTAAAAAATCCCTGTTTAAAATAAACAGGGATCACTAATCAAATTTTATCTAGCACCTTTTTCGTAAGGTATACCTTCCGCTTTAGGGCAATTGTTCCTCTTAGAAGAAAGAATCAAAATGATGATTGTAATTATGTATGGAATCATCATAAATAAGTCATTCAATCCTCCAAAGCTACTATTTGGGAACAAACTATCTTGAACCCAAGAATATTGTGATAATACTCTAAATGTTGCAAAGATAAATCCAGTACCGATAATAACACCTGGTTTCCAGTTTCCAAAAATCATAACAGCTAAAGCTAAGAAACCAAATCCTAAAACACCACTATTAGCATCAAAGAGATTTAACATTGAAACAAAAGCAAAGCCACCTATTCCACCTAGAAATCCAGAAATACAAGTTCCTAAATATCGTATCTTAGTAACTGATATACCAACAGAATCACAAGCTTGTGGATTTTCACCACAAGCAACAAGTCTTAAACCAATCTTAGTTTTCTTTAAAAACACAGCAGTTAAAGCAATTAAAATAACAATAATAAAATTTGAAACATACAAATTTGAAAAAGTTAAAACAGAGAAGAAATAGCCAACATATTGCCAAAAATTTGGATTGGTAAGTCTAGCAATTTCTGGAAGATTATAATATTGAGTTTCACTTCCAAAATTCTTCTGTGTTATTCTTAACCATTCAGGTGCATTAATTTTAGTATCAATGCCAAGTTCACCATTAGTACCAGTTAATTTATGAACAATAGCAATTGCAAAAGCGGCTGCTAAAACATTGATTGCAGTACCAACTAAAGTTTGATTAGCTTTCAAATTGATGGAAGCAAAAGCCAAAAGAAGTGAAGCAATAACACCAACAAGTCCAGCTACTAATGCTGCAATAATTGCAGCAAGAATTGGATTTATTAAACATTGCGTTGTATCAGCTTTACCAAATTCATTAATTGGTGAAAAACTTCTCAGCACTAAAAATCCTGCCATAGCACCAAAAATCATGATACCTTCTAATGCTAAGTTGATGATGCCTGAATGTTCCGATACCATACCACCATAAGCGACAATAATAAGGGGTAAAACAGTTGCAATAATTAAAGCTAATATAGTAGCTACATGGCCAACATTATTGACAGTTGTTTCAGCAGCACTAGCTAATACTTGTAGATTAAACATACTAATTTTCCTCCTTACTTTCTTCTACTTTTAATTTATCATCTCTATTATTTATAAGAACATCTTTTTCTAAAACATATTCTTTTTTATGTCTATCTTTCATAAGCATATTGTAGATAATTAAAGCAAAAGCAGATAAATATAAGATAACTGAGATTGTAATATCAGCTGCAGATGAGTCAAAACCAGTATCATTTGTTAAACCTTTACCACAGACTTTTAAGAATGCAATAAAGAAACCAGACACAATAATTCCTATTGGACTATTATTTCCTAAGAAGGCAACAGATATTCCATCAAATCCTTCTTGCCAAACTGAAGTGATATCGCCTTTAAACATCTGACCTGGAAGAAGATAAGCACAAGCTCCACCAAGACCAGCAATAGCACCTGAGATTAAAAATGCCCATATAATATTCATCTTAGCATTAACACCAGCATATTCAGATGCATCTCTATTAAAGCCTGTAGCTTTAAGCTTATATCCAAATGTTGTTTTATTAAGTAAAATAGCAACAATAATTGCAACAACAATTGCAATTATAATAGCAATATTTAATGGATATGATGAGCTTGCAAGGTATTTATTTGGAAGCTCGCCAGGAAGTCCATTAATCTTTGGAGTACCACTATCACTTTGAATGAAGAATCCCGGCACTGACTTAATCATAATACGAGTAAAATATAAAACCATCCAGTTTAACATGATAGCAGAGATAACTTCATTGACGTTAAAAAATGATTTAAGTAAACCAGGTATAGCACCGATTATAGCACCACCAACAATACCAATAAGTAAACAAACAGTCCAGTGTAGATTAAATTTCCAACCGCAAAGCAAAGCTAAAAAACCACCCATTGCATATTGTCCTGAGGCACCGATATTAAACATGCCACACTTATAACATAAACAGACAGCGAGTCCACAAAACACAAGTGGTGACATTTTATAAATGACTTGAATAATATCATTTAATCCGCCAGTCCAGAAAATCCTATATCCATAGCTGAACTTACTTGGATTTAAAATCAACATGACAATAGTACCAATAAGAACACCCATTGCACAGCAAATAAGCGATGCTAATATTGATGAACTTTTTGATTTAAACAAGTATTGAGCAATTGGTTTATATGCAAGAGGACCTCTTTCATAAGAAGGATTATCAAGTAAATCAGAAGTTAGAAGCTGCTCATCAATTTGCTTATTTGCGTATTCAATTGTCGGATGACCATTATCTTGTCTTCTTGATTTGAACTTTATTTGAGGTTCAAAATCATCGCCAGGATTGTATTCGTTATTTTCTAAATACTGAGAAATGTCTTTATTCTTACTCATCTTGACTTCCTCCTTCCTTATCATCTTGTTGAGCTTCTAATTGCTCTTTTAAAGTAGCATTTTCTGCTTGTTGAGCTTTAAGTTCAGCTTGAATTCTTTCTTCTTCAGATCTGAGCCATTCTTCTTTGCTCATTCCATCTTTTAAACGCTGCTTATAAACTTTTTCACGTTTTTGTTTTTCTTTATGTATTTCTTCTTGTCTTTGTCTTTCTTCTTCTTCAGCTTGTTTTTTAGCCTCTTCTTCTTCAGCCAAGCGTTTTTCTTCCTCTTTTCTCAAAGCTTCTTTTTCAGCTTCTTCTTTAGCTAAACGTTTTTCTTCTTCTCTTCTTAATTTTTCTTCTTCTTTAGCTTTTCTAGCTTCTTCTTTTAATCTAGCTTTTTCTAGTATTTTTTCTTCTTTAGCTTTCTTTTTTTCTTCTTCAGCTAGAATTTCTGCTTCGTATTCACTTAATCCTTCACGTTTATATTGTTCTTGGCAACTTGCACCAGTTTCATATAAGCCAATCTCTTTAAATGAAGTTTCAGCAGGTTTAAATTTACCAGTGATTCTTCCTTCATAAATAGTATAAATAGTATCAGCTAAATCAAACACTTCATCAATTTCTAAAGAGACTAATAAAACAGCTTTATTAGAATCTCTAACTTTCACAATTTCTTTATGAATGTTTTCAATAGCACCAACATCAAGACCGCGTGTTGGTTGAACAGCAATTAGTAAATCACCTTGTCTTTCAATTTCACGAGCAACAATAACTTTTTGTTGATTTCCACCTGACATTCCACGAGTAATTGTATAACTGCCCATTGATGATCTAACATCGTATTTATGAACGAGTTCATCAGAATATTTGGCAACTTTTTTTTGTTTAATAAATCCACCAGATGAAAAACGATCTTCTGATATGGTTTCTAAAACCATATTGTACATAACATTGTAATCTAAAACCAAACCATATTTATGTCTATCACCTGGAATATGATTAACACCTAAATTGTTTCTCTTTTTAATTTTCATCTTAGAGATATCAGTACCATTTAATTTAATACTGCCTGATTTAGGTTTAATTAAACCAGTAATAGCTGCCACAAGTTCATCTTGACCATTTCCATCAATACCAGCAACAGCTATAATTTCACCTTTTCTAACTTTGAGTGAGAAATCATCAACTGCAAGTTTTTTACTATCAGCTTTTTTGACTGAAAGATTATCAATTTCTAAAACAACCTCTCCTGGAGTCGCTTCTTTCTTTTCAGTATGGAAATTGACTCTCTTTCCAACCATAAGTTCAGCTAAACCTTCATTATCATAGTCTTTAGTTAAGAAAGTACCAATGTATTTGCCCTTTCTTAATACTGTTACACGATCAGATATTTCTCTAACTTCATTTAATTTATGTGAAATAAATAAAATGGCCTTACCTTCTTCTTTTAACGATTTGATAATTTTCATCAAATCTTCAATTTCCATTTCAGTTAAAACAGCCGTTGGTTCGTCAAAAATTAAAATTTCTGAATCACGATAAAGCATCTTTAAAATTTCAACTTTCTGCTGCATACCAACAGACATATCAGAAATAACACAATCTAAATCAACATGAAGACCATATTCATCCATGATTTTATCCAATTTTTCTCTAGCTTTTTTATAGGTTATAAAAATACCACCGACTGTATCTTCGACACCTAAAACAATATTTTGAAGAGCTGTATATTTTTCAACCAACATAAAATGCTGATGAACCATACCAATACCTAAAGAAGTAGCGTGATTTGGATCTTTTACAATAGTTTTCTTTCCACGAATATATATTTCACCTTCAGTTGGTGGATAGAGTCCAAAAAGAATGCTCATCAAAGTAGATTTACCAGCTCCATTTTCACCAAGAAGAGCATGAACCTCACCTTTTTTAAGTTCTAAGGTAATATCATTATTAGCAACTAAAGTACCAAAAACACGAGTTATATCTTTCATATAAACAACATTATTTGGATCAAGCCATGGAGTAAGATTATAGTCAATATTTTCATCAACAACACCAGTAGTTTCTTCAATATCTGCTTGCTCTTTCTTGGCTTCTTTAGCCTCTTTAATTAAGCGTGTTCTTTCTTCTTTTTCTTTTTCTCTAGCAAGTCTTCTTTCTTCTTTTGCTTGCATTTTTAAAGCTAGTTTTTCTTCCTTGAGTTTCCTTTTTTCTTCTTTTTGCTTCTCAAGTTCTAATCTTCTTTGCTCTTTCTCATCTAATGCATTATTTTCTTCTTCATTAGATTCATTTTCTTGAACATCTAAATTTTCATCCTCTGAGAGATTTTCATGTGTTTCATCTAGCATGTTATTATCCTCACTTTTTAATAAAAGGCATTACTACTTTAAAAGTAGCAATGCCTGTAATTTAAATCACTTAAATATTATTTTAAGTTCTCAGCAACAGTAACTGTTGGTTTGTTTTTAACTTCACCGCCAATATTAGTCAACGTTATTTCAACACGTGAATTATTGATTGCCTCTGAATATACAGTAGCTCCATCATTATTAGATATGACCTTAGTATATGTCTCATTAGCTTGAAGTTTAGCATATAAAGTATTATAAGCTTCTTTTGTAAAATTAGTAAATGTCCATGGATTGTCACCATTTTCACCTTCAGTTGGTAAACCAACAGAATTGGTTGTAGAAGATAAAATTGTATGTTTACCTGCATTAGCTGCTGGCCATTTACCAGTTAAAGCATCGCCTGTAGCATCTTTAGCAAATTGATTAAAATATGTTAATATAGCTTCTTTAGTTGTCTTTTCAACTTTCTTTTCAGCCGAAGTGATATATAAGTCGTTTGGTTGCTGTGGATGTTGGTTAACATCAACACCAATCATTTTAGCTTTAGTATTAGTTGTTTTACCTGCAGCTGCAACAACTGAATCGCAAATAGCACCACCACAAGTGAAGATAACATCTGTCCCATCATTATACCAAGAAGTAGCATTTTGTTGATTCTTTTCAGATGGTCCAAAATCACCAGTATAACCATATTTAACTTTGATATTACCAGTAAGTTGACCAGCAGCCGCAAGTTCATTAGCAGCATCACAAATACCTGATAAATAGCCAAATCCAAATCTTTCAACAGCAGGAACAGCCATACCACCCATGAAGGCTAAATTAGTATATTTCTTATCTTTAACAACTGCATAACCAGCTAAATAGCCAGCTTCTTGCTCTTTAAATTCAACAGAATAGACATTTTGAAGATCTTTGGCAGTATCTTGACTTCCATCAATTAAAAACCAAGCAATATTAGGATATCTGCTTGCATACTCACCAACTAATGTATTAAATTTATAGCCAGTTAAAACAATAGCTTTAGCACCTCGTCTAATCATGCTATCGATACCAGCTTTTCTCTCATCATCAGTATCAGTAGTTGGAACAAAATAAGCTGATGGCCTACCAAGTTCTTGTGCAGCTTTTTTAGCACCTTCCCAAGTATACTGGTTAAATCCACTATCATTGATGGTACCAATGTCTGAAATCATAGCAATTTCAACAGCACCCTCTTTTTTACAACTAGCAAGTGAAGTTGCAGATAAGGCAAGAACACCGACAGCAAGTAAAGAGACTAATTTTTTCTTCATACTATTTATATCCTCCTTGTATGTTAGAAAATGTTAGGAAAAGTTACACATTTAATATTGTTGAAGGAGTTAAGTTCATACAAATGTTATTAACATAAAGAATATTGTCAATAGTTAAACTTGTACCTTTCCCTTATGAATTTAATTATAACACATAAAAAGGCTTATATATTTTCTTTTAAAGAAAATAGGTAAAAAAATATTACTTTCATGTTTTTTTATTAATCAATTATCACCATACTATTTAAAAATTATTTAATCTAAACTAATATTAACATTTTTAATTTATAATAATTAAAAATCACTTTTAAAAGAATAGATGAAACTAGGAGGTGATTATATGAAAAAAATACCCGTCATATTAGATGGTGATCCAGGTCATGATGATGCCATCAGCTATGTTATAGCTAGAGCTAATCCACTTATTGATATCAAGCTGTTATGTTCAGTTAATGGAAATCAAACAATTGATAAAACAACAATTAATACTTTAAAAATTGCTAATTTACTTGATATCAATTGTCCTATTTCTAAAGGTGCTATCAGACCTTTAATTGCCCCTATCATGCCAGCTGGAAACTGGCACGGTGAAAGTGGACTTGATGGATATGATTTGAATATAGGTGATAAAAAGCTAACTGACAAGCCGGCCTATAAGATGATGTATGAAGTTTTATATAATTCACAAGAAAAAGTGACTATCATTTCAACAGGCCCACTGACAAATGTAGCTATCTTACTTAAAACTTATCCTGAGATTAAAAACAAAATAAAAATGATAGCTATTATGGGTGGAGGAATAATCCATGGCAATTGGACACCAGCTAGCGAATACAATATACTAGTTGATCCTGAAGCTGCTAAGATAGTCTTTGATTCAGGTATCAAAATCAATGCAGCTGTTTTAGATGCTACTGAAAAAGCGATCAT
The DNA here is from genome assembly GCA_937896065.1 of uncultured Caryophanales bacterium. Taxonomy (GTDB): domain Bacteria; phylum Bacillota_I; class Bacilli_A; order RFN20; family CAG-288; genus Enterosoma. The sequence goes on along the minus strand of CALBLI010000020.1, from coordinate 22,352 downwards.
TAAACCAAGCGATTTTCCAAGAATTGAACAAGTAAATAATAAAGTATCTCAAGTTGTTTTAGCATGGTTAAAATTTTTCTATAAACATCCGATGGAAATTGGTTATGAAGGTGCACCAATTCATGATCCACTTGCCTTACTTTCAATCACAAATCCTGAAATTCTTAAAATTCAAAAAATGCATATTGATATTGATTTAGATGGAAAGTATACAAGAGGAATGTTTGTTTATGATAGAAGACATTCATCAAAATTGAAACCCAATGCTGATATCGTTTTGGATATTGATAGAGATAAGTTTGTAGATCTGCTTATAAATGCACTTCATTATTATGATGGGAGGAAATAATATATGCATACAATTTGGTTATCATTAGATACAGGTATTGATGATTGTTTTGCTCTTCTTTTACTTTTAAAAGAAAAAGACATTAAAATTGATGGAATCATAGCAACATATGGAAATGTTGAACTTGAAAAAACATTCAAAAATACAAGAGATGTTCTTCATTTTGCAGGATATGACGATATAAAAGTTTATAAAGGAAGTGCTTCCCCATTAGTTGATAAACCTTGCTATGGATATGATTGTCATGGTAAAAATGGGGTCAACAATATAAAACTTGTTTCTTCAACAGCACCGATTGAAAATGAAAATGCCTTTGATGCTTTTTATAATAGAGCTAAAGAATTAAACGGCCAGATGGAACTTGTCATGCTTGGACCTAGCAGTGATTTTGCAAACACTTATTTTAGACATCCTGATATTGTCAAATATTTAAAAAGAGTTGTGCTTATGGGCGGCTCTTTTTCAGGAGGAAACAGAACTTCTCAAGCAGAATTCAATATTTACGCAGATCCCATAAGCAGTGAAATTTTATTTGAATCTGGTGTTGATATAGTTATGGCACCTCTTGATGTCACATTAAAAAGTTATTTTGATTTAGATGATATTAAAACTTTATCAAGTTTTGATAACAAATTATCTCATCTTTTTGAAAAGATGAGTGTTAATATCATGAAGTTTTACTATAAAAACAGTGGATATCATCGTTTCTTTTTCCATGATGCTTGCCCTATTGTTTACTTAAGTGATGAGAGTATTTTCAAAAGCATCAAATGTCACGTTAAAATTGAAACTAAGAGCAAATTAGCATATGGAAAAACAATCAGCGATTATGATTGTGATATTCCATATGAAGGAAAAGAAGTAACAGCTTTAATTGATGTTGATCGTCAAAAATTTGTCAAACATTGTTTTGACATATATAAGACTTATTAACTTTTATATTATTTATTATTCTTTAATTTTATCTTCAACTTCTTTCAAATAAGGAATTGAAACACTTGCCCCTCTTTTTAAACAAGCTAAACCACTAGCAGTATTAGCGATGAGAAGCGGTCTTTTTTTACACCTAATATATGATGCTAAAAAATATCCTAAGAAAGTATCACCAGCTGCTGTTGTATCAACAGGTTCAATTTTCATAGGAGATTCTTTATAAATAGTATGCAAATCATAATATAAACATTCTTTACTACCATTTGTAATCACAAATTGACTATTTTTATATTTAGAAATCAACTTTTCTAAAACATCTTTTTTACTACCAGCTAAAAAAGAAGATTCATAATTATTTAGAAAAAACATGTAAACTTTATCTAATGGTAAAGATAATACTTTCTCATTCATTGGTGAAGGATTAAATATTATTCTCATCTTTTTCTCATATGCTTTATTCATTATATATTCTAGTGATGATATCTCATTTTGAATAACAATATAGTCATTTTCAGAGAAGTTATTTAAAATACTATCAACAAATTTATTATCGATTTGATGATTAGCACCACCATTTAAAACAATATTATTCTCACCATGTTTATCAACCTGAATAAAAGCAGCACCAGTATTTGTATTCTTCTTTTTAATATATGAAATATCAATATTTTCTTTTTTTAATAAATCTAAAATAATTTTAGAATCCTTTCTTCCAACAAGTCCAGCATGAATAACATCAATACCTGCTCTTTTTAAAGCAACACTCTGATTCAAACCTTTTCCACCACAAGTGATAATAAAAGAATTTGATGATTCTGTTTCACCGGGATTTACAAGGTGATCGACAGTAAACGAATAATCAATATTAAGTGATCCGAAATTAATTACTTTCATTTTTATTATCCTCATCATCAAGTTTATAGCCGCATTTATTACAATAATTACTATTAGCATTGTCTTTTAATTGGTGATGACATTTAGGGCACATTTTAATCAAATAATTTCCACATTGTTTACATCTGACATTTTTTGAATCATTGATATATCCACATTTGTCACAAACAATAGTTGATGCATTAATTGAATTAGCAACTTCATCATCACCATCAAGCTTTGTTTTAGTAAAATGGCAGTATCCATGGTCAATATTATCACTATTTTTATATTTCTTTCTATTGATGTTATTTATTTTGTATTTAACAGATATTTTTTTAGCTGAAGCAAAACAAATAGCAGCTATTAAAAAGCATATAAAAAATGATACCTGAGCAAAAATAATCTTATTAAAGTTTTCTGTACCAATTATTATAAAAAGTACAAACGAAGTTATAGAACCTATTAAAAACAATACAGCGAGTGTATAAAGTATAGTAACTAATATCTTTTTATTTTTATCTTCCACTATTTACCTCATCTATATTATATAATAAGTTATTCATATTATCAGATAATATTTGCATCAATTTATAGACTTTCTATCTAGTAATTAATTTAAAAAGTTGAGAGCATTGCTCTCAACTTAGTATTAAACATATAGTAGAAAACTAATCTAAATCTTCCTCTTCTAAATCATCAACTTCATCACTATCTTTAGAATCATCTAAGTTTTTGCTAACATAAACGCTACCATCTGCATGGATAGTGATCTCATCGCCGCTATTAACTTCATTTAAGAAATCATCACCGAGTTCATCAATCGCAATGATTGGGACATTGTTCCAAACATTAGCTAAAATGATTCCACTTGCAGCAAGAGGATCGATATGTTTTGAAAATAAAAAAGCCTTAGGAGACAAATTGCGGCTAGCAACTGTTTGAATGACCATTCCACCAGTTGTTGAACCGATAGTTTCAGGAAGGCATAATATCTTTCCAGTAACGTTCTTTTTATAAACGTCTTTATTATTCTGATCAGAAACAATAATCTTTTTACTTGTTTTTAATAATGCTGATTTTTGAAAACTAGCTAATGTATTAAATCCACTTCTAGAAACAACAGCTTCACCTGTAAAATCTTCAGCAAAGATTACTCTACCTTGAAACTTTTTCATCTGCATTTCTCCTTTCCAACTAAAATATCAATAATCTCATCGTCATCATAATATCTACAATTAGAATAAGTTCTGAGTTTATTTGAATTAGTAATCATAGGTTTGCTTCCACTTAAGGGATTATCCACAAACATGAGAGGGCAAATTGATGAAAGATGAATATTGGCATCAGTAATCCTCTTTAATAATCCAGCATCATTTTCAGAAAATTTCTTGATAACTTGTGGTGCAGCAGTAAAGACAGTGTAAACTGTTACTTTCTTTCTACCAACTTGAGCAAGTTCATCAAGAATTCTATTTGAATATAGTCTCAATTGATCATAACTTAAATGTGGGCAGCCTATAAAACACTTCTTTGGTTTTAAATTCGGTTTCTTCCACATAACAGGATATGAAGATTTAACTCTTTCAAGTTCAGCATCATCAATAATATATGTTTTATAATTTTCAACAAGAAGTGATTCACCTAAATTTTTAGCTTCTGGTGTAATATTATGAACATGATATAAGCCAACTGAGCCATTGCTTGCACAAGCAGCTCCCATATCTTTTAAATAGGCAATTGTACCATCATCCTGCAGTTCATTTAAATATTTATCTAAACCAACTATATAAGGAACATCAGATGTTACTTTCATACCGATTGCTGAGCCTAAAACTTGAGCGGTCGGCTTTTTAGTTGTTCTTACAATAACTTTCCAAGTAGCTTTTCTTCCAGCATCAGTTATAAAACCAAATTCAGGAACATATCCTAATAACGTTTGAAACATTTCAACAACGCCAGAATTTCTATTGCATCTTGCACCTAAAACTGAATTTGCAAATACAACAGCTGAACTTTCAGCCCAAGAAATAATATCACCATATTTAGGAATATTTCCAACTTCTTTTAAATAACAAGTACAAGTAAAACCATCTAAGTCTTTGAGTCCTAATTGTTGAAGCTGAGATTCATATTGATCCTGCTTTCCATAAATTATTTTTTTGGAAACGATTCTTTCAAGTAAAGATGCTTTGACATTTTTATAATCCATTGGTCTTGGATCCATTGTCATTCCATCTGGACAATAAATAGTTGTCTTGATAAGTTCATCCATTAAAGGATAAATAGGAGTTAGCATATTGATGCCAAAACTGGTAACAAAATGCCCTTTCCTATGTGTGATTGGTACAAGTCTTTTTGCATTAAATGTGTCACCATATCTGACAACTACTTCCATCATTTTTGCTACTGTTTCACCAAGTCGCCCATTTAAGATATCTTTTTGAGCATCAGTGAGTTCCATCTTAGGTTGATACATATAGACCTCCTTATATTTTCATAGCAACTTCATATGCTTGCCAAATAACTGTTCTTAAATTACCTACTTCTTTACAATCACCGACAATATATGTTTTCTTACCTTTTATATGAAGTGGATTGGGTTTATAACCTATTGCATAAATAACACTATCACATGGGATTGACTTCTCTACAATAGTGTGTTTATTCTTTCCTTTTACACCTTCTTTTTCAACTTTGGTTTTGATTGAAATACTATCTTCCCAAACTCTTGTCAAAACTGAGTTTAAGTAAATAGGAATCTTTTTATATTCAAAATAGTCTCTTAAATAAGAGCTATTTGCTAAACAAACTCCTTTTTGACAGATGAGATCTTGCTTCATCTCAACAATAAAGGGATGCTTACCCATGAGTGATAATTCATAAGCTATTTCACAGCCTGTTAATCCACCACCTATAACTGCAACATCTCTTCCAACCTCTTTGCCTTTTAAAAACTCTAGTGCGTCAATTCCTCTTTCATATCCTAAAACTTTAGGAACAACAGGAGTTGAACCAGTGCAAATAATATAGTTATCAGCTATTATATGCTCAAAGCTTTTAACTTCAGTATTGAGATGAACTTCAATTTGAAGTTTATCCATTTGTCTTATATACCAATTTAATAAATCTCTGAGTTTTCCTTTAAATGAAGCCGAACTTGCTTCTTTGAAAACGCCACCTAAATGATCACTTTTTTCATAAATAACAGGAGTGTGTCCACGAAGCTTTAAATCTCTTGCAACTTCCATACCAGCAATTCCGCCACCAATGATAGCAACTTTTTTACGTTTTTTATAATCAGTGATAGGCTTAAGATAGTGAACATCACTTTGCATGGTCTGAGCATTGACGGCACATCTTGCCATATGGAGAGCGTCTTTTAAATCCTGATCATTTGGAACACCTTTATAGTGAGCCATATTAAAACAACCATTATGACAGCATATACAAGGTCTAATGTCTTCCTTATCATCAAACATCAATTTAGTAACCCATTCTTGATCAGCTAAAAATTGTCTTGCAAAACCGATAGCATCAAGTTTACCTTCTTCAATTTCCTTAGCACCGAAGTAAGGATCCATTCTTCCAGCACAAACAACAGGAACAGTAACATTTTTCTTGATAACTTCTATTTCTTTGACGTTGCAATTTTCAGGCATATATATTGGTGGATGAGCATAATACCAAGCGTCATATGTTCCATTGTCGCAGTTTAACATATCATATCCTGCTTGAGTTAAATATTTACTAGCAATAATTGCTTCTTTTAAATCTCGACCGACTTCTTCATATTCCTCACCAGGAACAGCACCTTTTCTAAATCCTTTGGTTTTAGAAACAGCAGAGAATCTCAGTGAAACTGGGAAATCATTTCCACACATATCTTTAATAGCTTTGACAATTTCGACTGCAAAACGATATCTATTTTCAAGTGAACCACCATATTCATCTGTACGATGATTAGTGTATTTAGTTGCAAACTGATCAAGTAAATATCCTTCATGAACAGCATGTATTTCAACTCCATCAACACCAGCATTTTTAAGCATGTAAGCAACATTTGCAAAAGCATTGATAAAATCTTTAATCTCTTCTTTAGTGAGTTCGCGTGATGGAACTTTATCAGACCATCTGTTTGGGAGTTCAGAAGCACTAGCAGTTATTTTATCTAAATCCATAATTGGCTTAGATATCGCTCTTAAAATTGGATTGGTGTAAAGCTTTTCCATCATTTTAGTAATCGTAAAAGCTCGACCGAATCCAGCAGTTAATTGAACAAACATTTTAGCACCTGTTTTATGTAGTTCGTCCATGAAATCAGCTAATTTCGCATACATTTTCTTGTTTTCATAAAGCCATTGACCATACATTGGATTGTAAATAGGTTGAATGCCAGGCAAAACTAAACCAACATTATTCTTTGCAACTTTCAAAAGAAATTTGCTTGCTTCTTCATCAAATTGATTATTTTCCATCCAACCAAATATAGAAGTTCCTCCCATGGAGGTCATAACTATTCTATTTTTAATCTCTAGATTTCTTATTTTCCAAGGGGTAAATAATGGTTCTAATTTAGCATCCATACTGGTGCTCCTTTCTAACATGCAAAAATTGCAGTTAAATAATGATTAAATTTTATCAAAATTTGATATATAAATAAAGTTAAAATAAACATTTTAACCTTATTTTTTTATTATTTTATATGTAAATTTGTCCCTACATTACTTTAGCCGACAAAATACTATTATTATTTTTTATAAAAATAATCAGTTCAATTTTTATGTTTTATAATATATGTGAGGTTTAGTATGAAAAAGCTGATTAAATTATTTTCTTATTTTTCATCCATTTCTATGCTGTTTAGTTGTACAAAAATAGACACTTCAGCCACTGCTAGTAGCACTAGTTCTTTTTCAAGTACTTCTGTTAAAGAATCCACTTCTAACCCAACTGATCTGCTTGAAAAATATGACTATGTCAATTTGGATTATTCAACTGATGGAGTAGTAAAAAACACATATAAGGCTGGTTTAAACAATTTGTCGGTGAAAGTAAATAACAATGAAGACTACAAAACTCTTGATAATTCTATTTCCTACATTGATAAATTTAAAGAGAATGATTCCAGTGTTGAAATAGATAAATTTAATAGATATGATTTATCAATTCCAAATAATATCACTAAAAATGATTTAAACAAGTCATATAACATTATCTTTTATATTCATCCTGGTGCTTGGATATCTGGAAGCAAAGATAGCATCAAATTAGGTGACAACTCAATTGTACAAATACTGAGTGGAAATTATAGTTTTAACGGTTCAGCACTATATAATGCAGCTATTAAAAATATATTTAACAATAGATACATTGCTATATCTTTAAATCATACATTACTTGTTCAAGAAACTGGCCATAAAGAGCTATCGGTTTATAGAATGTTAGATGAAATTGATAGTTGTTTAAATAGTGCGGTTAACAAGCTTGTTTCAATTGGCTTCAATAAAGATAAATTAAATTTAATTTTAGCTGGTGCCTCATCTGGCTCGCACCTAGCAATGCTATATGCTTACTCTAGAGCAAATCAAATGGTTTTAAAACCAAAAGCAATCATCAATCTAGTTGGCCCTGTTTCACTTGATTACAAAGCTTGGAGGCAATTTAAAGACGCAGAGAAGAAAGCAAATGGTGGAGAATTAACACCTAATTCTTTTACTTTTGAAGAAACCGAACCATTAAAATATGGTAGTGAAATACCTTTTACTTATGTAAGTGAATTTAATCAATATCAAACAACGAGATTTATAAATGGTATGGCTGGCTCTATCTATAGCGATGATGAAATTAAAACAGTTTCACAAGACAAGATAAATGTTGATAATTCTTCAACTATTGCAAAGTTATTAACAAGTGAAATACAAAATTCATTATCACCAGTTGATTACATAAATGAAAATTCAACTCCAATCATTTCTCTATATGGTGGAAAAGATCAAATAATTGGAATCAATCAATATGCAACTTTAAAAACCGTACTAGATAAATATAATGTGAAAAATGATTTTTTCTTTGAAAAAAGTTTTACTCATTACTTAGGCTTTGATTCAATCACCGATACAACAAGTACTCTTAAACTTTTAAAAATATATCAAAATTTTACAAATAAAGTACGAGCTTTCTTAACTGATTTAGGTCTTTAAGCTACTTATTTAATTTAAAAAATATAGGTAACCCATCTTTAGTTTTTATATCAATCTCACCTTGAATAAGAGGTAATGCATAGTTGATAAATTTTTTAGAGACATTATTTTTTTCTTCATTTAAATATGAGTAATCAACATATCTAACTTGGCCACCTATTTTCTCAATTGGAGCTAGTTTACAAGAAGTAACGTAATTTTTATTATCGTCTCTTTCTATCACAACCATTTGGCCAGTTTCATTTTCGAGTATCTTTAAAACACCATACTTTCCACACATGTATGCTTCATCAGAGTCAACTTTTGAAATGAGTGTTGAAAATGATCTTTGTGGAAGATTTAATTCTATTGAACGTGTTTTATATTTTTTCTCAGTTAAATAATTGCTTAAATATGTAGCAACACCACCAAGTTGAGCATGGCCAAAACTATCATTTGATGATAATGATGAAATAAATCTCCCATCTTTGTCTTTAATGCCTTCACTAACTGCTACAAAACAGTGTCCATTCTTTTTATATATCTCACTAACTTTTATTTCAAATTTATCTAATTCAAATGAAACTTCAGGTATATATATTAAATCAGGTCCATATCCTGTAAGTGATGCAAGAGAAGAAGCACATGTAAGCCAGCCAGTATCTCTTCCCATTATTTCAACAATGTTGATTCTCCCTTTGATATAACTTCTTGCATCATATGCAATTTGAGCAAAAGTAGTTGCAATATATTTACTTGCACTGCCATAGCCAGGAGTATGATCAGTTAAAAGAAGATCATTATCAATAGTTTTAGGTAGCCCTAAAACTAAACAATCAAAATTAATTTCTTTAAAATAATTTGAAAGTTTTAAAACAGTTTCCATTGAATCATTTCCACCATTATAAAGGAAATGAGTTACTTGATACTTTTTAAATATTTCAACTATCTTTTTATACTCATTATCATCATTTTTATAATCAGTGAGATTATGTCTACAAGAACCAAAAGCAGCTCCAGGTGTTTGTTTTAACAATGACAAATCACAATCAGATTCAATTTTATAAAAAGTTTCTTTCAGTATTCCTTCTATTCCATTAAGACCTGCATAAATATTAGCAAATTTATTTGCATTAATTGCTGTTTCAAACACGCCTAAAGCCGTAGTATTAATTACAGCTGTAGGTCCACCAGATTGTGCATAAAGTAAGTTATTCATGTTATTACCTCGCTATTAATATTTTATCATTATTCTCATTTTCAATATATACTTTACCTATGTTTATTCCAGGTGTCCATAAGCCATCGCCTCCATATGCATATTCTGGAGTAATATCATCTTTCTTCTTAATTATATACATCGACCATATACCAACTGAATCTTTATCAGTTGTATATTCAGTGCAATAATAAAAAGCTATTCTATATGTTTCAACAGATGTTGTAACATCTGTTGAAGGAAGAAACCATGTAGTTGAAAATTCACCATTTTTATCTCTAAACTTACCATGCGAATAATTTTTTTTAGATTGAAAGGTCCCATTATAATAATCCAACAAATTATCAATAGAATAATCAAAATTTGAAATATTTTTTATTTTAGTTTTTGCAAAAAGATTTTTAATACCCTCTTTGTTACTCGTTTCTAAATTCTTTATAATTTCCTGAGTTTTTTCTTCAATTCTCTCATCATCTGTCTTAGTCATATTACAAGATTGATTTGTAATCAGTAATATCATTGAAATAAACATTGTAAAAATCTTTTTCATAAAGTTTCACCTATAAAACTAATATCGGGGGTTTATAATTTGAAAAATTCCATCTTTTATCTTTTGACTGCCATTCATTTTTAAAGCATTCATACCATTGAGTATTTGCAAATTCTACGCTATAGGTGGCTTTTAATTCATCTCTATTTACATTTTGCACTTTAGATCAAATCCTGTAATCCACCATTGTTTTTCTTTAGGACACCAATCGAATAAAGTTCCTTTAGTTTTATGCTCTAATTTCAAAGTCATTGTCATTGCATTGCTTTTATCAACTTTCCATATTTCATCACTATATTCCCATCTTTTATAAATACCAAGCTCTGCACCAGCACCTAAATTCAAGTAATTACCTTTCCACGCCCATAATACATAATCAGTATAGCCATCATGATTTATATCGAATTCAAATTTTCCATATCTCATGCTAGTTGAACTATCAAAAACAGCATCATATAAATCAGTATAGCCGAAATATTGTTGCCTGCAATTAAAATTTGCATGATATATACCTTCAGTATCTGCCTTCATATTTAAAATTGTTGCTCCTAAATATGCAGCTTTACTATTCCCTATTAGTTTTATTGCAAAATATGTTGCTATATTTACTGCTGGTCTAATAATTGGTTCGAGCATTCTAACTATATTTGAAGCCACTTGAACAACTTTATTAGTTAATTTTTTTACTAAATTTGTAAACCAGCCGCAATTGTCAATACTACTAGAATCATTTAACTCAGATAACCAAAACAGCTCGTCATCATTTGAAAATAAAATATCGCTTTCGCCTTTTGAATTAATGGAAACTAATCCTGGAATTGTATCTATTATAGGTATGTTTTCTACTCCTAATATAGTTGCAGATAAAAATACAGTATCTTCATTTTCAATATAATTCAATTCATAAGTGACCATAAATTTATCTTGATTATCATCTAAACTGACTAAGTCAAACTCATTTAGCAAAGCTGAATCAAATGCCTTTTTTGCATTAATGGTAATATCTTCATTATTTTGAATAATTTCATGACTATCAAAATTGTCAAAAATAGTGTCATCAAATTCAAACTTATTGTACTCAATGGTTCTAATTGCCTGCTTTAAATTATTATTTTTACTCTTATTTAAACCTATAAAGGTAGTCAATAATAAAAACAAACACATCAAGATTTTCTTCATGCTCATAATCATATCTTCTCCTTTTTTAATCAGCAAATTAACATGTTCTATAAATAAAATCTTATTCTCAAAATGCTATATAAAACTTGTATTATTGTATCATCTCCTATAGCTTTTTAAAATCGATTGTACAAAAAACTATCTTAATAAGTTTATAAAAAAGTGCCGTAAAACTACAATTATTTATAATAATTTAAGTTTTGATCTTTAAAGAAATTATTACTTATCTTTTTGAATTATAAACAACTTTATTATTTCCATGAAAGTTATTACTATATGATTTTGGCTTGCTATATGCTTCAACTTTAATTATCATATCATTAGATAAGAATATATTATCTTCTATGTTTTTGACAGAGTTTGGAATAAAAATATTTTTTAAATTCATACAGCCATAAAAAGCCTTTTCTTTGATGGTTAAAATATTATCGCTTATGTTTACTTCTTTTAAATATTCATGACTTTTTAATGCACCACTTGCTATCTCAACAACAGGATAATATTCATTTTCATATCTAACATAATTAGGAATATTTAATACTTCAATATCAGATTGAGCATCGCTTAAAATCATTTTATTGTTTTTATCCATATAAAAAATCATCCTATCAAATTCAATTACAGCATTTACATTTTCTCGATAGTTTCTAATATTACCTAGATTATTTGATTTTTTACCTTCAAAATAAATTGTTGTGTCTAAATTATTTTTAAAGAAAGTATTGATTGCCTTATCATTATTTTTAAAAAGTATACTTTTCAATTTTTTACAACCATAAAAAGCTGCACTATCAATTTTTTCAATACCTGCAAATTCAACTCTCATTAAATTAAAGCAATTAAAAAATGAATCATTTTCAACTTCAGTTACTGTATTTGAAACCATTATTACTTGTAAATTTACATTTTCAAAATCATGAGCATATAGTTTCTTAATTTGATAATTCAAGCCATCATTAAATTTAATGCTTCTAGGCATCGAATATTCTTTTAAATTCTCATCAATTTTTAAAATTCTAGCTTCGTTATTTTTTAAATAATATATTGAATTATCAAATTTAATAACATTAAGAATACCACTATAGGTATTTTTTAAATTCACATTGCTTTTAAATAAATATTTGATATTCTTATTCATGTAAAAATTATCTGAATATTTTTTTACATTAAAGTACATATATTCTATTTTAGGTGTCTCAGATATAAATTTGTCGTTAATAGATGATGAAAAATCAATTAATTCTTCTAAGTTATAACACTTAGAGATACCATCATCATTTATGTATTCAACATTACTAGGAATAGTAATTTTTTTAGCTAACGTATACTTGATCGCTTCACTTTTAATTACTTTACATTCAGCAGATATTTTATATTCTTCTTTCTTTTCAAATAAGCTAACTAACAAGTACTTTTTATTATATAAACTCCCTAAATACATAAAGCCATCATCATAGGTGTAGCTAATGTTTAAATTGTTAAAACAATTTTTAGGAAAATAATGCATTGAATCATTTAAAATCAACTCATTGATGTTATTATCTTTGGCAAATGCATCATTACCAATTCCAATAATTTTTTTACCATTATATGATTCTGGAATTATAACTTTATTATCACCGCCTATATATTTAGAAATAATATATTCATTTTCAAAGTTTTCAAAAATAAAATCATTATATTTATAATCTATGTTCTCTTTAGTAGTTATTTTACTTGTTGATGTAGCTATTATATTACTTGAAGAAATATTAGCCGAACAACCACTCAGCAGAAAAACAAAAGATAATATTATTTTCTTCATAAAAAACACCTCACTTAACATATGGTCAATGTGAGGTGCTTTTTTATTCTTCTTCTAAAATACTATATTTTTTCTTTTGCTCTAAATGTGTTTTAGTTAACCAATCTATTTCTTTAATCTTTCTTATTTCACTAGATAATATTCGATCTAACTCTTTTCCTTGTGAATAATCAGCTTTAGTTATAAAATTAGCTCTTCCCTTATTGAAAATATCTTTAGCTTGATCATTGTCAGTTTTATCAGGGAAAACAGCTATAGATGTTCCACCTTTTTCAGAAACTAATTTCATACAAGGAATATCAGTCATTCCATCGGCAATATAAATCATGTTATGAAATGGTATATATTTTTCATCTTCTTTAACTGATGCATTAACTTTGCTAGTATCAGATAAATTAAAAGCCTTTTTAGTTATTCTAAATAAAAATTGTGTTTTATTCGTATAATTAATGGCAAGCTTTGGAAACACGGCGTAACCATTTTTATCGTATAAATATTCGCAGCCAAATACTTTAGTGAAATTATGATATATTTCACTTCCTTCAATTATTTCTTGATTGCCTGAAGAAATAACGTAATGATTCAATTCAATATCTAATTCTTTTGCATAAGCATTAATTCTATTAAAATATTCATCATTTTTTAAACCAGGGAAATACTTAATATTTTTTCCAAAAGACATCAAATATTCTTTAGTAATTTTCTTACCTTGTTTTTCTGCTGCAAGAAGAGTAGCATACATAAACGCTAAATTTCCATCCATATTTTCTTTTCTTGCTATATCATTGCAAAAGCCCCAAAATTCATTAGCACTCTCATATCCTAAATCTTGAATGAGTCCAAATGTCTGCATGTCATCAATGCCTAGTGTTTTATCAAAATCATAAATAATAGCTATTCTTGTTGTATTCATATTTCACCTGCTAATTAATAATATTAATTATAAATTGTTAAGTACAAAAAATAAAGGCTAATAACGTGTATTCTGAATTTAAGATAAACTTTAATTCATAATATTTATAATTATTTTTTAACGTTAAATAAACTTTATTACATTTAAGTCTATAATTTATGTTTAATTATCTGTAATTTCTATATGATATAATTTAATGCTGGTGAAATTATGATTTTTGAAGATAATGATGAAATATTAATTGTGTGCGATCAAAGCTATTTTCCAATAATTTTTAAATATCGAAATTCAAATCCATATTTAAATATCAAGATTATTTCACGCAGTCAATTTATAAATAAAGCAACATTTGCTTATAAAAGCGATGTTTTGCCTACATTAATGAAAAAAGGATTTGACTATTCAACTTCTAAAAAATATCTAAGTTATTTTCAGGTTGCAGATGTATTAAAAAATGAAAAACTATCCAAAATATATTCTTATATAAGTGATTTACTTGTTTACAACAAACTTGATATCTATGAACTTAAAAATAAAAAAATTTTATTTTTAGAATTAGATGAAGATATTGAAATAACAAATATTGCTAAAAAGCAAAATTTGAATTACTCAAAAATCCATTTGTCTGACTTAAAAATACATAAAGAATTGAATATTAAAAATATAACAGTTTTTAAAAATAAATATGAACAGTTTAAATTCATTTTTTCTAACATTAGAAAAAAATTATTAGAAAATGATTCATTAAAAGAAAAAATTGTAATTTTTATTAAAGATGAAAATGATTTGTTTTATGTAAATTTATTTTCAAAACTATTTAAAATTGGTGTCTTCTATGAAAAAAAAGAGAATTTACTTGCTGACTCTAAAATCAGAAAAAACGTTGATGAGATTTATTTAAAAAAATCTTTTATGATTGAAAACATGGAAGATGATTTAAAAAATATAGTGCAAAAATTTGATTTAACTAATCTTGATTTTAAATTGGCTTTCTCTTCTTTGCTTGAAATACTATCTTCAATAACTTTAAAACAATATCCATATAATAAAGGAATTTTAGTTACAGATAAAGTATCATTTAATGATGATTTAATTTATTATATAACATGTTTCCAATTTAACTCATTTTATAAAAATTTTAATGATGATGGTTTTTTATCTGACAATGAATTATTAGTTTCTAATATCAATCCTAGTTACATAAAAACTAAATTAGATAGACGTCTAAAGTTAAATTTCTTAAAACAAAACAACATCTTTCTTCTTTCTAGAGTTGAGCAGCATCTAAACGATTCAATCTATGATTCACAATTTATAGAGGAGTTAAATCTAAAAAATAAAATAGTCAAATATAAGGAAAATGATGATGAGGTCATTTATACAGACAAAGCTATTGATTTATATTTAAGGGAATTACACGATGAAACTATGAATTGCAATTTCAATATTGATAGAAATATTAGAAATTATGATTTTTCTTTTAAAGGTTTAAATAATTTTCCATATCAAAAAAAGAAAACCTATTCAGTTACTGATTTAGAAAGTTACGCAAGCTGTCCTTATAAATATTATTTAAGTAAAGTATTACCAGTTACTAATGATGATCAAATTAAAAGAATTAAAGGGATTTTAATTCACTCCGTCTTTGAAAATTTCAATCACAAATTCTTTGATTTTAACACTTGTTTTCAAAAAGCAGTTGAAGCTATCCTATCTGATTTAAAGAAGCAAAATATAGAATTAAGCATCAAAGAAAAAACATATATTGATGTTATAAAAAAATGGTTAAAAATTGAAATTGAAATAATGCGTTCCTGGATTTTAGATAATCATGTTTCATTAATTGAAGAAGAAAAAGATCATGAGATTCCAATTGAATATACTTTATATGATTCTAATAATAACGATTATGTTTTTAAGGGGAAAATTGATTCTGTTGTCAAGACAAAATCAAATGATAATATCTATTACACTATCGTTGATTATAAAACAGGTTCAGAAAAATTTGATGTTAAATCTGCTATCGTTGGTAAATCAATTCAGCTTCCACTTTATGCCGATGCATATATAAATTTAAGCAAAAATAAAGAAGAAATATTTGGAGGTTTTGGTATCAAAACAGTTTATTTTACATCGCCTAAAAAAGCTTTTTATAATCAAGAAAATTCCACTTATTCAACTTCCAATTTATTGAATTCAACAAGGGTATCAGGTTTAGCTTATTTTGATGAAAGCTACGTATTATCTTTTGATAACACTGCTCTTAACCAAACAAGTAAAAAAACAACTTTTTCAAAGCGGGGTGGAAAATATTTAAAAATAGGTACATCAACCTATTTTACCTCATTTAGTGGTGATGATAATTTAATAAATAGTGATAAGGAATCTATTTATAATTTTCAAGATATGATAATTGATTGTAAAAAAGCAGCTATTCAAATCATACAAAATATAAACAATATGAATTTTGAAATTAAACCTGCTTCTATAAACGTTAAGGTGAATGATAAAAATAATCTCACTTGTTCCTATTGTCCATATAAAAATATCTGCTACTATGATAAGAGTAAACCTATTCAACCATATTATAAAGTTATTAAAAATAGAGTTGATAATTTAAGAAAGAAAACAACTGATAGTGAGGAATAGTTATGTCTTTTAATAAACAACAAACAGAAGCAATCAATTTAAGTAAAGACACAAACGTCTTGATTTCGGCAGGTGCTGGTAGTGGAAAAACCGCAACACTATCTGAAAAAGTTTTGAGAATGATTGAAACAGAAGAAATTAAACCTTCTCAACTTTTAGTATTAACTTTTACAAATAATGCTGCTCATTCCATGAAGATGAAAATTCAAAAGAAATTCATGAATAAAGACAATTCTAAATTTAAAGACCAAATGTTATCTTCACATATTCAAACTTTTGATTCTTTCATGCAATATCTTGTCAAATCACATGCTTCAGATTTACAAATATCTGATAGTTTTACGATCGCAAATGATACATTAATGGCTGTAAAAAAAGAAGAATTTCTTGATGAAATATTCAATGATTATTTTACTAATCACCATGAGGTTTTAGCAAAGATGATAAGTAAGTATTCTTTTGTTGACGAAAAGCCTTTAAAAGAAATAATAACCTACTTATATTTTCAACTAAACAAATTGACGCCTTCTCAGAAAAATAAAGTTCTGCATGATTATGATAGTAATTACTTTACAAAAGAATTTTATACAGATTGTGTAAACAAATTATATTCTTTATGTAAAGATAATATAATTGTTTCTTTAAAACTTGCTAATTTTGCTAATAATAATTTTAAAAAAGAAGATGATGAAAATGTAGATTTATTAAATAAATTAAATATGCTTTTATATGCATATAAATCATATCGAAACACTTATGAATGTGATGTTAAAGCTATCACTTTCAAAGATGATATTGAGATTGATTTATATAAAAAGATTTTGACTTTATTAGAATGCAAAACCGATTCATTTTTCAATGAATATAATAATGTTGTCAATTATATAGTCACTAATAAACTAACATCTAAAAGAGGAAGCAGTCTTGCATTCAAATTGATGTGTTATCCTTTTACTAATAAAAATTTTTTGTCTATAAAATCCCTTAGTCAACTTTCAAATGATATTGAAAGTGATTTTAATAAGTATATGTCATTAAAAGATGATGTTCACTTCTTTTTGGATATTTTAAATAAATTGTATTTTAAATTAAAAGAATATAAAGATTCAAATCAACTTTATACATTCTCTGATATTGCTGAAATGGCAAGTATTTTACTGGCAGATAAAAAATTTGAACATGTATGTGATGAGTTAAAAAGCACATATAAATATATAATGATTGATGAATATCAAGATACTAATGACTCACAAGAAATTTTTATTAATACTTTGCTTGAAAAAAGCAAAGATGGCACATTTGCAAAAGTATTTTGCGTCGGTGACGCTAAGCAATCCATCTATGCCTTTAGAAACTCAAATGTAGAACTTTTTAGAGCTAGGCAGGAGAAATATAATAATAGTGATGATAGCAAAGTTATATATATGAATACTAATTATAGATCAGGTAAAAAGCTTCTTGATGATATCAATTATATTTTCAAATTTTATATGACTTTAGATCATGGTGGAATCAATTATTTATATGATTCCGAGCAATTAAAATACGATGATAAAGCGAATATATATGGATTAGATTATGATGGTTTTGGTATTGAAAGAATCATTTCTCAATGTGGAGATGATGATAATAACTCTATTTATGATTATGAGATACTTGCTATTATTGATGATATTCAAACTAAAATCAAAAACGAATATTTGATATACGATAAAGATGAAGAAACTAATAAAATCAGACCTTGTAAATATTCCGATTTTTGTATTTTGACTAGAAACAAATCAACATTTGAATTGTTCCAAAAATATTTTAATGTCTATTCAATTCCTTTAAATGTTAAACTTTCCAGTGAACTAACTGAGCAACAACCAATCATTGTTTTAACTTCACTTTTAAATTTAATAAAAATAATAAATTCTAATGATAAAGCAGATATTATTAGTATAAAACATTTATTGTGTTCACTTGCACGAAGCTATATTTATAACAAAGATGATAATTATGTTCAAAACATTATAAGTAGTAATGATATTTTTAACAATGATATCTATTTAGAAATCAAAAACTTTATCAAAGCTAATAGAAATAATAATAGTATCATCATTTTTGATAGTCTTCTAAATGATTTTAAAATGATAAGTAATTTATCACTGCTTAAAAACGTTACTAACTCTATAAATAAATTAGAATCATTAAGAAATATTTTTGCTTCTCAAGTTAATATCGGATATGGAATTGATAATTTTGTGTCATTTTTAGAAAATATGTCATATTACAAAGTATTGATGAAGGATGATTCAACATTTGCTGTTGAAAATGCAGTTGATCTTATGACTATTCATGCCTCAAAAGGACTTGAAAAGAAAATTGTTTATATGCCATTATCCACAAATAAACTTGCAAGAGGGAATAACATGGTTGAATCCAACTGTGATTTTTCTCTTGATTATGGAATTCTTCTTCCTGATTATGATATTGAATACGAAGATGTTAAAAATAACATTGATTATCAAAAAAATATTTTAACAATACCATATATACTTTATAAGAATCTAAATAATGAAACTAAAGTTGATATTGATGAACACGTTAGACTACTTTATGTAGCACTAACACGTGCTCAAAATAAAGTAATTATTGTTGGTGATAAAGTTAGTCAAGGATCAAAAGAAACTCTATATGACATGTTAAATACCTGCCCTAGTAAACTATATTTTGATGAAAATGAAGTCAACAATCTAATCAAATTGAATATGTTAGATTCTAAAACATATGATACTTTTTTAAAAGTAAGTGAAATCTATAATTCTTTTAAAATTGAAAAGGTTGATTTTAATTTAGATAGTCAAGGAAAAAAATTATCAAAATTAATTCTAAATGAAATAATCAACCCATCAATTAGACAAGTCTTAAATGAATTAATTAATAAAATTAAAACTTCTTTTTTCCTATATTATTTATCCAAATTAGAAATTATAACAAATGAAGATATTCTTGCTAAATTATATGGTTATTCAATCTTGAAAATAGGTTATGTGACGTCATTAAATGATCTAAATAAAAAAATCAAAAATAAAATTAAACCTATTGATTCAATTGAAGAGGAAGATGATTTTACTACTGATAGTGATGAGATAAGCATCAATTTAAATACAGAAGTTACTGATATAGAAGAAGTTACATCTAAAGATTTGCTAGAGTTCAAAACTGAATTACTTCAGTATATTAACTCCGATGAAATTGAAATAAAGCCTGCTACTTTTTTTGATTCATACTTGCTTGGTTTAGCGTATGCACTAAATGATGTCAAGAAATTATTCTATGTGTCATATAAAACAAAAAACTTTAACGACATTACAAGAATTTTTAATATAAATTCAATGCCGATAAATAATAATTCTAATATTCAAATCACAATAAATAAAACAATAGATAACTCTGAAATTATTTTTAAAGAACGAAGTAAATCTAGAGCAAGCAAAGAGAAAAAGGATGAAGATATTGAACAAATTATTTTAGATAGAGGAACTTATCTTCACCAGCTGTTAGAAAATGTCAATTTAAAAACTAAAGATACTTCATTTATTGTGGATAAAAAAGATAGAGAACTTATTAATAATGTTCTAAATTTAAATATATTTAGTGACCTTTCTAACGCTAAAATTTATAAAGAATATGGATACTATGATAATAATTTAAACACAACTGGATTTATTGATTTGCTTATAATCAAAAATAATACATATTACATAATTGATTATAAGACTTCTAATTTTGATGACCCAGAATATATCAATCAACTCGATGTTTATAAAAGAAATATAGTGAAAATTTTTAATATAAAAGAGAATCAGGTAAAGATGTTTTTGTTATCTATTTTAAAATGCCAAATTAAGGAACTGAAATAATAACTTTATATCACTTCTGTTGTTGCAATATGGTGCCCAGGGCGGGACTTGAACCCGCACGCCCTCACGGACATTAGATTTTGAGTTTCTTTTGAATCCTGCGAGTCGTTGCAACTTCGATGTGATTCAAGGATTGGAACTGCCGAATTTATCGATGGATGCTTATGTTCTTATTAGCCATAAGCGAGCCAAGGCGAGTTGGTTTGAGCCGTTTTCGTTTCTCCTCTTTTCCCAAAAGAGTGGAAAACGTGCGTGGAAGGATTTTTCCACTGATTTTTACCACTTCCATGGCATCTTCAATGGAGGGCTAATTCGCTTGGGAAGGATGAGTGGAAGCAGGAATCTAACCGCTTATCTTCCTAAGAATATTTTACCATTTTTCAGTCAAAAATCTTTAAAAAGCGATGCTATCACAAAGTTTCTTTTACCTAATTTTTGTTGTACCCAACCTCTGGGTTTCTCGAATCGAACACACTCATCCAATGATGCTCTCTTTCGAGGATATATTCGTCGTTTACCGTATTCGGGAAGATTTCTAAAATGGAAAAATAGAAGTTATCCAAGAAGTAGTTTGAGTCGTTTCCATGCTCTTCAAAGAGCTTTCTCAACTCAACGTTCCCGCCATGCAAAGTGTGAAAGTAATCATTCCACCTTTTTAAAAGGCAACCATTGTCGTTGTATGCAGATCCAATATAAACCTTGTGCTCCTTGTGATCATTGAGGCAATAAACGGCTTTGACGGCTCTCAATTCTTTTTTCCAGTCTTCTCCAAGATTAGTATTTTGGAGATAGTTCATCAAGTCCGACATCCTTTCGTTGATGTTAAAATAGCCCGGAAATCGTTTCCCACCATACGGTTTATCCAAAACCCCAATCACTTCACATCTGTCGAGAAATTTTCGCAATGTGAAATTGTAGCCTTGTGCGCTCTTACTGAGTCTAAAGATGACTCGATTGAACCATTTTCGGTATTTCTCAACTGGCTCTCTTTCGCACGGAGAGTCAATGTTTATTTTTGTGATTTTACAAACAGATGCTAAAAGCCATACATCACTGCGGTCTAATTGAATGGCAACGACGACCAGCTCATTACCCTTTTTGATATAGGTCTTCTTAGGGCTCCTAGCCCAAAATGAAAAGTCAGGGCCATATTTATCTTCTCTTTCATCTCTTTTCAACCAAGAATCAATGTGCCTTTCGCCGTTATATTCCGTGTTTAGGGTAATGCGCCCTGACTTAAATTCTTCACTGTCAATATCGATATTAAGAAGATCGTTTAGCTTGATTCCTTCCATTTCCATCCCCCTTATGAAAAAGGCTGCATACAACATGTATTTGATGTATGCAGTCTATCGTTCGGCTTTCGATTAGATTACTTGATTATAGCCTCGAAATCCGCACCGAAACTTACTTCTCTTAATTTAACGTCTTCGCCATAAGTAACGATTTTGACTTTTATCTCTTTGGCTGAGCTTCCAAACGAGGACTTCTTGAATTTGGCATCTTCGCCATAATCCACCATCTTGGCTTTGATATCCTCACCGTAATCGACGATTTTAAACGTTACCCTTTTGCCTTTTAGCATTTTAATATCTGACTTGCTTAATCTAGACATAATTTACCTCCACTATATTCTTAGATGCCTTTATTTTACCACCCCAGTATAGTAAGCGTCAATAACTTTGACGTTATTGAAATTAAAAATAGCCTTGATTTTAAGTCAAGGCTATTTTAACTTTTACTTTTAATTTCTTCAGGTAATGAGTTAGACCATGGTAGTAAAGTTGAATAAT
>CALBLI010000019.1 GCA_937896065.1 uncultured Caryophanales bacterium | reverse complement strand
TAATCTGTCATTTAATTTTTTTAGCAGATCTAACATTTTATCCTTATTAGCTCTTGCTTTATCATGATCAAATTTACGAGGTATACTATCTTCATCCCATACTATAAAGGAATCATATAAGTCATATATCTCGTAATTTAATTTTCTAATTTCTTCATCATTATCAATGACATCAATACAAGTAAATGGCTCACCTGTTTGAACATCACTAATCCATATCGGTCCTTGCCAGTAATCTAATCTCAGTTCAACAATCTCTTTTTGATTTTTTTATTCATGTTTATTTCTCCTTATATATTTTGCAGCTTTGCTTCGTTTAACAGGATAAATAGAAGCTATAAATCCATTTAATCCTATACCAGCTAACATATAATATGTTTCATCTTTACTATACATTTTTTCATATCCTTCTTTATTATTTCTAATTGTAATAATTGAATACTCAACTTTCCATGTAGAAATAACCTTTTTTATTTTATCAATAATTTGATTTTCATGTATATTTAGATAATCAATGAAGTCAGAAATATGACCATTTTCTTCATCACCATATAAGATATGTTTTAATCCGACATCATCATTACCACTGTCAAGCCATACTATTTGATTAGTTTTATCCTTAGTAACAAAGATAATGTCGTCTTCATTAAACTTAACATTCAATTCATTTAAAATATTTATCATATCTTCTTTAACAAGTTTATCTATTTGAATATCAACATTACATTGATTTAAACTTGTTTGAGATGATATTCCTAATTTACTATCTTTAGTTTTCCCCATAAAAAGATTCCTTTCTATGTGAAAAACTTAAAATTAAATATTTAATTTTAAAATGAATTAAAATATTTAGACTTATTAATTTATTATGTTTGTTATTCTTTATTTTAAATAAAGTCAGAAAAGTAAGATTTGATTGTAAAAGCATTGTAGCCTCCGTGATAAAAGTGTCTAGAATTAATAAAAAAACTATTGACAATGCCTTCACAAGCTAGTACAATCAAAGTGTTCGAAGACCATGATAGGTAACTATTGTGAAGGCACCCAGTCAAATGGGTGTTTTTTATGTGGAATTATCAAATTAAAAACTTGACACAAAACCATTATATCATATTGAATAAGTTTTATGTTAGTGCTGAAAGCATACAAAAAAAATATAATTTTTTGTCTAAATATTATGTTTTTTTTAATTATTTAAAAAACTATTTTTAATATAAAGTTATTTATTATTCTTTAATTCCTCTAGATTTGCCAATAAAAAATAAAGCAACTGTACCAGGACCGGTATGAGCACCAATTGTTGTCCCAATTGGAAACACTTTAATTTTTTCATCAGCAATATTAGGAAAATTTTTCTTGATGTTAGTAATTAAATTATTTACATAATTTTCACAAACAGAATGACAAATAAAAACATCATCATTATAATTTTCATTATTATCTGCTAATAATTTCATTTTTTTAATTAAAGAATTAATAGCCATTTTAACACTGATTGGTTTTTCTTTAGGTGTTAATTGCCCTTTTTCATTAACGTCTAAAACAGGACAAATATGTAAAACTGAAGCGACAACAGCAGAGGCTTTTTTAATTCTTCCACCTTTAACATAAAATGATAAATCAGTAGAAAAGAACCAGTGATTGACATTTAATTTATGAGCTTCAGCATAGCTTTTTAAATCTTCAATGCTTAAATTTTCTTTTTTAAGCAATGCCAATTTATACATTAAAAGTCCATATCCAGATGAAGCAGCAAGTGAATCAACAATAAATATTTTTCGATTAGGATATTTCTCTTTTAATTGTTGACTAGCAGTATAAGCTGAGTTATAAACACCGCTTATTCCACTTGATAATGTAACATGCAAGATATCTTTACCATCAATTAAGAATTTTTCAAAATAATTTACAAATTCACCAACTGTAACTTGACTAGTTTTAGTATCTTCACCTTTCTTCATGCGGGCATAAAAATCTTCATATGAAATAGTTTTTCCAAAATCATCTTCATATTCAACTCCATTTAAAGAAAAATGAAAGGGAATATAAGAAATATCAAGTTCATCAAAAGTTTTTTTATCCAAATCAGCAGTTGAACAACAAGATAAAATATAATCAGACATAGTAACCTCCAAATCAAACAATAATATTATAGTTAAATATTTAAAAATGTTAAATGTTTACCCTTTAGAAACAATTTTAATACCAGTATCTGATAGATATACTAAAGAATTATCACTGACGGAACTTGTAAGATAAACATTTGCTCCGATTGTTGAATTTGCACCTATTATAGTATCTCCACCAAAAATAGATGCATTAGAATAAATGGTAACATTATCTAAAATAGTTGGATGCCTTTTAATTCCTTTTAATCTATTTCCTTTAGTCAAAGATAAAGCTCCTAAGGTGACTCCTTGGTAAAGTTTTACATTATTTCCAATGATGGCAGTTTCACCAATCACAATACCTGTTCCGTGATCAATAAAGAAACTTTTTCCAATTTCACAGCCAGAAGAAATATCAATTCCAGTATTTTTATGTGCTTCTTCTGATATAATCCTTGCTATTAATCTCTCATTAATTTTATAGAAGAAATGGGCAATTCTATAAGAAATAATTGCATCATATCCAGGATATGATAAAACTATTTCTTGATATGAATCACAAGCTGGATCTCCATTATAGATAGCATCTAAGGTCAATCTCATTTCATCAAAAATATCAGGAAGCGATGATATAAATAATTTTGTATGTTTATCAACTTGTTCATTTTCAACATCAATTAGTATTTCCTTTAATTTGTTTTCAATCATAGTAATTGAAGAAGAAATATCTGAAATAGTATAGGTAGAACAAGTATATGAAAAAGAAAGCAACTTCTTCACATCATTATAAAAACAAATTATTTTATCCTTAGAACAAATTCTTTTAATGCTGTGATTATGGTCTTTTGATTTGCTATATAAAGTATTTATAATTTCTTTATTCATCAAATAGACCTTCGACTGATAAATATCTTTCACCATTATCAGGTAAGACAGTGACTATATTTTTGTTTGGATATTGTTTTGCAAGTTCAACAGCATAAAATACATTGCATCCAGATGAAATACCGACAAATAAGCCTTCTTTTTCAGCTAAAATTCTTGTCATTTTAAAAGCATCATCATCACTGACTGTCTTAATCTCATCTACATATTCTAATTTCAAATTATCAGGTTTAAATCCAGCACCAATTCCTTGAATCTTATGTTTGCCTTTTTCATTTTTAGAAACAACAGGAGAAGATGCAGGTTCAACACCAACTGAAAGAAGATTCTTATTCTTTTCTTTTATATATTTGCTGACACCAGATAATGTTCCACCAGTTCCAAAGCCAGCGACAAAAGTATCAACTTTGCCATCAAGAGCATCATATATTTCAGGTCCGGTTGTTTTATAATGTGCATTTACATTATTATAATTATCAAATTGTGATGGAATAAAAGCATTAGGAAGCGATTCTTTATATTTTATTGCTTCTGATACACAAAATGGCATGCCACCATTACTTGCATCAGTAATATTAATAGTTGCACCTAAAGCTTTCATTATTTTAATTCTTTCAACTGAAGCATTGGAAGGCATAAATAAGACACATTTTAATCCTAATGATGCACAAACAGAAGCTAAACCAATACCAGTATTTCCACTTGTTGGTTCAATGATTATGGTATCTTTATTGATCTTATTTTCTTTTAATGCAACTTCAATCATTTCTTTTGCAATACGATCTTTTATTGAGCCTGTTGGATTACATCTTTCAACTTTAGCAAAAATATTAGACTTTAAATCAAATAATTTCATTATATTATTCAATTTTATAAGTGGTGTATCACCGACAAGTTCTAAAACGTTATTTTTATAATTCATAAATAAACCTCCAATAAACACTTTTAATATAATAAATTTATAACCAAATTTCAAAAAATATGTTTACATTTTTAATAAATTTAGCACTCAAGCCTTGAATGTGCTAAAAAAATGATTATAATTTAATTTGTTTGGTTCAGGAGGTCATATTATGAAAGAAGAAAAAAAGTTTAAAACAGAATCGAAACAATTATTAAATTTAATGATAAATTCAATCTATTCTAATCAAGAAATATTTTTAAGAGAAATCATTTCAAATGCAAGTGATGCAATTGATAAATATCGTTTCAATTTATTAACTAACGCTGATAAAAAAACAAAGGATAGAGACTATAAGATTCAAATTGAAGTTGATAAAGAAAAAAGAAGTATTTCAATAATTGATAATGGAATAGGGATGTCTAAAGAAGAACTTGAAAATAATTTAGGAACCATTGCAAAATCAGGTTCTAAAGAGTTTTTAGAAAAACTTGAAAAGGCTAAAAATGCAAAAGATATTTCTATTATTGGTCAATTTGGTGTCGGTTTTTATTCAGCATTCATGGTTGGAAAAGAGATACAAGTTTTAACTCATAAGGAAGGTGAACTTCCATATTTATTCACTTCTGATGGTATTGAAAAATATTCAATTGAAGATCAAAAAGATAATGATGTATACGGAAGTAAAGTCACTATCTTTTTAAGAGATAATGATAAAGAAATAAACTACGATAAGTATTTAGATTCATATACAATTGAGAATTTAGTAAAGAAGTATTCTGACTATGTCAGATATCCAATTCATATGAATGTATCACACACTGAAAATGATAAAGATGAAAATGGTAAAGATATTGAAGGTAAAACTCATGAAGTCATTGAAGATAAAATTTTAAATTCAATGGTTCCACTTTGGAAGAAGCAAAAAAAGGATATAACAGATGAAAAGCTAAACGAATTCTACAAATCACATTTTGATGATTATGAAGAACCCTTAGTTTCTTTATATGTTAAAACAGAAGGTGTCATTTCATATTCAGCATTACTTTTCATTCCTTCTCATGCTCCCTATAATCTCTATTCAGACAATTATGAAAAAGGTTTAGCTTTATATACTAAAGGAATCTTTGTTCAAGATAAATGTAAAGAACTTGTTCCTGACTATTTAAAATTTGCAAAAGGATTAGTTGATAGTGATGATTTTCCTTTAAACATTTCAAGAGAAATACTTCAAAACTCACCTATATTAACTAAAATTGCTACTAATATTGAAAATAAATTGATTGAGAAATTAAAAGATTTAAAAAATAATGATTACGATAAATATTTGAAATTCTTTGACATATATGGAGATAATTTAAAATTTGGAATCTATTCTTCATATGGTATGAAAAATGAATTACTCAAAGATTTACTTGTTTATAAATCATTAAATAATGATAAACCTATATCATTAAAAGAATATTTAGATAAGAAAAAAGAAAATCAAAAATATATCTATTATGCAACTGGAAAAACAGTTGAAGAAATTAAGCTCTTACCTGAAATAGAAAAATTTAAAAAAGAAGAAATGGATGTTTTACTTTTAACATCAAATGTCGATGAATTCTCACTTATGGTTTTAAATAATTATGATAAAGTAGAATTTAAAAACATCACTAGTTCAGAAAAAGAAGAATTATCGCAAGAAGAAAAAGACAAGATTAGTAAATTAAATGATGATAATAAAAGATTCATTGATAATTTAAAAGAATCGCTGAAAGGTAAAGTGGATGATGTATCATTTACAAATAAATTAGTTGATGCCCCAATATGTCTTTCAACAAAAGAAGGTCTTTCTTTAAACATGGAAAAAGTTTTAGAAAATCAACCAAATAAATCAAGTGAAGATAATATGCCAAAAGCTATTAAAGTACTTGAATTAAATGCATCGCATCCATTAATTAATAAAGTAAAAGATTTATCTGATGAAGAAATTAAAACTTACTCAACTGTTTTATATGAAGAAGCATTGCTTCTTGAAGGATATGATATTGAGAATAAAAAAGAGTTTGTTGAGAAACTCAATGAACTATTATTAAAATAATAGTTGACTAAATCATTAATAAAGACTATATTTATTAACGACTTAGGGGAGTAGTTATCGTAACTATTTGTTACGTCTGTATGTCAACATCATGATTTATTAATCTGGCATACTATAATAAATGAGACTTAAGTAGAATGTTTTTGTTCTACTTAAGTCTTTTTTCTTATAAGTCAAAGTATGGAGGGGCTTATGTGGGTATATCCTGTCTATTTTTTAGATTTAGCAGCAATGATATTTTTATCATTTTTCTTAGGGAATTTAGTTGATTTATTAGATAAAAAAACCAAAATATCTGGTGCATTTATAGGTGGTGTCTTACTTGCAGCGGTCACTTCACTTCCTGAATTATTTACTGCACTATCATCTATCTTTTTAGTAAATGAACCAGAATATGTTGTTGGAGATATTTTAGGATCAATTGTCTTTGATCTTGTCTGCCTTGCACTTGAAACATTTATATTCATCAAGAACTTTAGAAATGCAAAAATTGAAAAATTTCATCTTTTAAATGCTCTATTTTGTTTAATTATGTATGCAATGGCAGCCTATGCTTTCTTTGCACCAGTTAATTATCAAGTGATGCTTGGCGATATCAATTTGATGTCGATTTTAATTTTTATATTATATATTGTATCTTTATGGCTTCAACCTAAAGAAAGTGAAGCAAGTAGTGATGAAACAGTTGATTGCAAATGGTCTTTAAAAACAATCATTATTTTATTTGTTGTCTCTGCTATTTTACTTATCGGTTCATCTATCGCTTTAACTTACTTAACTAAAGAAATTCAAAAGCTAGTACCTGCTTTATCAGGTTCAGTTGTTGGTGCTCTTCTTTTAGGAGTTGGTACATCAATTCCTGAAATCGTTTCAACTTTCCAACTCTTTAAAAAGAAAAATTATAATGCAGGTGTTGGAAATATGATTGGATCATGCACTTTTGATTTTGCTATTTTTGCAATAGCTGATTTCTGTTCATGGAGAAGTGTAAATAATACTAAAAATGATGCAGGTGAATATATCATTTCTCAAAGAGGTTTATTTATATTGGATAACGATTCACGAAATTTTGAAATATTTGGAGCTGCAGTCTGCTTTTTAGTAATTACATTTTTATCATTTAAAGTTTTCACCAAATTATTTGAAAAGAATAAAGTATTTTCATACATTTCATCTGCCATTGTCGGTTTAGGATCACTTGCAATGTATATAACTATCTTCTTTTTAAAATAATTTTAATAATTAACCGCTTACAATAGTCACACTCTTTTATTTAATATAAACTAGTATGTAAGAGGTTATTAACTACATCAACTCATCATCAATAATATAATCACTTACACCCAGTCTATTTTTAAAGAAGGAGGATAAAAAATGGCTGAAGAAAATGTGTCGGTGCAAGAAAATCAAGGTGAAAACAATTCACCAAATTTAAAAGCACCAAAAAACAAATTCATTGATTTTATTGATCGTTATTTTAAAATCAGTGAGAGAGGTTCTTCAATTTTAAAAGAACTAGTAGGTGGACTTGTTATCTTTTTAGCAATGTTTTACATCTTACCATTAAATGGTAATATGTTATCAAGTGATTGGGCTAATCTTGCTGGTGATGCTCAAGTTAACGTTAAAATTGTTGATAATGTCAGATATATTCTTTTATATGGTGACACCTGGTTAACTGTTGCTGAAGTAAGAGCTGCAGTATTTTCTGCAACTGCAATATCAGCTGCTGTTACTACTATTGTGATGGGAATATATGGAAAACTTCCTATTGGTTTAGCATCAGGGCTTGGATTAAATTCATTGATTGCTTTCAATGTCATGTTAAATTTAGGATTCAATTTTGCTCAATCAATGTGTCTAGTCATGATTGATGGTATATTGTTTTTAATCATATCACTGACGCCACTTAGAGGCTGGATAATTAGAAATATACCTAAATCATTAAAATTTGCAATTTCAGCTGGTATTGGATTCTTTATTTGTTTTATTGGTTTCCAAAACATGGGAATCATTGGAAATAGTGATGCAACTTTAGTCGCATTAGGTGATTTTACAAATCCTGTAGTCATTGTTGGCTTTGTTGGTATTTTACTTGTTTTAGCTTTATCATCACTTTCTGCTAATAAAAATAAAGTCTTTTTTTGGATCAATAAATTTGCTGTCATTATTTCAATTTTGATAATGGCTATTATTTGTGGAAGTTTAGGCCAAGCAAATGTTAAAGGCTTTTCTCCATTTTACGATTCTACATATCATATAAGTGAAGTTGGTAATTTTGGTAAAGTTTTTGGTGTTGCATTCAGAGGATTTGATGTCTTAAAGAATCCAATGGCATATGCTTTGATTTTTTCTTTATTATTTTTAGATTTCTTTGATACAACAGGTACTTTTGTCGGTGTTGAAGCTGGAATTGGTATCGTTGATGAGAATGGTAAAGTCATCTTTAATGATAAACCTGCAATGATAGTTGATGCTGCTGGAACAGTATTTGGTTCAATTTGTGGAACAACAACTGTCACTTCTTTTGTTGAATCAACAACTGGTGTTGCCGCTGGTGCAAAAACTGGTTTAGCTGCAGTTACTACTGGTCTACTTTTTGCTTTAAGTTTGCTCATATATCCATTACTCAGTGCATTTTCTTGCTCTGCAGTTACTGGTCTTGCATTAGTATATGTTGGAATTTGTATGTTTAAAAACCTTGAAGGTGTTGAATGGAAAGACTGGATTGCAGTCGGTTCTGCATTCATCACTGTGGTTGTTATGTGTGTAGCCTATTCAATAAGTGATGGTATTGCTTTTGGATTTATGGCATATACTATCATGACATTATGTGCTGGTAGATTCAAAAAATCTGATATTGCTGTCTGTTCTTGTGCTATTGCTTTCTTAGCTATTTACATAGTCAAATATACAACTGGATTACTTTAATTTAAAGCATAATATTTAATAATTATTAGCCAACTTTATCAACTAAAGTTGGCTTTTTATTTAAAAAAATGTTGCATATATATATATATATATATCACTAAAATG
>CALBLI010000018.1 GCA_937896065.1 uncultured Caryophanales bacterium | reverse complement strand
AATTCAACAGAATCTAGGCTATGTGTAATACCTTAAATTAAAAGTTACGGTTTAAATAATAGTTTGCAATTAATCGGAGATAGAGCATTTATGGCTAGCAAAGTAAAGAAATTGATTTTCCCTGAAACAGTTACTAAAGTTGGAAATTATTTATTATGGAATTCAATGTGTGAAGAATTAGAAATAAAAAATGGTAAAACCCTTGCTTTTACTACTACATATTCTTTAAATGCAACTAATGTCAAAGTTTTAAAATATCATGGCACAAAAGAAGACTTAAAAACTGCTTTTACCACGAAAAAATCATTTGAAAATAATTTTCCTTCTATTCAAACAATATATCTAAAGAATGAGAGTGGAGAATTTGTTAGTGTTGCACCTTCAGAATTAACTTGGTAATTTGATTATAAATTACTAAATCAAAGGAGATGTTTTAAATCAAGTAAAAATAAGATTTAATCATCTCCTTTTTATTTTCAGACATTATTTTTTAAAGACAGTGACTGGCTCTTCACCATTAATTAATCTTTTAATATTACTTCTATGTTTGATAACTATGATTATAAAAAAGACAAAATAACTGATTGCAGTCATGTATGTTAAATGAATCATACAAGATTGGGCAAAATAAGTTCCACCATTAAAAATATTTTTATCTTTAATGACTGTAAAATCTAGTATCATTGGAATAAGAGATAAAAGAAAACAGAAAAATGAACCTAAGATTGAACAGATTGAAACTTTTCTAAAAACTTTAAACAAAGTAAAGAAAATGATAAGTCCTAAAAGAAACATAATTGGTGAAATAAATAAAGTATATCCAGCTAAACAAGCAACTGCTTTTCCACCTTTAAAATGAGAAAAGATTGGATATATATGACCAATTGAGCAAGAAAGTGCAGCAATAAAACAGATGACTTCAAAAAATTGATCGTAGTTTACAATATCCATATATGCAATTAGATAATTAAAAATTAAAAAGGTAGTCAGTGCTGCTATAAAGCATTTCATCATGTCTAAAAACATAGTCAATATACCAGCTTTCTTTGAAACATTTCTTCCAACATTAGTTCCACCAGCATTTCCAGAACCAACTTTTGAAATATCAACTCCATAATGAGAAGATATTAATTTTGAAAAAGAAATTGAACCGATAAGGTATGAAATGATTATGACAAGTAAGTATGCTAAAATTGTATAAAATATTTTCATGATTAAACATAAAAATTATATAATTAATAGCTTTAAATTCAAGTCATTTTTAGATAAAATTATTAGGTTGAGGTATAAATAATGGGTGAAGTATATAATGCTAGTAATTTAAAAGTTCTTCATGGTTTGCTTCCTGTCAGAGAAAGACCTGGTATGTATATTGGTTCAACTGATACAGTTGGCTTACATCATCTGGTTTGGGAAATTGTCGACAATGCCGTTGATGAAGCTAATGAAGGATATGGTAAAAATATATATGTTACCATTCATGATGATGGTTCATTAGAAGTTGTTGATCAAGGAAGAGGTATTCCATATGATTACAATGCTAAAGAAAAGCTGAGTGGTTTTCAAATTGTTTATCAGACACTTCATGGTGGTGGTAAATTTGATGAAGGAAACTATTCACATGCTGGCGGTCTTCATGGTGTTGGTGCTGCTGTTACCAATGCTTTATCAGTTTGGATGGAAGTTCATTCATACAAAGATGGTAGAGATCATTTTGGACGCTTTGAAAAAGGCGGCTCTAAATTTTTAGGTCTTAAAGATTTAGGTGAAACCACAAAGCGCGGTACTTCTGTTAGATTCTTACCAGATAAAGAAATTTTTGAAGATACTACTTGGAACTTTGATCGTATTGCTGCTCACTTAGATGATTCAGCATGTCTTACAAAAGGTGTCACTTTTCATTTAAAAGATGAAAGAAGCGGAAGAAGTCAGGATTATTATTATGAAAAAGGTTTACTTGAATATTATTCAAGAAGAACTGTAAATAAAGTTACATTGTGTCAACCTATTCATATTGAAGGCAAGTCTGATGATAAAATTAAAGTAGAAACTGTCTTTGGATTCATCAAAGACAATTATGATGAAAAAATTATCTCATTTGCAAATGGTGTCAGAACAAGCGATGGTGGCTACCATGTAACTGGTTTTAAAAAAGCAGTTACTGCTTGTTTTAATTCATATGCATCAAGTCATAATCTTATCAAGAAAAACGATTCATTAGATGGTGATTGTTTAAGAGAAGGACTTGTTTGTATTCTTTCTACTTGGATTCCTGAACATCTTCTTCAATTTGAAGGTCAAACCAAAGGAAAACTAGGCACTAAAGAAGCATTAGCTAGTGTCGACTCAATCATTGAAGATAAACTTTCTTATTATCTTGAAGAACATTCTAAAGAAACAGAAGCGATTGTTCAAAAAACTATCAATGAAATGAGAATCAGAGCTAAAACAGAAGAAGACAAAAGAAAAGAACGTGAATTATTAAAATCTAAAATCAATTCTTTCACTTTGTCTGATAAGTTAACTCCATGTTCAACTAAAGATTATTTAAATAATGAATTATTTATTGTTGAAGGTGATTCTGCAGGCGGTGCTGCTAAAAAAGGAAGAGATCCTAAGCATCAAGCAATTTTACCATTAAGAGGTAAACCTAAAAATACTACTGAAGTTGATGATGAAAAGACACTTTTAGGTAATAAAGAAATTGCAACACTCATTTATACAATTGGTGCTGGATTTGATGATGATTTTAAAATTAAAGATATTCATTATGGAAAAGTCATCATCATGACTGATGCTGATGATGATGGAAGTCATATTCAATCACTTCTTTTAACTTTCTTTTATAACCATATGAAACCTTTGATTGATAACGGGCATGTTTATATTGCCTGTCCTCCTTTATATCGTGTCTATAATACTAAAAAAGAAATATATTGCTATGATGATAACGATTTAAAAGTTGCTAAAGATGAGATTGGTAAAGGATATAAAATCAATCGTTATAAAGGTTTAGGTGAAATGAATTACACTCAGCTTGCTAAAACAACAATGGCTAAAGATAAACGAAGACTCATTCAAGTTAAAATCACTGATGATGATGAATGCTCAGATAAAATTTCTTTATTCCTTGGAAAAGATAGTGATCGAAGAAAAGAGTGGGTTGAAAATAATATTGACTTTGTTGTCCGCGATGCATTCACTAAGGAGGTGAGCAATGAAGAAGAATAAAGAAGTTATTATCAATGAGAATATAGTCGATTCTCCATTAAATGATGTTCTTATCAATGCTTTTGATCGCTACGCCAAAGCTGTCATATCAGATCGTGCTATTCCTGACGTTAGAGATGGTTTAAAACCTGTTCAAAGAAGAATCATCTATGATATGTATAAAAGTGGATACACCTTTTCTAAACCAACAGTCAAATGTGCAACGATTGTTGGTCATATCATGGGTCATCTTCATCCTCATGGTGATTCATCAATTTATGATGCTTTAGTTCATCTTTCTCAAGATTGGAAAATGTCAGTTCCACTCATTGCTTTCCAAGGTAATAATGGTGGTATTGATGACGATCCAGCTGCTGCATACCGTTATACTGAAGCTAAACTTGCACAAATTAGTGATTACATGACCGCTGATTTAGATAAAAAGACAGTCGATATGACACTCACTTTTGATGATAAAGCATTAGAGCCAATTGTTTTGCCAAGTAAGATTCCTAATCTTCTTATAAATGGTACTCAAGGTATCGCTGTTGGTTGTGCAACCTATATTCCACCACATAATTTGAATGAAACTATTGATGCGGTTATATATCGTATGGAGCATAAAAGATCAACACTTGATGATATTTTACAATGCATTAAAGCTCCTGATTTTCCAACTGGTGGTATTTTAGATGATAAAGAAGCTATCAAAAATTTATATGAAACTGGTAAAGGATCATTTTATTTATATTGTAAAACAAGAATTGATGAAGAAAATAATGAAATTCATATCGTAGAAATACCATATGGCGTTGTTAAAAAAGACTTAGTCTCTCAATTAAATAAGAGAAAAGAGAGTGATTCTCTTGATAATATCGATGAAATCTTAGACGAATCGGCTGAGGACTATATTGATATCTGCATCAAGATAAAAGATGGTGCTTCTGCAAGCGATATTTTAAATTATTTACAATCAAAAGGTGCTTTAAGATCAACTATCTCATGTAACTTCTTAGCCTTAGATAATGGTCATCCTAAAACTATGTCACTTATTGAGATAATTGATAGTTATATTAATCATCAAAGAAGTGTTTTAACTCGTTCATTAAATTTTGATTTAAAAACTGATAGTGATCGTCTTGAGATTGTCTTAGGTTTAATTAAAGCATATCCTATCATTGACGAACTTATTGCAAAAATTAGAAAATGCAATGGTAAAGAAGATGTCAAAAATATGATTCAAAGAGATTATGGTTTCTCTGAAAGACAAGCTGAAGCTATTGCTATGCTTCCTTTATATCGTTTATCAAATACTGATATCATGGCTTTAAGAAAAGAAAATGACGAACTCAACGCTAATATCACACGATATAATGATATTTTAAGTAATCCAAATAAATTAGATAGAGAAATTATTAATACATTAAAATCAATCAATAAGACATTTACTATAAATAGACGTACAACCATCTTAGATAGTAAATATGAATTTGAAAGTGTTTCTGCTACTAAACTCATATCTAAAGAAGATGTTTATGTCATGATTACAAAAGCTGGATATGCCAAGCGTTCATCAATTAAATCATATCAAGCAAGTTATGAAGCTAATAAAGCTGATAATCCACTTGGCTTACCACGCTTAAAACCAGGTGATTTGATTGTTTTAAATAACAAATGTTCAACACATGATAATATTTTATTATTTACTGACTTAGGAAATTATGCCTATGTTCCTGTTCATCTTCTTACTGACTTAAAGTGGAAAGACGAAGGAAAACATTTGAATAATTTGATAACAATGTCAAATAATGAAAAAATTATCAAAGCATTCTTTGTAAATGATTTTAATTCTAAAATCAATGTGGTTATCTTAACTAAATTAAACAAAATTAAACGTGTTTCCTTAGACAATTTTAAACAGGATAAAATAACTAAGAAGCCTTTAAGAGCATGTAAACTTGCTGATAAAGATGATAAAGTCGTCTCCGTCTGTATGACAAGTGGTAATTCAGATATCATTGTAGTTGATGCATTAGGCAGAAGTTCACGTTATAATGAAAATGAGATTGATTTAGTAAGCCCTGCAGCTATTGGTGTTAAGGCTATTTCATCAGGCTTAGATCAAGCTAATATGATCAGTGTTATTTCAATCAATTCTGATGAAAATCCCTATCTATTTGTCTTGTCTTCAAGGCGCGCATGCCGTTTGATTTTAGCTTCTAAAGTTGATAAAACTGATCGACTTGGTGCTAAAACAAATTTAGTTAGAATCTTTAAAAAGAATCCAATGAAATTAGTTTCAGTTACTAAGATTGAAAAACAACGTGGTGATAGTCTTTTAAATTTAGTATCGGTTGTTACCAATGATAAAATGGCAACTGTCGATATAAAAGATATTGATCCTATTGATGTCAATTGTGAGATGAGAGAAAATATCTCAAATCTTGGAAATGAAAATGTGATTGGTGTCAATGAGAATGGCCAATTCATTGATTCAAATTTTAAAATAGAAACACCAACTGAAATTAAAACAGTAAAAGCAAAGGTCAAAAAGACTAATAATACTGATGAACAAATATCATTATTTGATCTTTTTGAAAAAACTATGAAGAAATAGATGAAATTTAAAATTGATTATCATATTCAATCTATTTATAAGTTGGATTTAACTTTTTTAAAAAAATCACATATTAAAAATCTTGTGATTGATTTAGATCAAACTTTAGATTCACCTTTTTCGGTTATACCATCATCTGATGCTTTTAAATTAAAGGATGAGCTGAATAAACTTGATATAAAGATGTATGTGATATCCAATAATCGTTTAAAAAGAGTTAAACCATATTGTGATAAATTAAAAGTTACTTATTTGTCGCGTGCTAAAAAAACTAAAAAGAAACGTATTTTACAATTTTTAACAGAAAATGATATAAATATTAATGAGACATTATTTGTAGGCGATCAACTTCTCACTGATGGAATATATACTAAAAAAATAAATGGTTTATTTCTTCTTGTTGAACCACTTACTGATGTAGACAATATTTTTACTAAAATCAATCGAAAGATTGATATAATAATAAGAAGGAAATTACTAAAGCGTAATCTGCTTGGAATAGAATTAGGAGGTAAATAATATGGCTGATAAATTAAATGGTGTTACTGCTCAAATTCGTGTTAGAAGATGCTATGGTTGCGGAGCAATATTACAAGATCAATATCCAGATGAAAAGGGTTATATTCCACCTGAAAAATTTCAATCTGAAGATGAAAATCTTTGCCAAAGATGCTATAAATTGCGACATTATTCAACCTATAAGGAAGCACCTTCTTTAAATAATGAATATTTAACAATTTTAAATGATGCTAAAAAGAATAATGATTTGATTGTTTATGTTATTAATGCATTTACCATGGATTCATCAATTATATCTAATATATCTTCATATTTGTCCGATAATGTTTTGATTGTTATCAACAAAAGAGATATTGTTCCATATATAGCTGATAGCCGTTTAATTGCAAGATGTGAAGAACTTCTTGCTGCTAATAATATAAAAGTTAAAGATATTATCTTAACTTCATCTGCTAATAATAATTCTGTAAATATTGGTGAGATATTTGACAAGATTGAAAAAATGAGAGATGGTAAATCAGTTTACTTTATTGGTGTTAACCAGGTTGGTAAATCATCGCTTGTTAATTCACTCTTGAAGCAATATAAAAATAACACTAATAAGATGATTACTACTTCACCTTATCCAAATACGACACTCGATGTTATCTCTATTCCTCTTGATAATTTCTCATATATTTATGATACTCCAGGCATTGAAAATCCTGATTCACTCATTTCACATATTGAGCCTACAATTTCGAGATTTCTTCTTCCTAGAGATAAAATTAAAGCAAAGACAGAAGTGTTAAAAGCTGGTCAATCATTAGTTATTTCTAATTTCTTCAGACTAGATTTATTGGACGGGAAAAAAGTTGATTTTACATATTATCTAGCTCCAGATTTACCAATTTATAAAATCAATTTAGCTAAAGCTGATAACTATTTAAATGAACTGAAAAATGAAAATAATTCTTATTTAACTAGTAAAATTAATTCATATTCTGATATGTCTACTTCTACTTTTAATGTATCTTCCAATAAAATTAATAAACTTAAAATATTTGGACTTGGCTATTTTGAATTTAAAGGTGAAGGACTTACAATTCAAACTTATACTTTAAACGGAGTTAAAGTTACTTTAGAAAATGAGTAATTCGTCTACATTTTCATTTGCCTCTTCATTAGACAGAGCTAAAAAATTAATTAGCACATTTCAAAATATACCATTAATTATCGATAATACAGATGATAACATTTATATAGATGTAGCAAAGTTGTTTTTAACTGATGCACGTTTTAATCATTCATTAAGTGTTGCAAAGCTTGCATATGATGTTTCTTGCATCAATAATGATTTGAACAAAAATGACGCATATATTGCTGGTATTTTACATGATATTGCAAAAGACCTATGCAAAGATGAACAGTTTGAATTAGCTTTAAATAATAAATATTTTCAAAATGATTTCCCTAAGTATTCTTATCATGCTTTTGCAAGTGCAGTCATTGCCTATTATATATTCAATGTCAATGATATAATTTTTAATGCTATCTCATTTCATTGCTGTGGCAAAGATAATTTAACTAAATTTGAAAAATTGATTTATACTGCTGATAAATGTGAACCAACACGCGATTTTGAAACAAGTGATGTAAGAAACTTATTGTATGAAGATATAGATATGGCATTTGTTGAAGAGATAAAACAGCAAGATGATTATTTAAAAACAAAAGGAATTGATTGCCGCAATAACATTTACACAACTTCCATGTATAATTATTATATTAAAAATTAATGAGGTAAACACTATGTTAAAAAAATATTCCACTAATAGATTAGATATTAAAAATAAAGGCACCATAACTTCAAAAAGAGTCATTCATATTGCTGAAGACTTAAGTTACAATTATGGTGAAGATGTGGTTGTATATGATGTTAAAAATAAGTCACCTTTTGTTTCTTATTACATTGTTTGCTCAGTATCTAATGAAACTAAAATGAGAAAAGTTGTTCAGGTTGCTGAAGATTCACTATATGACAATTATAAGTTGTTAGATCACAAAGAAGGTAAAAATAATTCCAAGTGGATCCTTCTAGATGCTCGTGATGTTGTTATTCAATTATTTTTACGTGATGAACGTGAGAGAGTAAATTTTGATTCTTTATATAGTGATTGTCCTCATAAAGTAGTCATTTGTGAAAAAGAACCTGTATATCGTAAAAGGAAGAAAATAAATGAGAAATAAAGCAGATAAGAAAACAGTTCTTTTAGTATTTGCTCAAAAAGAAGAATATGAGCCTTTCTTTAAGAATTTACAACACACAACCATCACTTTGTCAAATGGACTTGAATTAACAAAATCTAAGATAAATAATTACACTATTTATGCTTTTTATTCTGGAGTTGGAAAAGTTGCAATTGCTTATAAATTAGGTCTGTTTTTATCAATAATTACACCTGATTTAATAATTAATATTGGTGTAGCTGGATCAATTTCAAGTAACTTGAAAGCTTTTGGTATATTAGTTGCAACCAAATCATGCTATTACGATGCTGATTTGACTGAATGTGGATATAAATTAGGAAATATGTCTGGTATGCCTTTATATTTTAATTGTGATGAAAGCTTTATAAATAATATATTAAAATGTGCAACCAGCGAAGATAATATTAAAACTGGTTTGATATTAACTGGTGATAGTTTCATTACTAAAAAATTAGTAGATAAGCAATGGTTTAAATGTTTTGATAATCCACTTGCATGTGATATGGAATCAGCTAGTGTTGGCCAAGTAGCATTTATGGCTAATGTTCCTTATCTTGTAGTGCGTGCCATATCTGATGAAGTAATAGCTTCTAAATCTAATCAAGATGATTATAATAATCAATTAAATGAAGCTAGTGAAAAAGCTGCATTACTTGTCCGAAAAGTTTTTGAAACTA
This sequence comes from uncultured Caryophanales bacterium, assembly GCA_937896065.1. Classification (GTDB taxonomy): domain Bacteria; phylum Bacillota_I; class Bacilli_A; order RFN20; family CAG-288; genus Enterosoma. Next base: position 98 of record CALBLI010000018.1, on the reverse strand, counting down.
AAAACACTTAGTAATAAAATAGTACTACTTTTCTACTAAGTATATAATTTCTTAAATAAATATATAACTTTTAAAAATATATTTGCTAGTATAAAAAT
>CALBLI010000017.1 GCA_937896065.1 uncultured Caryophanales bacterium | reverse complement strand
AAAATCTAATTCTAATAGATTCATTTCTTTTTTGAATAATAAAATTTCTTCTTCTATTAAATAGTCAAATAAATTTATAAATATAAAAATATTATATTTGAATGTTGACGATAATAATTTTATTTTTTTTATTAATTTTTCAAGGAATTGACTATCTTCAAAGTCAAATTGTAAAGATAAATATTTAAAAAGTGAAGTAAGTGACATATCACGATCAAAAGTGAGCGGAATATCATAGTCATATGTAATTTTATCAACGAATTGATTTACAGCATTTTGTAGGCTTAAATATTCATCGTTTTGTGCAATTGTAATTTTTGAACTTACTTCTTTTTGAATCAAAGTATTAATTTTTTTATCATCAAGCTCAATAGATAAAAGATTTTCAATTAGAACTATATTTTTGTTAGCTTGTAATTTATTATCGGCATCAAATAATGTTAAAAATTCTTCATCGTTTTCACCATTTAACTGATTTTTTAAATCAGAAAGATATTCACGATAAAGCTTTGGACTTTCAAGGACAATATTAAAAACTAAATCTTTATTTAGTATAATCTTCTTTTCAATATTTTTGCATTTTACAAACTTCATACTTCAATATATCTTTCATCAGTATTTAAAGTGTCACTTTTAAATTCACCTGTAAAAAAAATAGCATTACTGAATTGTCTTTCAGTGATATCTAACATAGCGATGCTCCCATCTTTTGGAACATTTGCACTTATTGTATTAACTGTGCTATCCATTGCTGCACGATTTATACATATCTTAACATATACTGATTTTTGAAACATGACAAAACCATTCTTTTTTAAAAATTTAACAAATTTGCGGTATGATTTTCTTTGTGCTACTGTTTCAACAGGCATATCGAATAATAATAATGCTCTCATATATCTATAATTGCTCATTTTTAAAAGTTACTTTCGCTATTTTATCTATTCTACGAGTATTTAAAGCATTAAATACACTCAAGACATAGTTATGAATAGCATTTTCTAAAATTGTATTATTACCATCACATAATATTTCATCATCTAAAAGTTTTATAAAGGATGATTTGTAATTGTCGTCGTTTACTATTTTTTTGATTATTAGCCTATCAACAAATGGTCTAAACGGTTCCATTAAATCGCAACCAAAATTAAAAGGATTTTCACTGCCTATATGATGAATACCAAATGAAGTTAAATAACCAGCATTAGATATTTCTCTATTGACAGCTGACAAAATGATTGAATAACCATAATTTAAATAAACATTGGTTATTTTATTATCGTCCCTTCTATCAAAGCCTTGACCAAATAAAGACAGAAAGTAAACTTTAGCAGCTAATCCTTCTCTATTACCACTATCACCAATTTGAATCTCGCGTCTATAATTTAAAAGAATATCAGCTGTTCTTTCATCACCAATTGATTTTAAAATTAAATATTGATTATTTATTTTCTGCCATATTATTTCAGACCAAACTTTGTTTTTAATTTCATCATCCCAATTGACTTGATTTTTTATTCTTTCAAATGTATTGTAAGCACCATGGTATGAAACTATTTCAGAAACAGGATTATGTTTTTCATCACATAAGACAACTTTGATTTTGTGTTTTATTAATTCATTTAGCAAAGCATTAGTTATACATACTTGTTGATTCTCAATTATAAGAATATTTATTTCATCTAAGAAAATTTCAAGTCTATTATCATCTCTTATAATTAGCTTATCTAAAGAAGTTTCCAACTTACATCTTTTACTGATTCTTACTTTTCTAAATCCCATAAGTTATTCCTCTGGCACGATAAACAATATTTTTTTAAGTAAACCTGTTTTAGATGTTTGAATGATTCGCGTATTTGAAACTAACTTAGGCATTTTAATTTCACCAATATTTGTAGAAATTTTCACGCTTTTATCGCTATCATCAGGATTAATCATTGTTATATGAGTTTTCTGAACACTTTTACATTGAGTAAGTCTAACTAACTTGGAAATGATGTCTAATTTGTCTTTATTAAGCTTTAGCTCAGTAAATTTATTATAGAATGCATCACTATTGGTAACTAATTTTTTAAAGGCAGTGCCAAGAGTAGGCAGTGATAAATATTTTTCATTATTATATACTTTTTCTAACATATATTTACAGAATGCATTAGCTTCATCATTAGTGATAAATAATTTTTCATTTAGATATACGTTAGTATCTTTTTCATATAATCTATCCTCATTTTCACTATCTACCATTTTTTCAACTTTACAATATATTGTTTTATATTCATCTGGTAAAACTAATTGATTATCATTGACAACACCATTAACAGCAGTTGTTCTAACACGCACACTATTTTCTTCACCAGGTATTTCTATTATAGTTCCAATAAGAACTTTATCGAGAATCACTTCTGGTGATTTTAATTTAGTCTTATTAGTAGGAGTTAAATAGTTGATAATGTCGGATTTATCATTAAATGCTCTAAGATAGATTTCAGGAATACTTTCTAATGTATATTTCCATTTGCCCTTTTTAGCAATTGACTTAACAAGCATTGCATATGGATAAGAAAATGAATTATATCCGCCATATTTACTAGCGAATCCATCTTTATTATAGCCTTTAGCTAGTTCTGAATATTGTTTGCCTTGTTTTAAAGGAAATGATGCTTGGCCTGAGCTAGCAGTGGCAATACCTATTTTTCTAAAGAGACCGTGATCACTAAAAAGCATATGAGTGACAAGAACATCATTATAAGATAGATATTTTCTAATTTTTTTAATTGTTCCTTGATTATTTAAGTCTTCAATCTCTCTTGTTTTATTTTTACCTTCAATTGGCTGTTCTATATAATTTGATTTTTTCCACAACAAATAATTATCATCTTGATAATGATAATTTACATATTGATCATGCTTAAATATATAATCAACACTTGACTTAATAGACGAACCTTTCTCGTCATTTTCTTTTGCGGCTATCATTTCTTTAATTCGCTTTATGTTACCATCCGAGAATTTACTGTTGTAAATATTACCAACAACAATATTTAAATAAGCATCATGGGCATGATGAAAATCATTTATATCTCTGCTTTTTAACAAATTAAATAAATGTCTAAAATCTGACACAAGAGTAGCTTTACTATAGACGATTTTAGATTCAGGATCCAATTGTTTTAATACATCACAAACTGCTTTATTTGCCTGATCTGTTGTAACTAGTTGCCTTTTTACAAATTCAGATATTTCATCATCAGTCAATTTTTTATCTACCCTTCTTAAAATTCTTTTTTTCTTTTCATCAGGCATTAAAAATGGATTGATTGAATTTAAAAATTTAACGTATCCTTGGCCTTTTTTAGTGATTATAGAATCAGTGCCATCATTAAATGGATATTTATCTTGTTTTCTATTATTAACACCTCTTTCAACCAAGACAGTATTAACAAAACTGTCATCTTTAACGTATGCTTGAGGAATAATATGGTCAATGTCATAATTTTTTTCAAGCAAATCAAGATCAATTGGCTCACCAGTATATACTGACTTACCCATTTGCATGAAATATAAC
>CALBLI010000016.1 GCA_937896065.1 uncultured Caryophanales bacterium | reverse complement strand
AATGTTTATCGATAAATTTCTAAAAAAATTATTTGTTGCTACAAAAGTCAGGTATAATATTTCACCTCGAGGTACAATAAATATTATACATTTAACTGAGTAAAAATATATAAATTGTAATTAGTTTGACTTTTTTTTAATTTTTAGTTTATTGAAAAAGTTTGAAATATCGGTTTTGATTTTTTTATAAAATGAATAAACAATTTTATCCTTAAATAGTATCATCAAAGCTACATATAAGATCATTGACAAAAAAATTAATATAATCATTGCTTTATTTGCTGAGATGAATTTAGTTAGCACGGAATTTAAAGTAAAATAAAATAAAGCCATAATTATAGAGGCAAGCAATGGTTTTGATAAATCATTCAAAACTTTTTTGTAATTAATAAATTTTTTTGAATAGTGAATACAAAATATAGCAACAAATATTTCAGTGATGGTAGCAGCAAGTGCAGCACCATTCCCCTTAAATGTTATTACTAATATATATGTAATTATGAAATTAAATACAGCAGCGGATAAATATACTATATTAGCTTTATTTTGCTTATTATTAGGAACCAAATAAACATTTGTTATTATTGCTGATGTTGAAATAAATGGGATACTAATTGCAATTAAAATCACCATAAGAATGGCATTAGAACCCCCATTTCCAAAATACAAAGGCATAAAAACATTACTTATACAAATCAATCCGAAAGTAGCTGGGATTGTCAAATCATAAACAACATTAAAACAAGTATATGTTTTACTTAAAGCTTCTTCTTTGTTTCTAACAGCAATAAGAAATGATATTCTAGATAAATAAACAGTAATGATAGCATATGCAAAAGCGGTAACAACATCTTTTATTTTCATTGCAGATGAGAAATATCCTACTTCTAATTCGTTAGTTAGTAAACCTAGTACTGTTTTTTGCATGGTTGTATATAATGAAATGGCCAAGGCTGAAATAAAAAACAATGAGGAACCTTTTAAATCTGCAATAATCAATTTTTTATCAAAAGTTGGCTTATATATGTATTTTCTTAGAGGTAAGAACATGACTAATGATGCAATCAAATAAGAGCATGACATTATAACGATATATTTTATATAGTCATTTTCACTTTTAACGAAAACAAAAATAAAAATTAAATTTAATAATTTAACAATAAGCGTTCTTAGTGCGACGCCTTTAAATTTTTCAATCCCTTGATAAAAGAAGGAAATATCTAGCATAGTAGAAACTATAAAAATAGATAAAATAGAATAAGATGGATAGTATTGTTTGTCACCAAAGACACCCGAGAAGACTAAAGCGAAATATAAAATTAAACACGAGATACCAAGAAAAATTTTAGCATTTAAAATGTTCCAAAATTGTTTACTCATATCCACAACATTGTTAGTTGAAGCTGAAATTTTTTTGGTACCATAAGAATCAAAACCAAAACTGGCAATCAGTATAAAATAACTAACATATGCATATTGAAATTCATATGTTCCCATTCCTTCAAAAGAAAGTGTTCTATAGAGGTAAGGTGATAAAATAAGTGGAATTAAATATGTGAAAAGTTTTATTGCTATATTAAAAATTGAACTTTTTTTTATGCTATCTCTTTTAATTACTTTTTTAGATGTATCATTCATAATTTTCAAAAAAGAATTATTAAATTTGCTTTTATAATTCATGTGAATTATAATAAAAAAACATGAAATTTACAATAGCAGGTGCTTTCTATGTTGTTGTTATTTTTTTTCTTTTTTTAAAAAATATCAACGATTATAAGAAAAATTACATAATTATGTTTACAACATTATCGACGCTAGATTTATTTATAAATGTTGGGTATGTTGTGAAAATTGGAAATACAAAAATAGAATATTTAATATTCTCATCATTGATATTACTTTGCTTTTCTTGCTTTGTTATTTTGAAAAATATACATAATTTAAACATGAATCCTATCAAACAGCTACTTATATGTTTATGTGCTATAATTATTTCAGCTTTTTTATCTAATTCTCATACCGGTGTTTATGGATTATCGTACAACGAATTCTGGGATCAAAGATTCTGGGATCGACAAGATTTATCATTTGTTTACTTTAATATGCATCAATTTATTGGTATGTTGGGCAGATTCGCTATTTGGTTTATAAATTTATACGCTTTTTCATTAATTTTTTCTCAAAAATATTTAAAAACAATGAATAAACAGATCAGCTCTTTTTTGTGCTTGACTGTGATTTTATATATTGTTGAATTTTTTATGTATAATTTTGCACATAATTTAGAAATTAGAGAACAATTAGTAACTTTTTTAAATGGTGATGTTACATCATCTTATCTAAGCCCTAGAAAAGTAATGGGGCTTTATAGTCCGCTATTACTACTTGCTGAACCATCAGCAACAACATTATTATTTTTATTTTTATCACTGAATGAACTATCTATTTACAATAGAGACAAAAAGAAAAGCCATTTGTTTAATACCATCTTATTGATTGCGTTTAATTTACTTTCTGGTTCCATGGGCGGACTTATTTATGTTGCTATTTTACTTATGCTATTACCTTTGATTTTGATAAAAAATAAAAATGTAGCTTTTTTTGTAATAATTGGTTCTTTGATGCTTTGTATAGCTATTGCACTTATCTTATTTGGTGACAGAGCAAATCAAATTATCAATTACTTAAGTTTGTTCAAACTAGGAATTTCAAATCTACCTGCAACTTCTGAAGTAATAAGAATGTATTCGATTTATATAGCACTCGTTAATTTTGCTAAGTACCCATTATTTGGAATAGGACTTGGAGTAAGTTATGCTCATAGCGGCTTTTTAACTTTTTTGAGCAACGTTGGTTTAATAGGTGCTTTTTTATTTTTTAAGATTTACAAATCATTATTTTTTAATTTTAAATTTAAAAATTCATCTAAAATAATTGGATTATTTTCTCTGATTGCAATTTATACATTTACTGGTGCTATACTAATGTTTATGTACACTCCTTATTCAATAATCATGTATTTACTAATTATCACAAGCTTGAACGAAGAAAAAATAAATGTACTACTTTCTAAAGAAATACAAGCATATGTTTTTAGTCAAAATACTTTAATAATCAAAAATTAAACAATTTAAAAGCAACATAAATTGGTAAAAACATATTGTGCTTTAGGAAACAAAAATATAATTTTCTTTTCTTACTTTCTAAAGAGGTATTAACAGATTTTATCTGTTCTTGATATGTTTTGTCGTTTCTTAGCTTTTTGAAAAAAGTTTTACTTTCTTTAAAGGAATTATTTTTAACAAATCTTGAGAAGTAAAATTTTGACACATCGAATTCCATTGTTTTAAATGAGTCAATGTTGAGCCCGTTTTCATTCACATATTGATTTATATATTCTCTCATTTTTTTTCTTAGATTCAATAAGTCTAAATAGTTTTTTTGATTTGAGTGTGAATGTGACTTCTTGGTTTGCAAATAATTAATTCCTAAAAAATCAATTGTTTTTACACTTTTGGCTTTTGCTAAAGCTGAAGATATGTATATGTAATCCTCATATAAAGTATAATTAAGACGTTCATATTCATCTATGATTTGAAGAACAATTTCTTTTTTGCAAGCTAAGGCCCACTTATAAACAGTGATCAATTGAAAAGCTGAAAAAGAATTGTTCATGAAATAATAATTGTTTAGTAATGCTTTTAATTCATCTTCTGTATCGTAAGTTTTATTTTTTAGATGAACCTCTGATAACACTTTGCTTTTACTATTAATTTTTTTAAATCCATATGCAATGATATCATAGTTGCCTATATTGTTTGAGATAGTTTCAAGTAAAACTCTATTTGCGGTATCATCAGAATCTATTTCAGCAATTACGTCACCAGTAGCTGCTTTAACGCCTAATGAAATTGATTTTGAAACACCTCTATTAGTATTATTAATTAATTTGAAACGACTATCATTTTTTATAAAATCTTCAATTAATTTTCTTGAATTGTCTGTTGACCCATCATTAACTATAATGACTTCAAAATCATCATATGTTTGATTTTGTATCGAACTTAAAGTGCTTAGTATTGTTTTTTCGGAATTATAGCATGGAATTACTATACTAATTTTCATTTTCACTAACCTCATTATATATTTTTTGTATTAAAGATGTAGACTTAAATTTATTGATTGATATTCTCCAATTAAGTTTTTGTGGGCCATTAGTTGCTTTTGCTAATCTACTATTATCTCCAATTGAAGATAAATTATTAGATAAATAAAATGGGTCATAATTCAATTCGTTTTTTACAGCAAATCTATTCATTATGTCACAAGAAATGTTATTAATTTGTAATAGAGTAAGAAAAGAGTCCATTAAAAAATAAATTGGTGCTTGATTATTTGTAAGCAAATATTTTGTAAAAAGATCAATCATGGCATTAGAAATTGGATGATTTTTAGAAAGCCCAAAAAGAAAACTATTCCAACACGTAAAGTTGTTTTTATAGCTGAAAAAGTTTTTAGTGCTTTTAGTAATTAAAGTATAATAACCATCCATATTTATGGGGCAAAAATCAATTTTGCTTGGTAAATAAACAGTCGAATCAACCCAAATGCCACCTAATTGATTCATAAGATAGAAACGTAAAACATCTGCAAAGTGCTGTATTTTTATTTCATTTTTATTAAATTTGACTTCAAAGTCTGGATTAATTGTCACATAATTTTTATAGTTGTTTTTATCAATAAATATTATTTCATAATCGTTTGAATATAATTTTTGAATCTGTTTATAGCACATGCGTGGAATATCAGGCATATTATTAATTCCATCATACCAAAAAAAGAATATTCTTTTTGGAATACTATCCATTACTTTTACATTTTTATATTTTTCAATTAATTGGGAATACTCTTTATCAATAAAAGGAACCAATTTAGCCATATCTTCTTTAGCTGCTTTATTATCTTTTTTTCGTTTTAAAATAATAGGTATTGCTTTAAAAAAACCATATGTTTTTTGATAATCTCTAATTTTTGAAAATACACTCATAATTTAATCTTTCTTTTTAAATTTTCTACTTATAAAATTTGATATCTTCTTAAACCAATTCTGCTTTTCAAAGAATAAATATTTTTGATTCTTGATTCGTAAATTATTTTTTAAACAATAAACATCAAGAAGAAGCTCAGAAACAAATCCGTATACTCTTTGATCATATGTTGAATAAGATGAAATATCTACTTCTTTTTCAAGTTTAAATAAGATATCAAACATCCAGTCTAAAAAAGGAACGATAATTTCTTTTTTAGCAATAAACATATTGAAATAATGGCCACTTCTTTTTTTCATATGTTTATCAAAAGAAGATAGATAATCAGGATAGAATTTTTTAATTATATTTCTTGTTTTATCTAATGGTTCTTTAGGATGGGAATGAATATAATGTGAATAATTAGTTTCTATGTAATAATGTCTCTTTTTAGGTAAAATAATATCTTTTGAACTCAATATTTTATTTATTTGTTTCTCAGTAATTACATTATTTAGATTTTTTCTTAAGCAAAAATTATTTTTCATAAAATATCTTCGATAATGAACAAGTCCTAGCACATCATAATCATCTAAATTTTTATAAGCCCAATATAAACCAGTTAATTCACAATAATATGGATTTTTATCAGAAATATTATCACCTGTGTTATCTTTTAATTCAAAGAAATGCTCTTCTCTACTACTAGCTCCTACTTCAATAGGAAAATAAATAAAAAAAGATGGTGTTTTATATTTTTTATGAGAAACGACTATGATATCAATTTTAGACATAATTTAGCTCCTTTATAATATTTACAATTTGTTATCAATCATTTCAATGATTTTATTAAAATCATTAGAATAGCTGGCTTTATTTGATAATTTTATAAAGAAAGTATCATCGTTAATCTTTGAAGAATAATTAATAACATCATTTTCATCTAAATAGTTAGATAAAATTTCACAGTCACTATTATTTGTGGGCAACTGGTTAATTTTATTTCTAATATTTTCATCATTTAAATAAAAATATTCGATTACATAATATAAAAATTCATAGAAAGGCAATTTATGATGTTTTTTTATATAATCAAGCATCACTATTTCAACGAGTTTATATAATCGTGGACTAGTTCCTCCCAAAAAATAAACCTGTCCAAAATTCATTGTATCAAAATTGGCTAGATTATATGGATTTTTAAAGATTCTATTAGAATTTATCGATACATATGGTAAGTCAAACAAAGACTCATCTATTTGTTTAAATAAATAAATAGTTAAATCCATGTATATTCCTTTGTGCCTTGCAAGAAGCATAATTCTTATTAAATCAGCAACATTAGTATATGATAGTTTCCCATTTTTTAAATTTTTAAATATAAAATCAGGAAGTGAAATATTAAATTCTTTTAAATTATCAAGAGTTACTAATTTAACTTCTTTATCTCCACTGTTTTTTAAAATTGATTGATAACAAAATTTAGATAAAGAGGTCATCTTATCTTCACCTTGTAACCAAATAACATATATTTTGGAAGTTTCATTAATATAATTATCATCAACTTTTAAATTTAATAAATGTGAATAATTTCTATCAATGAGTTTCATTGTTTGATTCAATTGTTTGCCCTTATATTTGCTAGCAAGTAAAAAATATTTGAGCTTATTTGTTTGTTTATATTTTAAAGCATAGTAATGTTTTAAATTTCTGCTAAGATTGATAGAGAAAGGTGTTCTCAATAGATATTTAAAAATATTTTTCATAATTCTAGTTAAAATTATACCATAATAGTAAAATATGAGTACTGGTTATTAAACAAACTACTCATGATACCTGACTTTTGTAGCAACAAATAATTTTTTTAGAAATTTATCGATAAACATT
>CALBLI010000015.1 GCA_937896065.1 uncultured Caryophanales bacterium | reverse complement strand
ATATCTTTCAGATTTATCAGTTATACCTTCAGTTGATAATGTTATGTGTGGATACAAACCATTTTTTACACAATATTCATTTTTTTCAAAAAGATAATTTTTTAGTTCAATAGCATTTCCGATTCCAGTTTTCCAAAATTTTATTGTATCTTTCATTACATATTTTTTAATTCCTTCTTTATACTTTTTAAGGATAGATATTTTTGCTTTTATATTTTCTAGTTTGCAATCTATTACTGCTAAGAATTTAACTATTTTATTTTGCTCAATCATTGACGGATAAGAAATAGATATTGATTTCACAATTTCTTTATTCAAGTTAGAAACAACTCCGCCAGCAGCGGCTTTGTAATATTGTGATTTGCATATATTGCTTCCTAAGTATTCCCTTAAAAACGCTTTGTTAAATTTATTACTAAATTCCGATATCAATAACCAACCATCATGAATAGCACCATTAATGTTTAAAATGTATGGTCTGCCAAAACTCATAGAATTTGATAAGATTAGATCGCCTTTATATACAAGTCTAGTATTTTTTATTCCTTCAGAAATTATTTTTTCTTTTGTTTTATTTATGTATCCTGATTGTTCTGCATCACTTATTTTAATCCAATTTATACCATCGTTATTTTTTGAAATATATTTTGCAATAGGTCTAGGGGATCCTCCTCTTTCAATTTTGACCATATTTCCAAATTTTGAGGTAGACCATTCATCATTAAACTCAGGAAATCTTAATTTAGGTACCTTATTGTTTTTATTTGAGGATTAAGTTATCTAAGGTTTTAACAGCTTTTCTCTTAGTATTAAATTCGCTATGAACATATATGGAAATGGTTATATTTACTGATGCATGTCCTAATAGTTCCGATACAGTTTTAATATCAACTTTGTTTTCAATAAGCCTTGTAGCAAAAGTATGTCTTAATGCATGAAAAGATGTTTTATTTATTTTTAATTTTTTTAAAAGTGTTAAATAAATTTTTCTGTAATTTCTTGGTTCAGTAGGAAAAGAAGTAGAAGTTAAAAAATAAATATCTCGTTTTGCTGGTTTTAATTTTATTAAAAAATCATATAGCGTATTTGATATGGGAATTTCTCTAATTGCTTGTTTTAGGTGTTGTTATTGTTATTTTAGATTTCTTTCCTTTTTCACATATTCTTTGCAAAGTTTTATTAATAATAATAATTCGCTTTTTTAGGTCAATGTCAGACCATTTAAGAGCACATAACTCACCAATACGTAAACCTGTCATCAGCGATAGGATAATCCCACAATACTTTTGATTATCGTTACTAAGAATATAATTCATAATTGATTTTTGATCAGTTCTACTTAAAATTGTCACTTTCTTTTTCTTACTAGTGGCAGGTAAATCTAAATCAATAAACAAAGGCTGGTAGCTATTTATTTTTGCATCACGTTTTAATGAAAGCTTAATAAGTAAAACCATTTCATGAATGACTGTTGTGGAAACTTTATTCTGTAGTAAAGAATCGCAATATTCTTGAATAATTTTATTTGTCAAATCTGATATGGGTATTTTTCCTTTATCTTCATCTAAGTGATTTTGAATAAGATTTGAATATCTTACGTATGTTGACTCCTTAAGATAAGTCTTTTTTGCTTGAATATACGAAATCAAGCATTCTTTTAATGTCATAAGTTTTTCCTCCTTAGGCTTTGAAGCTGGAAAAAGAAAAACTAACTTCGAAGCCTCATGTTAGAAGAAAAAATAAGAAAAAATGACTCAGCTCATTACAAGTTAGGCCGCTATTTTTGCATAAATTAAAAATTACTACACCTTTCTTAATTTATTATTTTAAAGAGAGATATATTCATTGGATACTATTTAATTTACTGGCAAAGTATGTTTTGATTCATTAAAAATATTTTAAATTATAAAAACTTATAATAAAAGTTCTAAAGCCATCATTATTACAAATCCAATCATAAATGACAAAAGACCATAGTGTTCATAACCACCTTTTCTCGATTCAGGTAATAATTCATCTAAAGTTACATAAAACATTGCACCACAAGCTATTGCTAATAACCAGGGAGTAATTATTGATAACTTAGCTAAAAATAATCCCATTATTCCAAAAATAGGTTCAACTATTCCGCTTACTGTACCAAAGAAAAAACTTTTTATTTTACTCATTCCATCATTAAATAAAGGAATAGAAACTGCAGCACCTTCAGGAATGTTTTGTAAAGCAATACCAATAGCTAAAGATAAACATGAATATATTAAAGCTGAATCATTATTACTATTTAGTGCCATTCCACATAAAAATCCTACGGATAATCCTTCAGGTATATTATGTATTGTCACAGCTAAAAAGAATTTTAAATTATTACTTAAATTTGATTTTTTCCCTTCAGTGACACCATTAGTTTTATGAAAATGAGGAATTAATTTATCCAATAAGTAAAGAATAACACCACCAATTAAAAAACCTAAAATAGGTGGTAACCAACTAATATTAGTAAAATATTCTTTACTTTGATCAATTGATGGAATCAATAGTCCAAATATTGATGCTGAAATCATAATACCACTTGCAAAACCTAGTATGAGATTATTAGTTTTTATTGATAAATTATTCTTTAAAAAAAATACAAAAGAAGAACCTAATGTAGTAGCTATAAATATGATTGATAAAGAAATAATTGATACTATATTTGCGTTCATATGTTAGTCTCCACTTACAATAATATATTATATTGTAAAGAAGTAAATTATATAGTTAAATTATTTTTTATGTTTTTTAAAAATCTTAAAATATTTATCAAATTACAATAAATTTAAAAATTATAAATCATTTATTCACTATCATTTTTTATTATTCTTTTGTATAATTTTTATAATTATTTTTATAAGAGGTCATTATGAAAATTGCAATATCGGCTGAAAGTACAATAGATTTACCAAAAGAAGAACTTGAAAGATTTGATATTCATACTCTTCCATTCACATTAATTTTAGGTGAGAAAGAAGTACTAGATGGTCAAATTATGCCAGAAGAATTATTTAAATTTACCAAAAGCACTGGTAAGCTTCCTAAAACTAGTGCCGTCAATGAGTTTCAATATCGCGAACATTTTAAAAAATTAAAAGATATGGGATATGATCAAATCATTCATTTCTCTTTATCAAGTGGTATATCATCAGCTTATAGTAATGCAATGAAAGTTAAAGATGAATTTGATGGTGTTTATGTCATTGATACTAAATCATTATCAACTGGTATTGCATTACTTGCAATACAAGCTAGAAAATTAGTTGACAGTGGTTTATCTACTATAGAAGTATATGAAAAATCTTTAGCTAGAGTAAAAGATGTACAAGCTTCATTTTCTTTAGAAAGTGTCAATTATTTATATAAAGGTGGAAGATGCTCAATGCTGAAAATGCTTGGTGCTAATATTTTGCATCTTAAACCTGAAATTTATGTTGATACTAATACTGGTAAAATGTCTGCTGGCAAGAAGTTTAGAGGACCAATGAAAAGCGTTGTTTTAAATTATGTAGAAGATACATTAGAAAAATTCAATCATCCTGATTTATCACTTTGCTTTATAACATATTCCACTGCACCAGATGATGTTGTTTTAGCTGTCAAAGAAAGACTTCTTAAAGAAGGATTTAAAGAAGTGATTCCTACCCATGCTGGTGGAACAATATCGTGTCATTGTGGTCCACATTGTCTTGGTATTTTATATATAAATGATGGAAATAAATAAGTTTATTTGATTTATAATTAAATTCAATTTAATTCTTCTTATAATTTTTCCAATAAAACAATTAATAGTCGTGTTTAAATAATTAAAAATAATAGTTTAAAGCATATTTTTTTAATTTAAAGACTATATAAAATATGTATTAAAAAATATATGCATATTGCAACATTTAAATTTTAAATAAGCTAAAATATATCCATAAACGAAAACGAAAAACAAAACTAAGGAGGATGCTATATGAAAAATGTCTATGATGAAAGATTAGATGGAAATCTTGAACTCAATGAGCCTAATCTTTGTATTATGAAAAGATCAGGTGAAAGAGTACCATTTAATAAGACAAAGATTTCAGATGCTATTAGAAAAGCCAATAATGAAGAAGGTATTCTTTCTGAAAGATTAACAGATGAACAAATAAATGAAATTGCCGATGCTATTTATTATGATGCAATGCATGCAGGACGTGATTTATCTGTTGAAGAGATTCAAGATAAAGTCGAAGATGCTTTGATGACAAGTGGTAAAACTAAAATTGCAAGATTATATATCACTTATCGTTATAAACATAATGAGAATCGAAAAATGTCAGATATTGATCAGAAAATATGTGGTGTTGTTGAAAGAGATAATGAAGAAGTCAAACAAGAAAACTCTAATAAAAATCCAACCATATTGTCTGTTCAAAGAGATTATATGGCGGGTGAATGGTCTAGATATTATACAAGTAAATATTTATTACCTTCTGAGATATCTTTAGCTCATAAAGAAGGTATTATTCACTTCCATGATGCTGATTATTTTGCACAACATATGCATAATTGCTGTTTAGTCAATTTAAATGATATGCTTCAAAATGGAACATGCATCTCTGGAACTAAGATTGATAAACCTCATTCATTTTTGACAGCATGTACAGTCGCTAGTCAAATTGTTGCTCAAGTTGCCTCTTCTCAATATGGTGGTCAAACAATCACTATGTCACATCTTGCTCCATTTGTTGATTCTTCAAGAAAAAAGATTGCTAAAAGATTAAAAGAAGAATTTGAAGCAACAGGTATTACGACAACTGATGAAAAATTTGCTGAACTTGTTCAACACGAAGTCATTAAAGAAGTTGAATCAGGTTGTCAAACTATTCAATATCAACTAATCACTTTACAATCAACCAATGGTCAAGCACCATTTGTAACTGTCTTTATGTATTTAAATGAAGTTGAAGAAGGCCAAACTAGAGATGATTTAGCTTTAATTATTGAAGTGATGTTAAAGCAAAGAATTTTAGGAGTTAAAGATCGTACTGGTTCATATATAACTCCAGCTTTCCCTAAACTCATATACGTTTTACAAAGCGATAATATTGATGAATCTGGTAAATATTATTATCTAACCAAATTAGCTGCTGAATGCTCTGCTAAAAGACTTGTCCCTGATTATATTTCTGAAAAACAGGAAATTGATCTTAAAGGTGATTGTTTCCCTTGTATGGGTTGCAGATCATTTTTAACAACTGATCGTTTTACTGAGACTGGTAAAGGTAATTTATCTGGTGCTCTTGATTTTAAACCTGGTAAACATAAATATTATGGAAGATTCAATCAAGGTGTTGTCACTATCAATTTAGTTGATGCTGCTTGTTCTTCAAATAAAGATGAAACTAAATTCTGGGAGATATTAAATGATCGACTTGAACTTTGTCATCGTGCTTTAAGAATAAGACATGAAAGACTTCTTGGAACACCAAGTGATGTTGCTCCTATTTTATGGCAAGATGGTGCTTTAGCTAGATTAAAATCAGGTGAAGTTATTGATAAATTATTATATGATGGTTATTCGACTATTTCATTAGGATATGCTGGTTTAGCTGAAACTGTTTATTACATGAAAGGTGTATCTCATACTTCAAGTGATGGTAAGTCATTTGGTTTAGCTATTATGAAACTTTTAAATGACAAATGTAATGAATGGAAAAGAGAAGAAAACATTGATTATTCGGTCTATGGTACTCCTCTTGAATCAACCACTTATAAATTTGCTAAATGCTTACAAAGAAGATTTGGAATCATTAAAGGCGTTACAGATCATAACTACATCACCAATTCCTATCATGTAAATGTCAGAGAAAACATCAATGCGTTTGATAAACTTACAACTGAAGCAGAGTTCCAAAGATTATCTCCAGGTGGTGCAGTATCTTATGTTGAAGTTCCTAATCTTCAAAACAATATTGAAGCTATCCTTGCTATTTTAAAACATATGTATTCAACAATTTTATATGCTGAAATAAATACTAAATCTGATTTATGTGAAGTGTGCGGATATGATGGCGAAATCAAAATTGTTAAAGATGAAACTGGAAAACTCATCTGGGAATGTCCAAAATGTGGAAATAGGGATCAAGAAAAGATGCATGTTGCAAGAAGAACATGTGGATATATTGGAACACAATTTTGGAATCAAGGTCGAACTCAAGAGATTCAAGATCGTGTTTTACATTTATCAATAAATACTGTTGGCGATAAAGAAAATAAATAAGTATGCACTATGGTCAAATCATTTTAACTGACTGTGCAAATGGAACTGGAATTAGAGTCTCATTATTTGTTTCAGGCTGTACTAATTGTTGTAAAGGATGCTTCCAAAGTGAAACATGGGATTTTAATTACGGAAAAGTTTATACTCATGAGATTGAAGATTTTATAATTAGTGAATTAAAAAAACCATATTATACTGGTTTAACAATTCTAGGTGGTGAACCTTTTGAAATCACTAATCAAATTGCGATTCTTCCTTTAATTAAACGTGTTAAAAATGAATTAAAAGATCGTGATATTTGGATGTATACTGGTTTTACTTATGATGAAGATTTACTTCCAGGTGGTAAAAGATATATTGCTGTAACTGATGAAATACTTGATAATATTGATATATTAGTGGATGGTAAATTTATTGAGACATTAAAAAATATATCTTTAAAATTTAAAGGTAGTGAGAATCAAAGAGTTATTGATATGAAAAAGACAAGAAGTAAAAAGAAAGTTGTCTTATCTTATCTTAATGATTGATAATATTTGCATTAATTAAAAAACTCCTAGAGAATTATTCTAGGAGTTTTTTAGTTTTAATTTATTTGATGAGTGAGTTTTTACATTTACCAGTTGATAAATATTCATCCATATTCTTAAGCGATACTTCAATCATATCAACTAAGGCTAAGTCAGTAGCACTTGCAATATGAGGAGTTATTAGAACATGTGGATATAAATCAATGATCTCTTGATGGATTTCATTATCCATATGTTTTGGATCAAAGTCTTTATTAAATAATGATTTTTCATTATCAATAACATCCATTCCTAAACCTAATAAATGACCAGATTTAACAGCATCTAAAGCAGCTTTAGTATCCATTACTTCACCACGAGCAACATTTACTAAGACTGTGCCTTTCTTCATCTTAGAAATCATATCTTTAGAAATGAAATTATCATTTTGGCCTTTGATATATGACATATGGCAAATGATGACATCACTTTCTTTGATAAAATCATCAATATCTTTAAATTCGACAACTTGCTTAGCAGCATCGCTTTGATAAACATCATAGCCGATGACTCTACTTCCTAAACCTTTGAAAAGCTTTGCAGTAGTTGTTCCTATTTTCCCACATCCCATGATACCGACTGTACAACCTCTAACTTCTCTTGAGAACATCTCATTTGTAACTTTAAAATGTCCATTATGAGTTTGATCAGTTGTATATGCGGTATTTCTTAAAAGCATCATTGCTAATGTCAAAGCAAGTTCTGAAATAGCATTTGGAGAATATCCTGGAACAAAAGCAGTTTCAATTCCAAATTCTTTGCAAGCATTAACATCAACGTGGTTGTATCCTGCAGTTCTAGTAAGATAATATTTTAAACCTTTATCTTTTAAAAGTTTCATGTGTTCTCTGTCGACAACACAATTACCTCTGACCATAACAGCTTCATATCCTAAAGCAAGTTCATAATTATTATTATTTAGATATTCTGGTGATAAGACTAAATCATAATCATATTGTTTTGCTAATTTATCAAAATATGGTTTTTCATAATCTCTACAACCAAAGCATATTATTTTCATTTTCATAATAATAACTCCCTACATTAAGAAGAATGATTTTAAAATAGAAACAAAATCATTAGTTTCAGCTGCATTGGTAGATGCTAAAATGAAAGCAGGATCATTTTTTCCTTGACCAAAGAAACCAGTTGATTCAATAGCAGTAATTATAATAACCCAGAAAACAATTCCAAAAACAGCACCCAATGTACCGACAAGTGAAATATGACTTGCCATTTCTTTTTCTTTATCAAATGATATACAGTAACCGACTGCAACAGTTGCAGGTGGAACCATCCAGTGGATGATACTTGATGAAACTGTATCCATTGAGATAAGTTGTGATACATTATGAGTAAATTGTACGTCTGTAGTTTCTTTTCCAATAGTAAGCGTGTATGTAATAGTTTTTGACCAACCAGCTACATTTGCAATTCCTTGAATACCAAGGAGTAAGCATAAAACAATAGCAGGAGCGACAAAGACTTTTAAAGCTGTCCAAATCCAAGCATATTTATCTTCAACAGCTTCTTTAATATTGGTTCCACCTAAAGTACAACCAATAGCGAATAAAATGATAGTAGATGATAAACCACCTAATGTATTAGCTGAATTGTATAACCATGGTAAGGTAACATCAATTCTCCAGAAAGCAACAGTACCAGTAATTTTACTATCCCAAGGAGTATATAAGTTTTTATTAACCATGCTGGATGCACCAGGAATAGCTTGTAAGAACCATAAGAATAATCCAGCAAAAGTAGCAATAACAATTGGATTGACAAAAACTTTCTTCATCAAAGGTCCAATTTCATATTTTTCAAAGAATGATTTCTTAACTTGTTTTTCATGTTGTTCAGTTGCTTGATTAATATCAATATTTTCACTGACTCCAGAATTAGTTTCAACAGCTAATGAAGCAGCAGGAGTTTTATCATCTTGTAAATCTTTAATTGCAACATAAGCATAAGAATAGAGGAAGACACGATAAGCAACATTCATCAAATTGAAGTTGTTACCAGCAGTTTTTCCAAAAACACTGCTGACAATAGGATAACCGAAGAATGTGGTTGAACCGAAGGCAAATAAAACAGCTAAGACAATACGTTTTTTCTTGTCTTTAACCCAACAAAACATCAGTCTACCTAATACCATAAATAAGATGTAGACAATAAATCCAAAGACAAAGTTGAAGATAGCATCAATACCACCAGTAGCTGTGTAGTCTGTCATGAATGAACAGAAAGCTAAACATGGAAGACAGATGACCATAACAAATTTTGTTAGGACTTTCCCTGTAGTCTCAGGAAGAAGTTTCTTTTTTGTAAAAATGAAACCTAAAAGAATAAAAATAATAGTTTTGCAAATATTGGTCCATAGGCTAGTATTTGACATAGCTTTACCCAAATTAGCACCAATATCATTTGCTAAAAAGATAGTAGGCATATAACCCTCCTTTTTTACCAATTAAAAATTATATACTAAAACGCTATAAAGTCAAAATATTTAGATAAGTTAAAAATTATAAAAAAATGTAAAAAAGTGGTAATAAATATTGTATAAGTGGGAAGAAGTGGTTATAATATGGGTGGAAGTGGTAAATAAGTATGTTTTACGGTAACAAAGAACTTACAATCGACGATAAAAGTAGATTGACTCTTTCATCAATATACAGAGATGGTTTCCCTGGTGGAATTTGCTATGCCTGTTATGGAATGGATTGCTGCTTAGAACTTTATCCTGAAAAAACATATGAAATTAAGGCTGATCAAATCATGAAATTAAATGATTTTGATGATACAGCAAGACGTGTAAAAAGAACTTTCTTATCAAATACTTTCATGATAAATATCGATTCACATTCACGTGTTCTTCTTCCTAAAACATTACTTGATAAAACTAGACTTGGTAAAAATGTTATTTGTGTTGGAATGTATGATCATCTTGAACTTTGGGATAAGGATACTTATCTAAAGATGGAAAAAGAAAATCAAGATTCTTATGCTAGTGATGCTAAAAAAATAATAGGTGGTAATTAGTATGAATGAATATAATAACCATCAACCAGTTTTATTAAATGAAGTTCTAAGTTTCGTTAAAACTGATAATAATCAAGTAATCGTTGATATGACACTAGGAAGATTCGGACATGGATCAAATATAGTAAAAAAAATCGGAAGTGGCAGTAGATATTATGGAATTGATAGAGATAACGATGCAATCAATTACTGTAGTGAACATTATCATGATGATAAAGTGAAACTTAGATTTATCCATTCTAATTTCTCAAAAGGAATTGAAGAAGTAAAAAAATATGGTGAAAAAGAAGCTGACTTCATTCTTCTTGACATTGGAGTATCATCACCACAGTTTGATAATCCAGATCGAGGCTTCTCATATCGATTTGATTCACCACTTGATATGAGAATGAATCAAGATGATAAACTTACTTGCTATGATGTAGTAAATAATTATAGTGAAAATCAACTTGTTGAAATTTTCTCAAAATATGGTCAATGTCATAATGCTAAAAGAGTAGCAAATAACATTGTTAACAGAAGAAAAGAAAAACCTATTAAGACTACATTACAATTAGTAGATATCATCAAAGAAGTTTTACCAGCTAAAGAATTAAATGGAATTGGTCATCCATGCAAGCAATATTTTCTAGCACTAAGGTATGAAGTTAATAAAGAACTTTATGAACTTGAAATTGGTTTAAAGGAAGCAATTCTATTTTTAAAAAAAGAAGGACGGCTTGCTTGTATATCATTTAATTTCTTAGAAGATAAAATCGTTAAAAATATTATCAATGAATTCACAAGAGGTGAAAAGAAAGATAAATATAAAAAGATAGAAACTACAAATTATATTAATTTAACTAAAAAGCCAATCACTGCAAGTGAAGAAGAACTAAAAACAAATAACCGGGCTAAATCAGCCATCTTAAGAATAATTGAAAGGAGATAGATTATGAGAGACAGATTAGTAAGAAGTGAAAACAAAAAGAGCAATTTAAAATTAAAAAGAATGTCAATAATTGGTGGTGCAGTTGCATTATGCAGTACAATTGCATTAACAGTCAGCTTAGTAAATATTAATATGAACAATAGCAAATTGACTAATAATATCAATGACTATAATGAAAAAGTCAATAATTATAAAGATGTTCAAAGCGAAGAAATCACTAAAATTCAATTAAATCGCAAATAATTCCAACAGTTTTACTGTGTTTAATACCTCCTATTAGTTTTGAGTTTTCGTTTTCTTAAAACTAAAAAAAGACTACATTGGTAGCAATACTAAAGTAATACTTAGTATAAATGTAGTCTTTTTTATTTTCCTTAGATATTGAATAATTTAAATTTATTTCTTTTCATCAACAACATTTAACAAAGGATCGTTATATGAACGTGAAATTTGATGAGTATTGATGTCTTTTAATACTTTCTTTATAAAGTCATTAGTCTTTAAAGTTTCAGTTTTTTGCTTACCTTGTAAACGATAAGTGATCAAATCATTTTCTACTTCATTATTTCCAACAACGATAGTATATGATACTTTATGAGATAATGAATCTCTCATTCTATATGGCAATTTTTCATTGCGATCATCAAGCTTTGCTCTAATATAATGTTTTTGAAGTTTTTTAAGTAATTCTTTTGATTTTTTGACTTGCTTTTCATCATCAACACTGACTGGTAAGATTCTTACTTGCTCTGGTGCTAACCAAGTTGGGAAAGCACCTTTGAAATGTTCAGTTATAATACCTACAAATCTTTCAATAGAACCAAAGATTGCTCTATGTAACATGATAGGCTCTTTCTTTTTACCATTTTTATCAGTATATTCAAGTTTAAATCGATGTGGTAGCTGCATATCAAGTTGAATAGTTCCACATTGCCAGATACGATTCAGTGAATCCTTGAATTTGAAATCAAGTTTTGGACCATAGAAAGCACCATCACCTGGA
Organism: uncultured Caryophanales bacterium; assembly: GCA_937896065.1. Classification (GTDB taxonomy): domain Bacteria; phylum Bacillota_I; class Bacilli_A; order RFN20; family CAG-288; genus Enterosoma. Next base: position 27,754 of record CALBLI010000015.1, on the reverse strand, counting down.
TTAATTTTATATGGTATTTTATTTTCAATCAAACATTGTTTTAATTCTTCTTCAGCTTTATCCCAAGTTGATATTTTGCCGACATATTTATCAAGAGGTCTAGTTGAAAGTTCAATATGATAATCAAGTTTAAACATAGAATAGACTTGATGGAAGATTTTAAGAAGTTTTCTAATTTCAGAACCTATTTGATCAAAAGTTAAAAGAATATGAGCATCATCTTGAGTAAAACATCTGACTCTAAATAAACCATTTAGTGCACCGCTTGCTTCATGACGGTGGACTAAGCCAAGTTCAGCATATCTTATTGGAAGCTCACGATAAGAATGCATATCATTTTTATAAGTTAACATAGCACCAGGACAGTTCATTGGTTTGATAGCAAAAGGTTTACCATCAATTTTAGTGATATACATATTTTCTTTATAATGTGACCAGTGACCTGATGTTTCCCATAATTCTCTAGATAAGACTTCTGGTGTTTTAATAACTTTATAATCATTATCCATCATCAACTGCCAATAGAATTCTTCAAGTTCATGTCTTAATATCATTCCATTTGGTAACCAGAATGGAAAACCTGGGCCATAGTCTGAAATCATAAAGAGATTCATTTCTTTACCTATCTTTTTATGGTCACTTTCTTTTCTAAGTTCCAATACTTTAAGATAATTATCTAAATCAGCTTGATTAAAAAATGAAGTTCCATAAATTCTTGTTAAAACATCATTTTTCTTATCACCTTTAAAGTAACATGAAGAAATAGACATGAGCTTAAATGCTTTAATTTGACCAGTTGATTTCATATGAGGTCCTAAACAAAGATCAGTGAAATCACCTTGTGAATAACAAGAAAGTGATTTGCCCTCATCATTTAATTCTTCTAAGTGAATGAGTTTATATTTCTGATTTTTAAAAATTTTTCTAGCTTCTTCAACAGTGATATCTTTCCTTTCAATTGGAAGATTTAAGCTTGCAATTTTATGCATTTCCTTTTCAATTTTAGGAAAATCTGATATTGATATAGGAGTATCAGTTCTTATATCATAATAAAAGCCTTCTTCAGTGCATGGACCATAAGCAAATTGAGCGTCTTTGTATAAATGAATTATAGCTTGTGCCATCAAGTGGGCAGTAGAATGTCTCAATATTTCAAGTGCCTCAGGTGAATCTTTTAAGACAGCTTCAATTTGGCAATCTCCTGGTAATTTCTCATTTAAATCAAATAATTCACCATTGACTTTAGCAGCAATTGCATCATTAGCAAGTGATAATTTGATTGCTTTTAATGCATCTTTAGCAGTTGATGAATCAGGAATTTCTTTGGTTTTGCCATCAATTAATGTAATTATCATAACTAATCTCCTTAATTTTTAAATAACTAATGAAGTGGCACCCATGATGCCGACATCTTGACCAAATTTAGCTGAAACTAATTTTATTGGTCTTAATTTCCAAGATGAGATAGAAGCATTAGCTATCTTTTCTAAGTCATTTAAGAACAAATCTTTGGATAACATAACGCCACCAGAAATAGCATATTGTTCAACATTGAATAAAAGCTGAAGATTTGAGAAAAAGATTGAAAGTTTTCTGATCCAAATCTCATAGACACGTTTAGCTAGAGAATCATTTTTCTTTAAAAGATCAAAGAACTCTTTGCCGTTTTCAACATATAATTGATTAAGCTTTGCAAGCCTGACAATGCCATTACCAGATAATAGATATTCATTTTCATAATATTCATTATTGTATTCAGTTATTTGTCTTCCGCCTTCAAAAGCAATGTCAACCATCTTTTTATCTAAAACAAGTCCAGTACCAATGCCAGAAGAAATGGTGACAAAGATTGAATCATCTACATCTTTATTTGCACCAAAACGAGCCTCAACTAATGCTGAACAGTTAGCATCATTGGCAATTTTGATATTATCAATTTTGAATTCTTTCTTAAGAACATTATATAAATCAAAATTGTGATCAATTGATAAATTTCCACATTTTCCAATCTGATTATTTTTAACAACACCACAAATTGAAACACCGATTGCTTTGATATCATCAATATAGTCATGAGAGCAATCTTTGATCATAGAAATGAGTTTCTCCATCAATTTAGTAGGATTATCGGAGATAGTTTTGTCTTTTATTTGCTTTAAAATATTCAATTTCTCATCAACAACTGCAACTCTAATATTGGTTCCACCTAAATCTAAAGCAATAACTTTATCTTTCATATTAATTCCTCCTATTAGTTATCAAATGATGAATTATCACTAGATGGTACTGAGATAACCTTAATGAAATTAGTTTTACCAGTTCCAACAGGTGTTCCACCTGTGATAATTATTTTTTCACCTACTTTAATATTGTAGTCTTTAGCAATTTTGATTGCTAAAACCTCCATCTCTTCTGTAAATTGTGGCAAAGAATTTACATGATATGGATAATTGCCATAATAAAGCATGATGTGTTTTAAAGTATTGATGTCACTTGAAACTACAAAAACAGGACAAACAGGTCTAGTTCTTGCAATTCTTCTTGCAGTTGCACCTGAATATGAGATGCAAACAATGAGCTTAGCATTAATTATTTGAGCGGTTTCAGCAACAGCATTTGCAATAGCATCAGATACTGTTTTTTCAGATGAATCAAAAGCTGATTTATAAGCAGTTTTATAATCAAATTGATTTTCAATAGCACTCGCGATTCTAGCTTGCATTTCAACTGAATCAGCAGGATATAAACCATTAGCTGATTCACCAGATAACATAACAGCATCACTTCCTTCTTCAATTGCCCAAGCAACATCAGAGACCTCAGCCCTAGTAGGGAAAGGATTTCTGATCATTGAATCAAGCATCTGAGTAGCAGTTATAACTGGTTTTCCATATTTTCGACAGATGGCAATCATTTTCTTTTGATAAACTGGAACAAGTTCGGCAGGTATTTCAATACCCAAGTCACCTCTAGCGACCATAATTCCATCACTTTCTTTGATTATTTCATCTAAATTATCAATAGATTCAGTATTTTCAATTTTAGAGATAATCATGATATTTTGACCACCATTAGCATCTAATAACTTTCTGATATCTCTTATATCTTCAACATTTCTTACAAATGAAGCAGATACTAAATCAACATGTTGTTGACAACCAAAGATCAAATCATCTTTATCTTGCTCAGATAAATAAGGCATTGATAAATGAGCACCTGGACAATTGACACCTCTTCTATCTTTGCAAACATGATCATTTTCAATGCGGCAGATGAGTTCTCTTTTAGTAATATCTTTTTCAATGACTGTAAGTTCTAAATTACCATCATCCAGTCTTAAAATTGAACCAATAGGTGCATCTTCAAATAAATTTTTATAAGTAACTCCAAAATATTCACAAGTGCCAAGACCTTCACTATTCATTTTAATTCTAGTCGTTTTACCTTTTTCAAATTTAGCTTGACCAGTTGTAAAACAGCCAGTTCTAATTTCAGGGCCTTTAGTATCAAGACAAATAGGAATAATTAAATTTTCTTCTTTTTCAATTTGTCTTAAAGTATTGATTTTACCGAGTTGTTCTTCATGTGTACCATGTGAGAAATTGAGTCTCATGCATGTCATGCCTTTAGAAAGCAATTTTCTTAACATCTCTTTTTCTTGTGATGCTGGACCAATAGTACAGACAATTTTAGTTTTCTTTGCAATCAAATAGTTCATTAGTAATCTCCAAATTTATTAATTCACTCATAAAATTATATCACTTTATATACATAAAAAAGATATACAATGAAATTGTAACCCCTTTTATTTAGATATTTATAATGCAAGAAGCAAATATTTTAAAATTTATAATATAAATGGTGATAAGTAGCAAAATAAAAAAAGGAAAATGCCTTTATTGGTGATATAATTTAACCATGAGAAACTTTGATAAAAATTTTAAATTTACTATTTATAAAAATTTTACACTATCGAGTGAAGATTATGAAATATTATCATTTTTGTATTTACCAATAATAAAAAAAGACGCTTATTGTTTGTATCTATCATTATATGATTTAAATAGTTATGAAAAAGACACATTATATGTTGATGGTGATATGTATTTTAAAAGAATTGGCTTTGATTCTTCATCAGTTTTGCTTGATGCAGTCAGGCATCTTGAAGGAATCAATTTGCTCACTACTTATAAAAGAAATAAAATCAACTCAGCTAATGAGCTAGTTTCTTCATATCTTTTTAAATTATCTTCGCCGGCATCGGCTTATAAGTTTTTCAATGATCAAATACTTAGATCACTTCTAGTTAATGAAATTACCGAGAAAGAATACTTAAATTTAAAAAGATATTTTAGTATTAATTCACCACTAAATATTGATGATAATTTTATTAACATCTCTAGTGAATTTAAAGAAGTTTATAAGCTTCCTTCTGCTTATAATGATTCAATTTTAAGCGATGATTTTTCAAATAAACATTATACGAAGGAGAATTTATTTACTGAAGATGAATTGCTTGGAGAGTTAAGTAAAAACATGATTGATTCTTCAATTATTGAAAAACATATTGAAGATATAATTGCTCTTTCTTCATTATATTCAATTGATTTGAAATCAACTATCAATATAATCATCAATAATATATCCACTGATAACAAATTCTATTTTGAAAAATTTAAACATGATTTTCAACAATTTAATCATTACAAAAGTCTATCTGCTATGACAAATAAAAGAAATAATGATGTCACATATTTAAAATATATAAAAAACTATGAACAATATAAATCAGTTGAAGACTTTTTAGCTAGTAAACAAAATAAAAAGCCAAGCAAAAATCAATTAGATACTATTTCGGATTTGAAATTAGAATATAAATTTTCAAATACCATCATTGAAATCATCATTGATTATAGTTTGAATCATACTTCTAATTCTTTTAATAATGAATACATCATTAAAGTTGCCGATACTTTGAAATTAAATAATATTACTACAGCTTATGATGCAATGGAGTTTCTAACTAATTGGGATAGTAATTATAAAAAGAAAAAGAAAAAAATTAATACTAAGAAAAATGCTGGTATTGAAATGGTTGATTTAAAAGAAGATAAAGAAGATGAGCTTGAAAAGGTCAATTCTTTATTATAGGTTTGAAATATGAATAAAATTAATGATGATATTTTAGATTTTTCAGAATTTAAATTGACTGAAAAACAAAAAAATGACTTCAAGATAAAAATTGAAATTGAAATTGAAAAAATGATAAGTGAAGATCCATATCTTTTGAATTTTGTTAGAAATTTAAAGAAGGATGAGATTTATTATAATAGTTCCCTTCCTCAGATTTATGATTATGTTAAAAACTATAATATTTGCAAGAATTGCTCAAAAAAATTTGGCGAATGTTTAAAGGAAAATAAGTATCAATATGTTGGTATAAAAAAAGATGAAGACTTAAAAAGATATTCTAATTTCACCTCTCTATGTGAAGTTTTTGAAAAATTTAATGATGCTTTTAAAAATAATGTGACTATCACAACCATGGAATATTCAAAAATGTATGAATATTTTTTGACATTTAAAAATAAAATAAGTGAAAATTCTCTTACTTTTAAACAATATAATCTTCTTCTTTTAAAGATATATAAGATTCTATCAGCATATAAAAACAATGAGGATACTAAAGGCTTGGTTATTAAAAATACATTATCTTCTTCATCTATTGTCTATGTTTTTATAGCTGCTATTAAGCTTGCTGTGTTTGATTTGAATTTAAAAGTGTCTTATATTGATTTTGAATCAAATATGTTTGAATCTTTAAATGAAAAAGATAATTATTTTTATTATTCAAACAAATATTTTGAAGAAGCTATAAATACTGATATTTTATTTATTAATAATTTTGACTACATTCCAAAATATTCTGTAAATTTTAATAATAATTATTTATTAAAATTGATGAAAAAAAGAGCAACTAATAAATTTTTGACATTTATCAATTTAAAAGAAGATATTGATCTAAATACACTTCTTCATAAAAAATTTAAAGATGATATATTTCAACAGGCCTCTTCTTATTTTGTGAAGATGTTTTCAAATAATGGATATATTTTAAATTGTAAAGAAATCATCTAAAAATATTAAATTGCCAGACTATATATTCTATGGGAGGCAATTTTTATGTATTATCAAAATGAGACAAATGATTGTGCAAGAGCAGCAATAAGGAATATTCTTATATTAAATTATCATGATGAGAATATGAAAATGATATATCTTGAAAAAAACATTGATAATTTTTTAAACATCAAAGAAACGTTGTCAACTTATAATTTAGACTATGATGGATATGTTGTTGATGATTTATACAAATTTAAAAAAATAAATTTTCCTCTTGTTGCCCAGGTAGCAAATGGTGATAATTTTCACTTTGTAGTTGTAAAAAAGATCACTTTAAAATACGTTTACTATCTAGATTCAGATAGCGGTGATATAAAAGTCACGGTTAAAGATTTCTTAAAAATATTTACTGGTAAAGTTTTGATTAAAATTTCAAATAAAAAAAATATTAAAAATAAAACGAATAAATCATTTTTGGCAATAAAAAATATTGTCATTTATTCAGTTTTGTTTTTAATTCAATTAACATCGCTTTTATTATCATTTTATTTTATGAATCAGGCTAACTCTTTTCCATTTCCTTTAGTATTTTTAATAATATCAGCAATAAATATTATTTTTTTAAACTTATATAATCTTAAAGTGAGAAGTGAATATGATCGTAAATACTTGATACCATATTTAAAAAAATACCCTAATAGTGATGATTTTAATTATCTTACAAAAGTATTTGATGAAGACATAAAAAGAATCAATTGTATTTATAATTACTTATTGATTGTAATTATTGGGACTTTTTTATTTATAAATAATGAAATAAAGGTGTCTCTTCTTGCACTAATAAGTATCATTATTTCCTTTGTTATAATAATTAATAAAAGTAACATTGAATCAAATATTAGAGAATTAAAAGATATCGAGTTTAGTTTTAAAGGAAAATTAAATGAGAGAGAAGTTGATGAAAAATTATTAAAAAGATTAAAAAAAGGTGTTAGTAACTGCATGTTAAATAATATTTATCCCTATTTGATTGAATTTATTTTTATCTCTTTAATTATTGCATACAATATGTTTTTAGATGACTCATCATCAATTAATAATTACTTGTTTTATATATTTTTAACATTTACATATACTACAAGTTTAACATCACTTTGCAAAGAAATTATTTCAAATGATAAAATTGCTTATAATTTATCACAAGTTTCAAATAATATATATGAGATTATTAAATGAGTTTTTTTATTTTAAGTTTCAAAACTATTTTTTATAAAAAGGCTTGGCTATTGTTTTTTCATTAGAAAAATAATAATATAAATCTCTACATTCAGACTATTTTAATCATTTAATTGCATCGATTTACTTAAAAAAAAGTTGTTTTTGATATATACTAATTGTATTAAAAATTTTGGAGTTAATGATGAATAAAAAACAAAATAAAATTGATTATTTAGATAAAACTGGCAAAAAAGCTAAAGCAATAAGTATGTTTGAAAAAGTTTTTGATCATACACTGAATTATTTAAACAAAAAAGAAAACTATTTAGTTTCGTTATCTATTGTAAGAAGTCCAGAGATGAGAAAACTAAATCGTGAATTTAAAGGTAATGATAAGCCAACTGATGTTTTAACTTTTCCATATGAATGTGAAATTGAAGAAGGTGCTCCTTTTATTGATTTGGGTTCTATTATTTTATGCTTAGATGTCTGCCAAAAAGATGCTAAAGAATATAATCTACCTATTGATAAAGAATTAGCTTTCCTTTTTATTCATGGTTTACTTCATGCTTTCGGTTATGATCATCATAAATCAAAAAAAGATGAAGAAATTATGTTTAAACTTCAAAATGAAATATTAAATACCCTTCCCATTGATTTCTATACTGATATTAAAATTTTAAAAAAGAAATTAAAAGAAGCTCAAAGTAATGCCTATGTTCCTTATTCAAAATTTAAAGTTGGAGCTGTTGTCGTTACAAAAGATGGCAAGTATCATACTGGATTTAATATTGAAAATTCAGCATATACTGTGTGCTGTTGTGCCGAACGTGTTGCATTATTTAGAACATATGCTGAAGGTTATCATAAGGAAGATATTGTCTCCCTTGGTTGCATCACTTCCTCTAATCAAGTAGGTACTCCATGTGGAGTATGTAGACAAGCTATGTCAGAACTCATGGATTTAAATTGTCCAGTTTATATTTTTAATAATGATATGGATAAAAAGTTGTTTACTACTGTAAAAGGTTTATTGCCATATTGTTTTACTAGTGAGGATTTAAACGCAAGATGAAATGTGGATACGTATCAGTTTTTGGAAGAGCAAATGCTGGAAAATCATCTATAATTAATCGCTGTTTAGGCTTTAAATTATTACCAGTATCTAGTAAACCACAGACTACAAGAGATAATGTAAGAGCAATATATACTAGTGATGATACACAGATTATATTTGTTGATACTCCTGGTGTTTTTAAACCGCATGGTAAACTAGGCTCGATTTTATTAAGGGATGCATATAATTCACTTGAAGGAATTGATTGCATCTTATTTGTAATTGATGCTGCTAGTAAAGTTGATTTAGAACTTGCTAATAAATTAAATAATATTAAAGATATTCCTATTATTGTTTGCTTTAATAAAATTGATTTGATTTCTTTAAATACTGGGCTAGAAAGACTAACTCAGTATCAAAAAGCTTTGAGTGATACTAATGCTACTTTTATTCAAACTTCATGTAAAGATAATTTTAATATTGATACTATAATTAACAAGATAACAGAAATACTTCCAGAAAGAGACTTTGAATTTCCTGATTATTATGTTTCTGATCGCCCTAAGGAATATATTATTGCTGAAATGATTAGAGAAAAATGTATGAGACTATTAAAAGATGAAGTGCCTCATTCCATTTATGTTGATATTAAAGCTATTGAAGAAGATGATAAAAATATTGATGTATACTGCGATATCATTGTTGAAAAAGAATCCGAAAGAGGAATTGTTATTGGAAAAAATGGTAAAATGCTCAAAGATATTAGAACTTTTTCTCAAAAAAGTATTTCATCATATTTTGGTTTAAAAACACATTTGGATATTCTTATAAAATGCATTCCTAATTGGAGAAATGATGATAAATATTTGAAAAAATTTGGCTTTGAAGATGGTAACAAATAAAGAAATTGTTGAAGATGAAGGAATAGTAATAGATATTTCAAAATACTCTGAATCATCTGCATTACTAATGATTTTAACATCAGATGGTCTTAAATCATTTTATTTAAATGGCGTATATAAGTTAAAAAGCAACTTGAAATCTTGCTTATTAATTGGAAATATAATTAAGTTTGAAACACATAAGGCTGAATCAAAAATTAAATCTATTATTAATAGCAAAGTAGTATTTGACATTTCTTATTGTTATTTTGATTATAAAAAAGCGATGCTCATATCATATATTGTGTATATGCTAAAATATACAAAAATGGAAAATGATAAATTATTTATAGGTGAGTTTGAATTTTATAAAATGATTATAAGTGCTATTAGTAATCATAATTTAAATAATATAATGCTTTGTTTTTTAGCTAAACTAATTGAGTATTCAGGATATAAACCTCATCTTGATAGCTGTTATATTTGTAATAGAAAAGATAATATTGTCTACTTTGATATTAATAATGGATTTATGTGTAAAGATTGTTTTAATAAAAATGATATTGATTATAATCCTTTTTCTAAAAATGATCTCTACGTGATCAAATATGCGTTTTCTAATATCAATGAAGATAGACTAGATGCTTTAACTCCAAAAGATTCACTTATAAAAATGATAATGTTATTTGATGATTTTATAACTTTAACATTTGATTTTAAAAAATATGAACAATTGTCAAGTCTGCTATATAAATAGCACTTTAAAAATACAAAAACTAATATAATTAAAAAATTTAAATGTTATAATTTTAAAGCATTAATTAAAGGAGAATAGTTATGAGTAATAAAACATTTGATGAAATCACCACTCACTTACAAACATACGGCTTTGTTTATCAAGGTTCTGAGATATATGGCGGATTAGCTAATTCATGGGATTATGGTCCACTTGGTACTTTATTTAAGAATCATTTAAAAGATTTATGGCTCAAGCATTTTGTAAGAGATATAGAATATAATGTGCAAATTGATCCAGCCATAATTATGAATCCTAAAGTTTGGGAAGCTACTGGTCATGTTTCTAATTTTCATGATCCATTAGTAGATTGCAAATATTGTCATTCTAGATATCGTGCTGATGATTTAATCAAACAGCAATTTAGTGATGTTGATACTGATAAAATGGATGTTGATGATTTGAATGAATTTATGAAAAGCCATCAAGTCACTTGTCCTAATTGTGGAAAGTCTTCCTTTACTGATATTAGACAATTTCAAATGATGTTTAAGACGTTTTTAGGTGTTACTGAAGAAAAATCCTCGACAGTTTACTTAAGACCTGAAACGGCACAAGGTATTTTCATTAATTTTAAAAATGTCATGCGTACAACTAGACGAAAATTACCTATTGGTATTTGTGATATTGGTAAATCATTTAGAAATGAGATAACTCCAGGTAATTTTACTTTTAGAACCCGTGAATTTGAGCAAATGGAAATTGAATTTTTCTTTAAACCAGGTGAAGATGAAAAATGGTTTGAATTTTATAAAGAAAATTGCAAATCATTTGTTGAAAAACTAGGCTTAAAAGATGAAAATATTCGCTTTAGAGATCATGAAAAAGAAGAGCTTGCTTTTTATTCAAAAGCAACAACTGATATTGAATATCTATTCCCTACTTTAGGTTGGGGTGAACTGATGGGAATAGCTTCAAGAACAAATTATGACTTGTCAAGACATATGGAATTTTCTAAGCAAGATTTAACTTATTTAGATCCTGAAACTAATGAAAGATATGTTCCACATGTTGTTGAACCTTCTTTTGGTTTAGATAGATTGATGCTTGCTTTATTTTGTGATTCTTATGAAAATGAAATACTCGATGATGGTAAAGATTCACGCGTCATTATGCATTTAAATAAGAGACTTGCACCTTATACTTGTGCAATTTTGCCTCTATCAAATAAATTAAATGATGATGCTAAGAAAGTTTTTAAGATGCTTACAGAAGAGTTTGACTGCATCTTTGATACCACAGGTTCTATCGGTAAAAGATATCGCCGCGAAGATGCTATCGGTACTCCATTTTGTATTACATTTGATTTTGATTCATTAAATGATAATAAAGTGACTATAAGAGATCGTGATTCAATGAAACAGGAAAGAGTTGAAATTAAAGAACTTGTAAATTATATAAAAGCAAATTTAGATTAATAAATTATGGAAGATTCAATTTTTGATTACGTAAATAAGCACGCTAACATCAAAGATGTTGTCAGCTACTTTTTAGGTGAGAAAAAATTGATTAGAAGTGGAAACAATTATAAAACCTTATGTCCATTTCATCAAGATCATGACCCTTCATTTTCAATATCAGTTGATAAAAACATTGCTAAATGTTTTGTTTGTGGAAATGGTGGTGGACCTGTCTCTTTTGTGCAAAAATATTTGAATGTTTCAGCCATTGATGCTGTAAAAAAAGTTGTTGAGATATGTCATATTGATTTGCCTAATAACTTCAAATTTACTGAAAAGCAATCAATTAACAAAACTAAATTTATAAAAGAAATAAACGCACTAACTGAATTGTCTAATTTTTACTCGTTATATTTAAATATGCCTGAAGGCAAAATTTGTCAGGATTATTTAAAGAAAAGAAATATTGATCAAGATACTATAAATGAATTTAATTTGGGTTACGCTCCCAGTGATTCTTCTTTATCAATTGATGCATTATCCAAACGTGGAGTTGATATATTAACAATGCAAAATGCCGGCATCTTAAATAGTGGTATAAATAATGAAGATAGATTTTCAAATCGTCTCATCTTTCCTTTAAAAGATGAAGATGGAAATATTATTGCCTTTGCTGGTAGACAACTTATAAAAGATGATACAACTGGAAAATATATCAATTATCCAGAAACAAGTTTGTTTCATAAAAGCGATATATTCTACAATTTAGATAAAGCAAAAAGTTATGCATATAAAGAAAAATGCATTTACATTGTTGAAGGATACATGGATAGCATTAGCATGTATAAAGCTGGAATTAAAAATGTCATTGCATGTATGACTTCAGCTATCAATGAAAATCAAATTAAGATATTAAAAAGATTGAATGTTCAAGTCAGGCTTCTTCTCGATTCTGATAGTGCTGGTCAAGAAGGTATTAAAAGGAATTTAATTCCATTACTTAAGAATAATATTGATTGTGCTGTTGTTAGGAAATTCGATAGAGAATTAGAGGGAAAAGATCCAGACGAAGTTTTAAATAATAAAGGGAAAGAATATTTAATACAACGTGTTAAAAAAATATATGATCCTTTTTTATTCATTATTGCTGATAGTTTAAATGGTGAAAGAAAAATTAGTTCTCCTTTAGAAATTAAAAATTTAATTCAAACACTCAAAAATTATTATCCATATTTGGATCAAATTTCAAAAGTTAAAGATTTAGAAGTGCTCTCTAGAGTGACATCAGTCAGTATTGATGAGCTGACAATGCAGTTTAATAACAATGTAAAAATTTCATCTCCTGCAATTGAAAATTATAAAAAAAGTACTAAATATAAACGAAAAGAAGAGCTTATTAAAGAAGAAAAAAGAGAAATATTTAGCAGCATCAATGATAAAAGTGACATCTATGTTTTAGCTGATACAGCAAACAAAATGACAGATTTTTGCTTTTCTTCAAGCACGTATAAATGCACTATTAAGAAAAATATTTTAAAGGAAGAATCTTCAATTATTTTGCAAATTTTCTCATATTATGATGCCTACTTGACTTTGCAAGAAACAGTTGATGAAAAAAGTGGTGACAAATTTGAATTTTCTTACTATCCTTACTACTATTTAAATCTTCTTTTGAAAAAAATGTACGATTCTACTGTCAATAAAAAGATTAATAAAGAAACAATTGATTCATTTATTGAAGAATTAAAAATAAATTCAAATCTAGAAGATGATGAAAACGATGATGATCCGTTTTTAGATTATAATCCATATAAGAACGTAATTGAGCAATTAAATGCTAGTAAAATTCCACTTACATTTATTATCAACATTTTAGATTTTATTAAAAATTCACTAGTAAACAATGAATTTGCTAAAAAAGAATTTAAAGCTTATTTACTAAAATTAAAAAATAGACAAGATATAAATATGGATGAATTAAAAAAACCAGCTAAAAATGCATTTGATATTCAAGAGAAAATTAAGAAAATGCGTAAAATTCATTCTAAGTAGCCCTTGTTTAATATGTGATTTTTACTTATAATTATTTGTTGCTTTAATGCTGGAGTCTATTTAGATTAATTTTCTATATTTTTTCTAAATTATCTATCATTAAATTGTGGGGGACTTTTAGATGGCTAAAAAGAATACTGAAACTACTGATTTAAAACGAAATAAAAAAAATGATATGAAAAATAATAAAAAAACTAATTCATCTAAAGGTGATTCAGTTAATGTAAAAAAAGTTGAAGCAGCTAAAACTGCTGAAGAATTAGATAATGTGATTTTAGGTGAACAAAAAGCTAAAAAAATAGTCTCCAAAAAGAAAGTTTCTAGCACTAGTGGTTCAAATAATATCAATGATATGATTTTAGGTGAATCTAAAAAAGATGAAAAGAATATAAAATCAGTGAGAGAGACTAAAAAAGAAACTAAAACTGAAATTGCTAAAGAAAAGCCTGTTCAAAAAGTTACCCATACTGAAAAGGAAGTAGTAAAGCCAGTAAAAAACACTTCTAAAAAAGAAAAAGGAACTATTTCAAATAATAAAGTTGAAAGCAACTCTAGTGATAAACCATTATCATTTAAAGAAAAATCAAATTTGCTTTTGGCTGAAATTAAAGAATTCTCAGTTGAAAAAAGTCAACTTGATAATTTGATTGCTAAATATAAATTTGATGATAGTGAAATAAAGAAATTGAATGATCTGATTCTAAAAAAAGATATTGAAATAATCGGTGTTGATAACGACATTGATAGCGAATCTGAAGAGGAAATTGAAAAAGAACTTGAAAAAAGACTATCATCTGCCAAAAAGAAAACTGGTAAAAAGTCAAAGGCAAAAAAAGAATTATCAATGAATATTGATATCTTTGAAAACATTAAAGAAGAGACTTTAAAGCTCGGTCGTGATAATGGCAATTATCTTTCTTTTAAAGAACTTGAAAAGTATTTAAATAAATACGATATTAATGATGATGATTTTGGAATATTAACAGATTATTTATATGATAACAATATCGTTATTGATGAGGATAGTGAAGTTGCAAGTGATGATTTCTTAGATGATGAGCCACATCTTGAGAATTTTTATAATGAAAACGATCCAATAAATTCAGCTGATGTTAAAAATTCCGATCCTATTAGACAATATTTACATAATATTGGTGCATATGAAGTTTTAAATTCTAAAGAAGAAGAAATTGAACTTGCTAAACTTATTGAACAAGGTGACCAAGATGCTAAAGATGAACTTATTCAGTGCAATTTAAAATTAGTTGTCGCTATTGCTAAACATTATTTAAATAGAGGCATGGACTTCCTAGATTTGATACAAGAAGGTAACTTAGGATTGATTAAAGCTGTTGATAAATTTGATTATAAACGTGGATTTAAATTTTCAACTTATGCTACTTGGTGGATTAGACAGGCTATAACTCGTGCTTTAGCTGATCAGGCAAGAACCATCCGTATTCCTGTTCATATGGTTGAAACAATCAATAAAATTACTAAAGCTCAAAGGCAACTTGTTCAAAAATTAAATCGTGATCCAACACCTGAAGAGATCTCAGAAGCTTTAAATGGTGCACTATCACCATCAAAGATTATGGAAATTCAGCAGATTGCATTAGAACCATTATCCCTTGAAAAACCAGTCGGTGAAGAAGAAGATTCTCATGTTGGCGATTTCATTGTTGATAAAGATAATGAATCACCATATGATTATGCAAATAGATCAATGGAGAATGAAAGAATCAACGCTGTTTTGGAACAGTTAACTGATCGTGAGGCAAAAGTAATTAGATTAAGATATGGTCTTCTTGATGGACGAACACATACTTTGGAAGAAGTTGGACAGCTCTTTGACGTCACAAGAGAAAGAATTAGACAGATTGAAGCTAAAGCTTTAAAGAAATTAAGACATCCTTCAAGAGCTAAATTATTAAAAGATTTTAAATATTAATATAAGTTTTATTGATGAAAGAAGAAAATAAAGTGACTGAACCTACTAATGAATTAAATCAAGTTTTTAGATTGCTTTCAAATGAAGCTAAAGTCAATAACAATAAAATATCGCTTGAAAAATATAATGATATAGTTGATAATTACCAATTGACAAATGATGATGTTGATAAGTTATCTAGACTTTTAAATGAAGCAAATATTACCATTTTTGAAGAAGATAATAAATTAGAAAATTATTATGATGAAGATGAGAAAAGAGATTATGGTAATAACTATCAATTATTGAAATCACAGGTTGAATTATATGATAGATTATCTGATGATGAGCTTGTTAGACTTTGTAAATTGAAAGATGCAGGTGATAAAGATGCTAAAGATCAACTGATCAATTCCAATCTTCGTCTTGTTATTGCAATGGCTAATAAATATCGTGATAGAGGATTACCTTTTGATGATCTTTTTCAAGAAGGTTGTCAGGGTTTGATTCATGCTGTTGAAAATTATGATTATAAAACCAATTATAAATTCTCAACTTATGCGTGTACTTGCATTTGTGGATATATAAGAAATGCAATTTATAATAATAAAATTATTTCTATTCCCAAAAATATTTTAGAAGATATTAGAAAATTAAATAATGCCATAAATGATTTGACTAATAAGTTATCAAGAACTCCAACTGATGAAGAGATTGCCCAAAAGATGGGCGGTAAATTTACTATCAATAAAATTATTGAATTAAAAACGAGAATGAATTCACTTTCTCCTTCATCTCTTGATGAAAAAGTTGATGATGAGGGCACAACAACTATATCTGATTTGATAGCTGATAATAAATATGATTCACCTGAAGTATATGCTGATAAAGAACTTATATTCAACAAATTTATTGAAGAAGTAAATAAATTAGAAGAAAAACGAAGAGATGTTGTTTTATATAAAATAGGGTACTATGATGGAACTCCAAAGAATTTGACTGAAATTAGCAAAATACTTAATATTTCATCTGAAAGAGTTAGACAATTACTTCTTGATGCTCAAAAGAATTTAATAAAAAATAATCCTGAATTAGCTAATGAAATCGAATATTATTTTAAGTAATCGTCTAGAAGTTGCTTCATCACTTGTTGATACATCACCATGTATTGACGTTGGTTCTGATCATGGTCTACTTGCGCTATTTTTAGAAAATAAAGGCTATAAAGTATATGCTAGCGAAAATAAAATTGGCCCTTATAATCGCTTAGTCAATAATTTAAAAGAAAATTTTTCAAGTATTACACCACTATTTATTGATGGTATTTTAAAAATGCCTGATGATATAAAATGCATCATCATCTTAGGAATGGGTGGAGATACTATTTATAAAATATTGTCTGAAGGTAGAAATAGACTCAATCAAATTGAATCCATAATTATTGAACCACAATCAAATTTTAAAATGCCGATTTCATTTTTATATGAAAATGGTTTTGAAAACATCGATTCTAAACTCATTTATGAGAAACATTATTATCCGATTCTAAAATATGTAAAAGGACAAGATAAAATAGATGATAAATTTAAATATATTGCGTTAAATTATGGATTCGACTTGGTTAGAAAAAGAGATTCTCAACTTAGAGTTTATCTTGAAATTGAACTTGAAAAACTAAATAACATTGAGAAATTATATGAACTAGATAGTGAGAAAAAGAATAAGAAAAATGAGATTTTAAATTTTTTAAATTCTTGGTGATTATAATTTGCTTAGCTCATCATATAGTGATTCTACTTCTTCTTTTGATACACTAGTTGAAGAGATCAAATATATTTTTTTATTTTTTAAATCACTTAAATTCAATTGAGATGCAGTCAGTGCAATATAACCCATTAAATTTGAACAACTACTTTTAATCAAATTATAAATTTCATTAGCATTTGATGACATTTTATCTCCACATACAACAAAAACTGTTTTATTTATATCTTCATTTTTTAAGATTTGAAGAGCATCAGTTGCTCTTTTTAAATAGTGAGGACATATTGGTAAATTTGAAACTAGATTTGTTTTTTCTTTTAAGTATGACAACACCTGATTATACTTAAAATATGAAACTGTTGTTTGCGGAATTAAAAAAGTTTTATCTTCTTTTTTTAAATTGAGTTTTTCTAAATCATCCATAATATTTTCAACATCAACGAGTTTTAAAAATTTAAAAAAAGACAAGAAAGAAATTGTTTCTTGATGCTTTTTCTTTCCTAAAAAAAGATAATTAATATCATTATTATAGTTCTCTTTTATAAATTTATATCGTTTTGTAATTAATGGGCAGATAGCGTTTTCATAGTGATAATTTTTAAATTTCTCTTCTTCCTCTTTTAAATGACCATGTGCTGAAAAAATAATGATGTCCTTTTCTGAAATATTAGTATTTTTATCATATAAAACTGCATTATTTTCTTCCATTAATTTGTCATTTAGAGTTTGATTGTGTATTAAAGGATGAAGAAGAATAATTTTTCCATCTTTTTTCTTATTTTCTTTTAAAATTTGAATGGCATTTTTAACACCAAAGCAAAATCCATATTCACCAATTATTTTGACCATATTTTCATAGATAGTATAGCACAAGTAAATGTTATTAATAAAATTACTACGACTATATGTGTAAATATTAAATTATTATGCTTTCAAATATGTTAAAATATTTAGGTTTTTAAAAGAGGTACTTATGAACTATAATGATTACATTTCTGTTGTTAATGATTTTCCCAAAAAAGGAATATCATTTAAAGATATTTCACCACTACTTAAAGATCCTAAGGCATTTCATAGTGCAATTAAGGATATGTGCAAACTAGCTGAGGAATTCAAAGCTGATATCATTTGCGGTCCTGAATCTAGAGCTTTCATTTTTGGTGCAGCAATGGCCTATGAAATGAATAAAGGGTTTGTTATGGCAAGAAAAGGTGGTAAGCTTCCAGGTGTTGTCTATCAAATTACTTATCAACTTGAATATGGAACTGCTACTTTAGCTGTTCCTCAATCATCATTTACAAAAGGGCAAAGAGTTCTTTTAGTGGATGACTTAATGGCAACTGGTGGAACTTTTAAAGCTCTTCAAGACTTAGTCACTATGGCAGGTGCTACACCTGTTGGTGCTGTTACTTTGATAAATTTAAAAGAATTTGAAGACAGTGTTGTTTTCAAACTCAAATGCAAATCTTTATTAGATCTTTAATTTATGACTATTTCTAACCATGTTTGCACTTATCAAGAATTAGAAAAACGTGTCAAGGAATATATTTCTAATCCTGATGATTTAGCATTGATTTCAAAAGCGTATAAATTTGCTGCTGATAAACATTCAGGACAAATTCGTAAATCAGGTGATCCATATGTATCACATTGTCTTTATGTTGCTTATATTCTTGCTAATATGCAAGCTGGTCCTAAAACTATTTGTGCTGGACTTTTGCATGATACTATTGAAGATACTGATACTACTTTTGAAGATATTGAGCGTGAATTTGGTTTAGAGATTGCAACAATGGTTGAAGCTTTAACAAAAGTCACACGTTTATCTGATTATAAAAATGTTGAATTCACAGCTGAAAACCATCGAAAGATTTTTGTCGCTATGGCAAAAGATATTCGTGTTATTTTAATAAAACTAGCTGATCGTCTTCACAACATGATGACACTTCAATTTCAACCAAAAGAAAAGCAAATTCGTATTTCCAATGAAACACTTGAAGTATATGCACCTATTGCTCATCGCTTAGGTTTATATAATATATCTACTCAACTTGAAGATTTATCACTATATTATTTAGAACCTGAAAAAGTTAAATATATTGAAGATAAATGTAATCAACTTGTCTCAAATTCGCAAGGAACTTTAGATAAATTAAAACAGAATATTGATAACATTTTATCAAAAACAACTATTCCATATGAGATAACATCGCGTGTTAAAAGCATTTATTCAATTTATAAGAAGATGTACTTAAAAAATTATGCATTTGATCAAATATATGATATTTTGGCCCTTAGAATCATCACTGAAACTGAGCAGAATTGTTATGAAATATTAGGATACATTCATGCTAATTTTACACCAATGCCTGGAAGGTTTAAAGATTACATTGCTATGCCAAAAGCAAATATGTATCAGTCACTGCATACAACCATTATGACAGATAGTGGTATTTTCTTTGAAATTCAAATTAGAACTAAAAAGATGGATGAGCTTGCAGAGCAAGGTGTTGCTGCTCATTGGCGATATAAAGAAGGTTCTCATTATGATGCTAAAAAAGAACAGGTTGAAATTGAAAATCAACTCCAATGGTTTAAAGAATTTGTAACTATTTCCGATAGTGAAAACTCTTCGGCTAAAGAATACATGGATACTTTATCCCATGATATTTTTGATGCAAATGTTTATGTTTTTACACCGAAAGGAAATGTTATTTGCTTGCCAAATGGTTCAACTGCCATTGATTTTGCATACCGAATACATACTGATTTAGGTGAACATTTATCAGGTTGCAAAGTTAATAATGTCTTAACTCCAATATCAACTAAACTTAAAACTGGTGATGTCGTTGAAGTCATAACATCTAAAAATGCTTTCCCTAATACTGAATGGTACAATATTGCTAAAACCAACTTTGCAAAAAGCTGTATTAGAAAATACTTAGTTAAGAAAAATTCAGATTATGCCAAAGAAGAAGCTATTAAAAAAGGAAAGCAAATGCTTCTTGACACTTTAAAAGAGAAAAAATTATCTACTGATTTAAGTAAGATTGTAAATAAACAGTTACTTACTGATTTGCATCTTAATAATCAAGATGATTTATTCGTCCAGATAGCAGGTAAAACAATCACTACTAATTTAGTTATTGAAAAAAGTAATATTGATGCCAAAATAAATGAAGAAAAAAATATTCAAGATAAAATCGCTGGTAAAAGTGAAAATGATGTTTTAGGAAAACTAAAAAAGAATACTACTGATTCAATTGTCCTAGCTAATGGCGATAACGTTTTAACTTCACTTGCTAGCTGCTGTCAACCAATACCAGGTGATGAAATAATTGGCTATGTTTCAACTGGACAAGGTGTTAAAGTGCATCGAAAAGATTGTCCAAATATAAACAAGTTGAAGGATGATTCTAGACTTATTGGTGTCCGCTGGAATCCTAATAATTTGAAAAAACTTGATTATCAGGTTGACTTAGAAGTAGAATGCCATGATCGCGATGGACTTTTAGTTGATGTTGTCAATATTTTAGAAGTGAATAAAGCAAAAGTTGTTAAACTTTCAGCAAAATATAATCCTGGCATGAACAATACAGTAATTCTTGTTACATTACTTGTAAAAGATACTGAATCTCTTGGTCATTATATAAATGATATTTATCAAGTCAAATCTGTTTATAATGTCTCTAGAGTTTTGAAATAGGAGGTAATATGGCAAATATAATTAGTCGCCCGCGTGGAACATTAGATTTATTTTATGATGATTGCAAATTGATGGAAATTATAAAATCAAAATTAATTTTTGAAACTTCAAAATATGGTTTTACTTATGTTGACATTCCTTGCTTTGAAGAGAGTAAACTTTTTCATCGTGGAGTTGGTGAAAGTTCTGACATCGTCAGAAAAGAAACATTTGACTTGATTTCAAAAGGCGATAAAGAGTACACGTTAAGGCCTGAATTTACCGCATCAATTAATCGTGCTGTTATTGAAAATAAATTTTATGCTCTTCCTTCTCTTCCCCTTAGATACTCTTATTTTGGTAAAGCTTTTAGATATGAAAGACCACAAGTAGGAAGATATCGTGAATTTCATCAATTTGGTGTCGAGGTATTAGACACTAAAATAGATATTGATTCAACTATTGATACTCTTCTTCTTGCTATAAATTCTGCTAAAACCATTTTAGGAAACATAGATATTAAACTTAGAATCAACTTTTTAGGTTCATTATCAAGCCGTGAAAATTATAAAAAAGCACTCTATTTATTTTTTAAAGATAAAATTTCAAACATGTGTGAAGATTGTAAAAGAAGACTTGAAACAAATCCTTTAAGGATTCTTGATTGCAAAGTTAAAGAAGACCAAGAAATTATCAAATCATCACCAAAAATTACTAATTATTTAAACAAAGAAGATCAAGAAGAATATGAAAAAATCAAATCTTATTTAACTTCATTAAATATTCAATTTGTTGAAGATGATAATTTAGTGAGAGGACTTGATTATTATACTGGTCTTGTCTTCGAATTATATTCAGAAAGTGATGTTGGTGCAATCGGTGGTGGTGGAAAATATTCATCATTGATGAAAGACATTGGTGGCCCTGAGTTTGAAGGTATCGGTTTTTCTTTCGGGGTTGAAAGATTAGTTCTTTCTTTAGATGATGATAGAAAAAAGAATCTTCTTTCAAAAGTTGATGATTCACTCGATTATTTTATCATCAATTTGAATAAAGATTTTACTTCATTAAAGATTGCTAGTATTTTGCGTGAAAAAGGTTGTAAAGTTACAATCCCTTCTGCTAATAGATCATTAAATGGTGCTTTAAAAATGGCTGATAGAATGAAAGCTAAGAAAGTTTTAATCATTGAAAATGATGTTTGTAAAATTAAGGATATGGAAACACGCAATCAAGAAGAAATAAAGCTTTCTGATTTGATTCTAAAACTTGAAAAAGGAGGAAATATATAATGCTTAGAAATTATACATGTGGACAGTTGACATTAAAAGATGAAGGAAAAGAAGTAACTTTAGCTGGTTGGGTTGATACCATTAGAAATATAGGCTCCTTTGCTTTTATTGACTTAAGAGATAGATATGGTAAAACTCAATTATATTTTGATGAAAAATTATTTAATAAGCAAGTTATTAAGAATGAATACTGTATTCAAGTAAAAGGAAAAGTTAGAAAAAGGAAAGAAAAAAATCCAAATTTAAAAACTGGTGAAATTGAAGTTGAAGTAAGTGATGTAACTGTTTTTTCAAAATGTAAAGAACTTCCCTTTACTATTACAAATGATGTGACCGTTTCTGAAAATACTCGACTTGAATATCGTTATTTAGATTTAAGAAGACCTAACATGTTAAATAACATGCTGATCAGAAGCAAACTTGCCAAAGCTGCAAGAGAATATCTTGATCAAAACAATTTTATGGAAGTAGATACACCTACATTGATTAAATCTACTCCCGAAGGTGCTAGAGATTATCTTGTCCCTTCCAGATTATACAAAGGATGCTTTTATGCTCTTCCTCAATCCCCACAACTTTATAAACAACTGCTTATGATTTCAGGAATAGATCGTTATTACCAACTAGCACATTGCTATCGTGATGAAGATCAACGCGCTGATAGGCAACCAGAATTTATGCAAATTGACTGTGAAATGTCTTTTGTTGATAGAGAAGATGTTTTAAATATAATTGAAGGATTGCTTAAACATATATTTAAAGAAGTTGCTAATGTTAAATTGCCTGATTTTATTAGGATGAGTTATGATGAAGCCATCACTAAATATGGCTCTGATAAACCTGATATTAGATATCCTTTATATTTAAATGATGTCAGTGAAATTTTAAAAGATTGTGGCTTTAAAGCTTTTGAAGACAAATATATTTCTTGTCTTGTTATTCCAAATTATGCAAATAATGTCAGTCGTAAAAATATGGATGAAGATAATCTACTTGCTAAAAAATATGGAGTTTTTGGTGTTTCGCATTTAAAATACGAAAATGATGTTTTTAATGCTTCAATTGTTAAAAACATAAATGAATCAGCATTGACTAATTTAAAAAATAAACTGAATATTAACAATAATGATTTGGTGATCATCTGTGCTGATAAAGTAAAAGTTAAAGCTTCAACGGCTTTAGGTGCTTTAAGACAATATTATGCCTCTAAACTAAATCTTATTGATAAGAATGTTTATAAACCTTTATTTGTCATTGATTGGCCTTTGTTTGACAAAGATGATGAAGGGAATATTGTTTCTCTATCCAATCCATTTACAAGACCAATTGATGAGGATTTAAAATATTTTGATAGCGATCCTACTAAGATCAGATCCACTTCCTATGATACTGTCTTAAATGGCGTTGAATTATCATCAGGTGCTTTAAGAATACATGATAGTGATACTCAAGAGAAAGTTTTTAAACTTCTTGGTCTAACTAGTGAAGATATTGAAGAGAGATTTTCTTTTTTAGTTGAAGCTTTAAAGTATGGTGTTCCTCCTGAAGGTGGTTTTGGTATCGGTGTTGAAAGACTTGCCATGGAACTTGCTAAAGTTGATAATGTTCGTGATGTAGTTGCATTCCCTAAAAATTTAAAAGCTTTTGAACCATTATCTAAATGCCCATCTAAGGTTCCAACTGCTGATACTGATGTTTTAGGAATCACTTTTATTAAAGGAAATGAAGATGAATAATTTGAACATAAAAAGTTTGAATATAAAAAAAGAAGTGATCACTGCTTTTAATTCATTAGGTTATGATAAGCTTTCACCTGTTCAAGAAAAAGCTATTCCTCTTCTACTAAAAAAAGAAAACTGTTTAGTCATTTCTGAAACAGGTAGTGGAAAAACTTTTTCATACCTTATTCCTATTTTAAATAACTTAGATTTTTCTACTTCTTCACTTGAAGCAATAATTATTGTTCCAACTATCATTTTAATGGAACAAATTAAGAAGGTTTTTATTTCTTTTTTTGATAAACTCGGCTATGATCCTGAACTTGTTAAATCAATTAAAGATAAAAATTCTTTTACTAAGTCTAAACCTAAAATTGTTATTACTACTCCTTCATTATATCCTGAAATATTTTCACATTACCCTACAAATTTGTTAAAGTACGTCATCATTGATGAAGCAGATATGCTTATATTTGATGGTTTTGCTTCCATTATACAAATTTTAAAAAAACAGATTGATAAAAATATGGTATCTGTGTTTTCAGCATCTATTAAAATTCAAGATATAACGAGAGTCAAAAAAGCTTTGAAAATAAAGCATGTTATTAATGTTTCTTCAAATATCACCTCAAATTTAGTAACACATTATTTAATTGATTATTCACCACTGGCTCGAAAAGAAGCTCTATACCTTCTTCTTCATAACAAAATTAAAAGCTTAAAAGTAATTGTTTTCTTTAAAACTATAAGTGAAGAAGAGGAAGTTTATTCTTATTTTAAGGATAAACAATTATCTATTTTTAAAGTGCATGGTAAACTTGATAAACGCGAAATAAAGCAGACTATTTCAGCTTTTGAAAATGCTAAATATGGTGTTTTATTTTCAAGTGATTATACATCACGTGGTATGGATATTGATGATGTTGAAACAATCATTTCATATTCTGTCAGTGACAATTTAGATTATTACTTCCATCGTGCTGGTCGAACCGGTCGATTTGATAAAGAAGGTGATTCTTATATTCTTGTCAATAAAGATGATGAAACTGAAATTAAAAACATTAAAACTCTTTCAAAAAGGAATGTTTCTTTTTATGTCTATAAACTGACTAGAAATGAATTCAAGCTTGTTTCTTCATCTTATATATTTAAAAATTTAGGTAAGAAAGATCAATCAAATGATAAACTTCAAAAGCAGATAAGGCATGCTGTAAATAAGGTTAAATCTAATAAAGTCAAGCCTAATTATAAGAAAAAAGTTTCTAAAGCTGTTAAACGTGTCAAAGAGAAACATCGTATGAAAGTTGTTAGAACTAACATTGCAAAAAGTGGTGGAAATGTAAATGATTTCCATAATGATTAAGTAATAAATACATTAAAAATCGCAAACTAGAAGTTCTTTATGTAATCTTCTAGTTTTTTTATGCATTCTTCTTTTTTGAATCTACCAAGTTCTTTTCCTTTTGAAAAAAGAAGATATTCATTATAATTTCCAGAACCAGTTATTCCAATATCACAATCTTTAGCTTCACCAAGACCATTTACTGGGCAACCCATAACTGCTACTTTAATATCTTTATTTATAGAATCCAAAAAAGTTTCCACATGGTCAGCTATTTCTTTCACATCACATTTTGTTCTCCCACATGTTGGGCAAACAATTAAAGTTGGTTCAACTTTTCTATTTGCATATTTTAAAAGAGTTTTACAAACTCGTATCTCTTCTTTTCGATCATTTGCAAGTGAAACACGGATTGTATCTCCGATGCCTTCTTGTAAAAGAGGAAATAAGCAAATTGATGACTTGACAATTCCCTGAGTATTTCTTCCAGCTTCAGTTAAACCTAAATGAAGTGGATAAGGATATTTTAAATATGCTTTTTTGTATAATTTAGTAGTGTAATCAATTGACGTGCTTTTTAAAGATAAGACAATATGATTAAAGCCTTCACTTTCAAATATATTTAAGGTTTCATCAAGAGCTAAAAGATAGTCATCGATGGGACTTTTAGTTTTACCTTTGTATTTATTTAATGATCCTGAATTTACACCGATTCTTAAAGTTACATTTTTACTTTTAGCTTTATTTATTATTTCTCTTAAAAAAACTTCACTTCCAATATTTCCTGGATTGATTCTGACTTTGTCAATATTATTATCCATTACAGCAAGAGCAAATTTATAATTGAAATGAATATCCGCAATTATTGGAATATTTGTGTTTTTCTTAATGATTTTAATAGCTTCTACATCATCATTATCGAGAATAGAAAATCGCATCATATCAAGACCAATTTTTTCAAGCTCATTGGTTAGCTTGATGTTGTAATCAACATTACTAGTTTTGCTATCAGACATTGTTTGAATTAAAACATTATTATCACCGATTATTTTATTACCAATATTAAATTTGAGTTTTTCCATATTAATTACCTACTTAAATTATACAATAAACGGCAAATTTATAATCAATTTGCACAAAATATTGTTAAAATATTGATTATTTCTTGATATAAAATTTAGATTTAATTATAATAGTTAGGTTGTACAGATCAACTTTTTTTATGGAGGAAATTAAATATGGCTGAAAAACGCATGAATTTAACATTAAGATGTTCAGTATGTAAAAGTGAAAATTACATCGCTACTAAAAATAAGAGAGTCCATCCTGATAAATTCACAACTCAAAAGTATTGTCATGTCTGCAATAAAAAGACATTACATGAAGAAAAGAAATAATCTATTGTCGAGGTAAATTTATATGGCAGATATCATAATGATTGGCGATTGCGGTCCAGGTAAATCATTTAAGTGGAAGAATGATATTTATACTTCTCTTCAAATTGATCACAATAAAACTGCAATGAGACAAATGATTGTCAAAATCAAAGCAAAAAATTTGAGAACTGGTGCTATCAACGTTATGTCTTTTAATGGTGATGATAAGGTTGAAACTATTTATCTGGATAAAAGACAAATGAATTATACATATGATGATGGAACATTAGTTCATTTTATGGATAGTGAAACTTTTGAAGATTTTGCAATTGACAGATCTCATTTAACATGGGAATTAAATTTCATCACAACTGAAAATCCAATCACTGTTACTTTCTATGAAAATGAAATTTTAGGTGTTGAACTTCCAGCTAAAGTTGTTTTAACTATCACTGAAACTGATGATAATGCTGTTGCTGGTGACACTGTCAATAAAGCAACCAAAGATGCTATTGTTGAAACCGGCTACAAGTTGAGAGTTCCAATGTTTGTTAAAAATAATACCAAGATTGTTATTAGAACTGATACTGGTGAATACGATTCACGTGCATAATAGGTAATTATTATGATGAGCATACCTATTTGGGCATTTGTTGTCATAATTATAGTTTGTATAATTGGTGGACTTATTGGTGGTTTCTTTATTGCAAGAACTATCATAAAGAAAGAGATTCAAAAAAATCCACCAATCAATGAAGATATGATTAAAGCAATGTATCGATCAATGGGAGTAACTCCATCACAAGCAAGACTTAATCAAACTATGAAAGCCATAAATGATGCTTCCAGTGGTAAATCAAAAATGCCTGCTAATCCAAGTGGTTTAAATTCTAAAAAACGATAAAATTAAAGTAGACTATAATGGTCTACTTTTTTTGTGTGATTATCACTTATCTATATATTAGAAAGCTGTGATAATTTTTTGTTATTAAAGATAATTAATTGTTAAATAATTAATATTTTTTTACATAATAATTTAGTGGTTTTATAAAAAATAGTTATATATATATATATATATCACTAAAAAGTCAAAAGTTAGGTATACAAAATTTACATGCTA
>CALBLI010000014.1 GCA_937896065.1 uncultured Caryophanales bacterium | reverse complement strand
TAACCATCCTGTTTAGTTTTCAAAGAGCAATCATATGCGTTTTTTATCAAACGCGTTAAAAATTATATCTTACCTTTAATCTAATGTCAATAAAATAATGCACATTTTTTTAATTTTTTTTATAAATTGCATTTATGTAGTATTTATCGATATTTTAATCAATTTACATTTATGAAAATTTAGCAAACAGTCTTATTATTTAATAATTTTTTCAACAAAAAAGGTCACCAATGTTGATGACCTTTTCTATTTCAAATTTATTAAGCTCTAATAGTTGTAAATAATGGTTCTTGAACACCTAAATCAGGATTATAGCCATTATCGGTAGCATATTTTTCATGAAGTTCAGCTAATTGAATTTCTTGTCTTGATGCATCAATTTCAGCCATATTGTGATAGCTTAAGCCTAAGCCTCTTTCACCAGCTAAAGAATAATATCTATAAGCTAAATCCAAGTAGCGTGGATCAGAAACTTTTGTTCTAAAGCAATCACCAATATAATTTAAAGCATATGGGTAACCTCTTCTTGCAGAAGAAAGAATGAGTTGATGACCTTTTTCATCATCTTTAAAGCTTGCTTCATCATTGAGGTATAAAAGACCTAAGCGATATTCAGCAGAAGCAGAACCTCTTGAAATAGCAATTTGATAATACTTTTTGGCTTCATCTAAATTTTCTTTTACTAAGGAATTGTGACCTTCATAAAGGTAACCCATCAAAACAGCTGCTCTCATAACACCAGCATCTGATGCTGCTTTGGTGTATTCAACACCTTTTCTCTTATCAGCTTCAGTTGAAGCAGGAGAATCAAGTAATCTAATAGCTTTGATAAGAAGTTGATCAGCTTCTTCCATGTCAGCAACAACTTTACTAGCTTTTTCATCTTCTTTACTAGGATTATAAACAGCTGGTTTTTCTTCAACTGATTCAGAATTTGCAGTTTCAGCAACTGGTTTTTCTTCAACTTTGGTTGCAGCAGTAAGTTCAGGAGCAACATCAGTTGTACCATTTGCTTTTTCTTCTTCAATAGCAGTTATTTTTCTAGAGGCATCTTCACCGCCTAATTCAACTGCTTGACGATAATATTCAAGAGCTTTATCTCTATTGACAGGTTCAGTACCTAAACCAAGATAGTAATAATCACCCATGTATTCATAATCTAATGAATCATTATTTTCATTTTTTAAGAAGTAAACCATAGCTTGATCAAAATATCTTCTACTTTCTGGAGTGGAAGCTTCAAGACCTGGGATACCTTCACGGATAATTTTACCTACATTAAAAAATGATTTTCCTTTAGTAGTACCTTTTCTTGCTGATTTATTAATTAATTTTAAAGCTTGATCAACTTTTTCACCTTTTTCAAGTAATTCTAAGCCAGCTTTGAGATTTTTGTCAATAGTATAACTCATATTTAGTCTCCTTGTTTAAAGTAATACATACAATATTATAAACAATTGTTATTAAGTTTCAACAAATTAAACACATTTTATTTCAATTTATTATTAGTAATTACTAATAAACATGAGCTTTTTTTATTTTTTTAATCAAGTTAAACAAATAAAAAAAGTCACCTCACTATCTTTAATTAATGAAGTGACCTTTTTTTCTAACTCCAAGTAAATTGAAAGCCACCTGGAAGAGTAGCTTTACCGGCTGAAGATTTAAAGAAACGGTAGCAAATAACTGACACTAAGCCAATGGACAAATACGCCATCAATGTAGTAAGAGTAATGGCTTCATTTCCTTTAATTTGAAGAAGCTCTTCATCATTCATCTTTTCCATATTTATTACCTCCTTACTAACTATATAGTTTTAAAGAAGATAAATTTTATTTTATTAATATTTTTTGTATTCTTCTAAATATTTTTGATATTTTTCTTTTTCCATTGCAACTTTTGTAGGATTGGCTTTAGAAATGAAATTTTGATTCTCTAATAATTTCTTACTTCGTTCAATTTCATTTTTTAAAAACTCTTTTCTTTTCTCAATTTTTGATAAGATATCAGCATTGTTTTCAATATTGACAGCAAGTGAAAATGAATCAAAGTGAATACTATTTTTATTATCACTATTATCAATCTTATTAGCAAATGTAAATCTTGTTAAATAAGGAGAAATAATAGAAATTACTTCATCACTTGCCGAAAGTGATAGATCGATAGCACTATTTGGTTGAAGTGAATTTGTAGATTTAAAGTTTCTCACATATTTGATAGCCTCATTTAAAGAATTTGCAAGTTTTACATCGCTTTCTTTTAATTTTAATTTGATTGGTTGAGGATATGATTCTAAATAAATTGATTCTTGGCTACCTGGAAGTGCTTGGTAAATAGTTTCTGAAACAAATGGAGCAAAAGGAAATAGCATCACTAATAGTTTCGTAAGTATCATATACATAACATTTTTACCAACTTCCGTCTTATGATCATCAATTTTAACTTTACAATATTCTAAATATTCAGAGCAGAAAGTATCATAGGTGAAGTTATATAAATACTCACATGCTTGACCAAGTTCATATTTATCCATGTTTCTTTTAACATTCTTAACTAAATTATTAAATTTAGAAATGATATAACTATCGATAAACGACAATTCATCAGCTTTTAATTTGCGTGGCTTAAAATCGGTCCCCAAATTCATAATCATAAAGCGTGATGCATTCCAAATTTTATTGATAAATGAATGTTGCTTTTCAACTCTATTCATATTAAAGGACATATCAAGGCCTGGAGTTGATGAAGAAAGAAGTGATAAGCGCAGTGAATCAGCACCATATTTTTCAATGATTTCAAAAGGATCAATACCATTTCCTAAAGATTTAGACATTTTCCTTCCTTTTTCATCTCTTACAAGACCATGAATTAAAACCTTTTTAAATGGCATTTTACCTGTAAAATGAAGTCCGTCAAATGCCATTCTTTCAACCCAAAAGAAAATAATATCCCAGCCAGTTACCATCAAATCAAGAGGATAGAATCTTTTATACAATTCATCATTTTTGTCTGGCCAATTTAAAAAAGCAAATGGAGCTAAAGCTGATGAAAACCAAGTATCTAAAACATCTTCATCTTGCTTGTATTTTTTCTCATCAAGCTTTTCTGTTGAGCAAATTACTTCTCCAGTTTTTAAGTCAGTATAAATAGGTATACGATGGCCCCACCAAAGTTGTCTTGAAATGCACCAATCATTAGTATTTGCAAGCCACTTAGCAAAAACTTTAGCATATCTGGATGGGAAGAAAGTTGTTTTATCTTTCGATTTTTGAACTTTTAAAACAGCATCAGCAAGTGGTTTCATTTTGACAAACCATTGTTTTGACAACATAGGTTCAACAACAGCGTCACTTCTTTCTGAATGAGATACATTATGTGTTATATCTTCAATCTTGATAAGGTTTCCATCATTTTTAATATCTTCAACCAGTTTTTCACGGCAAGCAATATTATCAAGACCTTGATACTTTTTAGGACAATTATCATTCATTTTGATATCATCAGTAAATATTTTGATGAATTTTAAATTATGTCTTTTAGCAATTTCAAAATCATTTGGATCATGAGCAGGGGTACATTTCATAAGACCAGTTCCAAAACTGATATCAACATACTCATCGGCAATGATATCAATAAGCTTGTTATTTGCAGGATTGATAACTTTTTTGCCTTCTAAATCTTGATATCTTTTATCTTTAGGATTATAAACCAAACAGACATCACCAAACATAGTCTCAGGTCTTGTAGTAGCAACTTCTAAATAGCGTGATTTATCTTCAAGATAGTATTTAAAATAATAAAACTTACCCTTATCCTCTTTATAAACAACTTCAATATCAGATAATGCTGTCTTAAATACAGGATCCCAATTGATGATTCTCTCACCGCGATATATTAAACCTTCATCATATAATTTTTTAAAAACATAACTGACAGCTTTAGACATTTTATCATCTAAAGTGAATCTTTCTTTGGAATAATCCATTGATAGACCTAGTGCAAGCCATTGTCTATAAATATAATCATGATGCTCATCTTTCCATTTATAAGCTTCTTTTAAGAATCCTTCTCTGCCTAAATCAAAACGGCTCTTGCCTTCCTTATTCAATTTTTCTTCAACTTTTGCTTGCGTTGCAATACCTGCGTGATCTTGAGCAGGTAAAAATAAAACATCATATCCAGATACTTTTTTATATCTTGCAATCGTATCTAAGGTTATGGTATTTAATGCATGACCAATATGCAAAACACCAGTAACATTTGGAGGTGGAACAATCATTGAAAAAGGTTTCTTATCTTGGTTTTCCTTACTATTAGCTTTAAAAAAGCCTTTCTTTAACCAAAATTCTTCTTTGCCTTCTTCCGAAATTTTATGATCATAATTTTTATCAAGTTCTTTC
Source organism: uncultured Caryophanales bacterium (assembly GCA_937896065.1). Classification (GTDB taxonomy): domain Bacteria; phylum Bacillota_I; class Bacilli_A; order RFN20; family CAG-288; genus Enterosoma. Next base: position 11,652 of record CALBLI010000014.1, on the reverse strand, counting down.
ATATAACACCTCAATTATTTAACTGTATTTATTATATCCATTCTGACCTTATCTAAAGAAGAATTATCAACAGATGTCACAACAAAATATTGTTTTTTATCCTCATCAAGCAGTTTCTTTTGCTTCTCTAGATAATATTTTTCATTGCCTGATAATTTGTCATATTTTGTAAATATATAACAGTATGGAACTTTCAAATTATCAGCAAATGCTAAATCTCCTTCTTGAATAAGTCTTCTCGAATCAATAAGAAGATATACTTTTCTTAAATTTCTTGATGAGAGAAAATCATCCATCAATTTAGCAAAGTGCTCTCTATTTAAACTAGCATAGCCATATCCTGGTGAATCACAAATATAAAAAGACTTATCAATAACAGCGTAATTAATAAGTCTAGTTAGCCCAGGTGTTTTACTAGTTTTCATCAGTCTCTTACTGCTAGTTAGTAAATTGATTAATGTCGACTTACCAACATTAGATCTACCCAAAAAACAAACGGCGGGTAAATCTAATAGGTAGTCTTCTTTTTTTGTACATGATTTTACAAAAACTGATTCTTTAAAATATTTATTGCTCACTTTATTTCTTAGTTGTCTTTTTAGAAGCTGTTTTCTTGGAAGAAACTTTTTTCAGTTCTTCTTTTGCATCAGCTTTATTTTTATCTTTTTTTGGAGTAGTATTTTTGAAAATCTTATCTTTCATTTTACTTAGATCATCTAAGAAAACTTTAGAGAACAATTCATCGACTTTTTTAACTTCAACAATTTCTAATGCATCAGCTATTTCTTTTGGAAGTTCTAATCTATCACGATGATTTTCTTTTGGAATGAAAACAGTTTTAATGTGCTCTCTACTAGCAGCATTACATTTTTCTCTAAGTCCACCAATTGGCATAGCATTACCACGCAAATCAACTTCACCAGTCATCGCGACATCATTTCTGATTCTGACTCCACAAATAGCTGAAATAATTACCATCACTGTTGCAACACCAGCTGATGGTCCATCTTTTGGAGTAGCACCTTCAGGGAAGTGAATATGAATATCATTTTCAGTAAAGAATTCAGGATTGATTCCTAAATCACTTCCAATTGATCTGACATATGAAAGAGCAGTTGAGCAAGCTTCTTTCATAACATCACCTAAATTACCAGTTAAAATAAGATTGCCCCTTCCAGGATAAGTGGTTGTTTCAATCTCTAATACTTCACCGCCAGCATCAGTATAAGCAAGTCCATTGATGATACCAATTTGTGAATCTGAAACATTTTTCTCGTGAAGGAATATTTCAGGTCCTAAATATTTTTGAACAGCTTTAATATCAATAGTTATTGAACTATTCTTTTTAGGATCATTTAGATAATCAACAGCATATTTGCGGTCAATTGTTGATATTTTTCTTCTCAGTTCACGCACACCAGCTTCTCTAGTATAATATTCAACAATATAATCAATAGCATCATCGTTCCAACTCATCATGCCATCTTTGACACCATTTGCTTCTTCTTCCATCTTTAAAAGATGAGTTTTAGCAATTTCAAGTTTTTCAAATTTTGTATAAGTATTGAGTTCAATCATCTCAAGTCTATCTAAAAGTGGTCCAGGGATTTTTGAAATATCATTTGCTGTGCAAATAAACATCACATTTGATAAATCAAACGGCTCATCAAGATAATTATCGGTGAAAACTTGATTTTGTTCAGGATCTAATACTTCAAGAAGAGCACTGGCTGGATCACCTCTATAACCGCCGCCATCAATTTTATCAATTTCATCTAAAAGGAAGACAGGATTATTGGATCCACATTTATTTATTTGAGAGATGATTTTACCAGGAAGTGCACCAACGTATGTGCGTCTGTGACCTCTGATTTCAGCTTCATCAGAAATACCGCCCAAAGCAAGTTTAGTAAACTTTCTACCTAATGCTTCAGCAATTGAAATAGCAAGAGATGTTTTACCAACACCTGGTGCACCATAGAAACATAAAATAGGTGCTTTTAAAGAATGAGTCAATTGTTTGACAGCTAAGTACTGTAAAATTCTCTCTTTTTGTTTTTTAAGTCCATGATGATTTTTTTCAAGGACTGCTTTAACTGATTCAAAATTTTCATTATCAACTGAAGATATTCTCCATGGCAAATTGACAAGTAAATCAAGATAAGTATAGATGATTCCAACTTCTTGAGCACCAGCAGGAAGAAGTTTTATTCTATTTAGTTCAGCCTTGATTCTTTTTTGAATGTTTTCAGGATAATTTTCAGGATGATCAGTAATCTTTTTAAGATAGACTTCGTCTTGACCGCCGCCATCAAATTCTTTGAGTTCATCCTTGACGACTTTCATTTTTTCCCTTAAAACGTATTCTCTTTGATTCTTATCAATAGCTTTAGAAACACGATTTTGAATCTCATATTCAATTTTTGAATCAAGATTAAAACGTTCTAAATCTTCAGTAACAATCCTTATTTTTTCAACAGGATCTTTCTCTTCAAGAATTGTTTGCTTAGTAAAAGCAGCCGAATTTAAGAAAACAGCAATATAATAAGCAACCATTCTCATATCAGTGACTTCTTGAGTAAAATCAGGAAGTGAAGGAAGAGAAGGATATTGTTTTCTAAGCCCAACATATGCAGTTGAAAACTTAGATAATGCTTCATATATCTTATCGTCTTGTCTATCATATGCCGTTCTTACTACACCAGTAGCTTTAACGACCTTATCTTTTTCATCAATTACAAAGTCACTCAAATCTAGTATTTGTTTACCAACAATAGTAACTTTCAATGTTAATTCTTGTTCTTCAATTGAAAGAATAGAACACAAAGTAGCAACAGTTTTTACACTTGGTAAAACAATATTGTCAAAATCACCATAAGCATTTTCAGTAGCACAATATGACATAACAAAATCGTCACCAGTTTTTAAATTAGCAAAGACTTTCTTATCATATGCATTAGTTGCAAGAAGTGTCATTTTAATATTTGGTAAAGCCACATCATTGTGATTTGGAAGTACCACATATTTCATTTTGATATTTTCAGCCATATGAAATCTCCTTTTAAATTAGCACACATTTTTTAGAAGGAAAATTATTTATCTTCTTTTTCTCCTTCAGCATCGACTTTTTTAGTAGTTTTTTTAGCAGTAGTTGTTTTCTTTTCACTAGCAGCTTTCTTTTCAGTTGATTTTTCTTTATTTTCTTTCTTTTCAACTGTTTCCTCTTTTTTATCACCATTTAAAATTAAAATCTTATCAATAACTCTTTGTTGAATCAAATTAGTAGCGACAGAATTTAAATATCTTCTAATTTCATTTGCAATTTGACTATCATTTAATTTTTGCATTTTTAAATAACTGGAATATTGATTAGTGAAAGCCGAAATAGGTAAGCCAATCTGTTTTTCAATATCAGCATTAGTGATAGCTGGAATATTTTCAGCTGTAGTTATAGCATCATAAACAAGCCCATTTTTGATTTCAGCTAAAGCATTATTTCTGATGTCAGCTTTAAAGCTATCAAAATCCATTTTAACTAACTTTAAGTATTCTTCTAAGGTTAAGCCTTGATTTTCCACTCTTTGTCTTTCGCTAGCAAGACGATCTTCAACAATCATGTCAACATATTTATCAGCAATCTCATATGTAGATGAATCACGGCATTTTAACAAATAGTCATTAGCTTTTTGATTGATGTATTCTTTTTGAGCATTTTCAACTAATTTGTTTTTAACTTTTTCTTTAAGCTCAGCTAAATTCTTGCTGACATAGTCACCAGTCAAGGTGGTAGCAAACTCATCATTGATTTCAGGGACTTGTCCTTCTTTAATAGAATTGATGGTGACTTTAAAAACAGTTTCTTTATTAGCAAGTTCATCAGGATAATTTTCAGGCATAGTGACTTTAATTTCAAACTTATCACCAGCTTTATGTCCAACAATCTGTTCTTCAAAACCAGGGACAAAATGATTGCTACCTAATACTAAATCAAAACTTTTTCCTTCACCGCCATCAAATGCCTTGCCATTTAAATAACCAACAAAATCAATATTAGCAGTATCATTTAATTTAGCTTCTCTATCAACTGAAACAAGTTCTTCATTCTCTTTAGCTAATTTTTTTAATTCTTCTTCAACATCTTTATCAGTTATTTTCTTTTCAGTAATATCAGATTTGATACCCTTGTAGTCACCTAATTTGATAACTTCTGGTGAGAGAAGATAAGTGATAGATATATCAGTCTCTTTTTCTTCAAATTTAGAAACATTAACTTCAGGTCTAATATTTAAAATTTTATATTGCTCATAAAGTTTAGTGGAAGTAAATTCCTTATCAGCTGACTTTAAGAAATTATTGATAATCTCATCGCTCAAACGATTAGAATTGAGATATTTTTTAGCTAAATCAAGAGGAGCATGACCTTTTCTATATCCTGGTACAACTACCTCTTTTGCTAAATTAATCTCAGCTTTATTTAAAGCTGCTTGAAATTCCTTTTCATCAAAAGTTAAATCAATTTTTAATAATCCGTCTTTTTTTTCAATTTTCTTGTTCATAATATTTCTCCTATCTATTTTCTACAAGCTTATAAATTATAAGATTATAAGTATCAATATTCAAGTGTATATCTCTATTTTTTAGCACTTGACTGGTTAGTCTGCTTAATTTTAGCCCTCTACTGCCATTTTAAATAGCTCTGGAGTATATATATCAAGCATTGTTGTAGTCATTTGAAGAGCAAATAACATTTCCATTTTGTTATCTGTTTTCAAATAATTACATAATCTACTATCAATTTCAACAACTAGTTCACTGATTGATTTGTAATTCTTACTTGATGATGCTGATATACTTAGCACTTCAACTTGTGATAAAACATAATCAAGAATAGCTTTTATATCATCAGTTGATAATTTTTCATCATAATAATTATCGATATATCTTTTAAGAAGTTGATTGAATGAAAGTAAAAACTCACCTTTATTTTCTTCTTTCAAGTTATTTATTTTTGCGAATCTTTCTTTTCGTTTTTTATCTTCAATATATGAAGTGAAATCATAATCATGATTAATCATATATTTTCTTTAAATGCCAGATATCATCATTATATTCTTTGATTGTACGATCAGATGAGAACCAGCCAGAGTTAGCAATATTGATAAGACACTTTTGACCCCATCTATCGCGATCAAGATAATATTGTTCAATCTTTTCACAGGCTTTAGTATAAGAATCAAAATCTTTTAAAGTCATGAATTCATCACCATGATACATAATTTCATCATAGATGAGTTTGAAATCATTTTTATCCTCTGAGAAAGAACCATCGATTAATGAATCCATAACTTCTTTAATTCTACAATCACTATTATATATATCCCAAGGATTATAAGAGTTTTCAAATTTGATTTTCTTGACCTCTTCTTCTTTCAAACCAAATATGACATCATTTTCACTTGATATGAAATTATCAATTTCAACGTTTGCACCATCAAGTGTACCAAGTGTAATAGCACCGTTCATCATAAATTTCATATTTGATGTACCAGAAGCTTCTTTTCCCGCAAGTGATATTTGTTCAGAAATATCAGCAGCAGGAATGATAATTTGAGCTTTAGATACACCATAATTTTCAATAAAAACAACTTTCATGTACTTAGAAATCTCAGGATCATTATTGATGGTTTTTGAAACTGCCAAAATGAATTCGATTGTTTTCTTAGCTAAAGTGTAGCTAGGAGCTGCTTTAGCACCAAAGATATAGACATGAGGTGTGATTCTAAATGAGGAGTCTTTCTTCATTCTCTTGTACAAGTAAATAATATGAAGAATATTTAATAATTGTCTTTTATAGGCATGAAGTCTCTTTATTTGAACATCATAGATTGCATCAAGAGGTAATTTGATACCATTTTCTTTTTCAACAAGTTCAATCAAAGCTTTTTTATTTTCACGTTTGATATTATTTAATTCTCTAAATATTTTGACATTCTTATCATTGAATTCTGAATATTCCATCAGATCTTTTAATTTCTCAGGTTCTTTTATAAAATCGTCGCCAATGAGTTTTGAAATATAATTTGACAAATTTGGATTAGCAACAAGAAGAAAACGTCTGTGCGAGATGCCATTTGTCTTATTTGAGAATTTCTCAGGATAGAGTTTATACAAATCTTTAAATGTCTGAGCTTTTAATATTTCAGTATGCAGATTTGCAACACCATTGACAGAATATGAGACTGTAATTGCAAGTTGACACATATTGACATGTGAATTGGTAATTATTGAACAATTATTGATGGTCGCTTCATCCAAATTCATACTTCTTAATTTTTGTAAGTTTCGGCGATTGATTTCTTCAATAATCATGTAAACACGTGGACAAACAGAGGCAATATAAGAACAAGGCCACTTTTCTAATGCTTCAGGCATGACCGTATGATTTGTAAAAGCAAAGCATTTAGAAACAAGATTATAAGCATCATCCCATGAATAATTTTCTTCATCAAGAAGAATACGCATCAATTCAGGAATTGATAATATTGGATGAGTATCATTTAATTGGAAGACATAATGTTTATATAGGTTATCTAATGTGCCATAGTTTCTTTTTTCATTGATCACTGCAGTTTGAATGCCGGCAGAAACTAAAAAATATTGTTGTCTGAGTCTTAAAAGTTTACCTTCTTCAGTTGAATCATCTGGATATAATCCATGTGTGATTTCACGAATAAAAGAGAGATAAGAATTAAAATTAGAATTGGTAGGAAGTTCATCATCACATGGTTCAGCATACCATAATCTCAAAGTATTAGTGACTTTATTTTGATAGCCAATGATTGGTACATCATATGGAACAGCTGAAACAACATAAGCATTTGATGTGCGCCATTTGACCTCACCTTTTTCATTGACATAAGTTTCTGGATTACCATAAAATTTAACTTTTACAGCCTTTTGTGGCTTTCTAATTTCCCATGGAAATCCTTCAAGAAGCCAGGTATCTGGATATTCATCCTGATGACCATTTCTGATTTTTTGACGGAAGAAACCATATTCATATCTGATGCAGTTTCCATGTCCTGGTAAACCTAGTGATGCAATAGAATCCATAAAGCAAGCAGCAAGACGACCAAGTCCACCATTTCCTAAACCAGCATCTGGTTCAGCTTCTTCAATATCTTTATAATCAATCTTTAATTCTTTTAAGCCTTCTTTGACAATATCAAGTATGCCGAGGTTATATAAAGCACAAGAAAGAAGTCGACCAATTAAAAACTCCATTGAAAAATAAACTAATTGTCTTTCTTTTTTCTTTTCAACTTCTTTTTTAGAATACATGCCATCAGTGTTAGCTCTATCACGTGCCATAGTACCTAAAATGTCATATAATTCAGCAGGTTTCAATTCATAAGGATCACGACCATACTTTTCGATTGTTTTCCTAACAAAGTCCTTCTTAAATTCGTCTTTAATTTTTTCTTTTTCAATTAAATTCATAGTAATACCCTTTCAATATATATTTAATTTAGACACAATAATTTTATATAATTTATTTAAATTTGTACATTTTTTCTTTCATCTTCTTTGATAAGTTCAATCTTTTTATCATCTTCCTGTTTAATTTTATGATGACATAAGAAGATAGCACCATAAGAAGGAAGTTTCAATGTGATTTTAAATTTTTGATTATGTATCCCATTACCATATGTCTCCATAGGTAAACCATTATATTGATTCCATCCACCATATACTGCTTTATCAGTATTAAGAATTTCATCATATTCTCCCTCATATGGAACTCCTAAATCATAATCCCAATAGAAGTTACTTGTCATATTGAAGATAAATATCATACATTCATCAGCCGATTCACGCTTGAAAGCATAAACACTTTGATCACCATTATCAGCCATAATCCATGAAAAATGAACTGGATTATATTCTTCAAAATACATACTTGAGTGATTTTGATAAATAAGATTTAAATCTCTAAATAATCGTTGAACACCTTGATGTTTAGCATAATTTAATACTGAGAAAGGAACTGGTTCAAATTCTTTCCATTCATCAAAGCTAGCGATTTCATTGCCCATAAAATTCAGTTTCTTTCCAGGATGGGCAAATTGATAAGCATATAAATTTCTTACTAATGCAAACTTGGTGTCATAATCACCATACATCTTATTTAAAATAGAACCTTTCATATGAACCACTTCGTCATGCGATAGTGGAAGTATAAAATTCTCAGAATAGAAATATGCCATTGAGAATGTTATTTGGTTGTGAATAAATTTTTTATAAATAGGATCTTTAGAATAATATTTTAAAGTATCATTCATCCATCCTAAATCCCATTTATAATCAAATCCTAAACCTTCATCAAAGCCACCTTTAGTAACGTGACCATATGCTGATGAATCTTCAGCCATCATCATAATCGATGGAAATAATGCATGAATATATCCGTTAGCTCTTTTTACAAATTCGATAGCACCAGAATTTTCACCATTATTTGGATTTCCATCATAGTAGATGATATTGCTGATAGCGTCAAATCTGAATCCATCAACATGATACAAATTAGCAAAATAATATAACGAACCAATTAAAAATGATCTGACTGGATCTTTGCCTAAATCAAAGTTTTTACTGCCCCACTGAGAGAATTCATGCTCATTAGCATATTCAAAAACACAGGACCCATCAAATTTTTCAAGTCCAAAGCTATCGACAGCAAAATGAACTGGGACAAAATCTAAAATGATGCCGATACCATTTTGATGAAGCTTTTCAACAAATTTAGCAAAATCTAAAATATCACCCCATCTTGAATCAATGGCATAATAGCCAAGACATTGATAACCCCAGGATGCATCATTTGGAAACGATGTTATTGGCATGAGCTCAACATGGGTGAAACTCATTTTTAATAAATAAGGTATCAAAACATCAGCAAGTTCAGAATACGAATATTCACTTCCATCAGTTTTCCTTTTAAAAGTCCCAGTATGAAGCTCATAAATAGAAACAGGCTTATCAAAATTGCGATCTCTTTTTGAAACAAATTCATTATCATCAATTTTAATTTTAGATAAATCGACTAAAATCGAACAAGTTTGACTTCGTGATTGATTTTTAAAAGCAAATGGATCTTGTTTATCTTTATAGCAATTATCACATCCAAGAATGTGAATTTTGTATAATTGGCCTTCTTTTGCATCCTCAATAAATCCTTCATAAAGTCCGCGATAGTCAACTTTTTTTAATCTGGTTGGTTTCCAGAAGTTAAAATCACCGATGATTGAAACTTCTTTTGCCATTGGTGCATAAACTCTAAACGCATAACCTTCTTTTCCATTTAGAATGCATTTATGAGCTCCAAAATATTTGTATGCCTCGGGAAGATGACCATCCAAATATTTGTCAAAGAAACTATAATCTGCCATATCTCCTCCAACTAAACGGATGACATTATCTAGGTTGATATATGTGCACATAGATAATTATTAATATAATACAATATTATTGACTTTTTTTAAATAAGAATTGTTAGCACAGTTATATTTACTTGAAAATGATATTTATTTTATTTATTATATTTAGGTTTTTTAACACATTAAGGAAGGTAAAATATGACAGATAGTATTAAAATCATGTGCATCAATGCAGGCTCTTCATCTTTGAAGTTTAAACTTTATGAAGTCGGTAAGAACATCAAGAATGCAAAGAGCTTAACTGAAAAAGCAACTCATTTAAATTCACTTACAAATGGTATCGTTGAAAGAATTGGTCATGACGATGCAATTTTCTCTATTAAAGATAAAGAAGGAAAGAAACAAACAACAATTCAACCAGTCAGTAATCATCAAGAAGCAGTCGACTTAGTTTTAAATAGTCTTTTAAAATTAAATATCATTTCTTCATATGATGAAATTAAAGGTGTTGGAAATAGAGTTGTCCAAGGTGGAAGCTATTTCTCTGATTCTGCTTTGTTTGATAAAAAAACTGAAGAGATTATCACTAAGCTCATCCCTCTTGATCCACTTCATGCTGAGGCACATCTTACTTGCTATCATGCTTTTAAAAAAGCTTTGCCTAATGTCGGTGAAGTTGCCGTTTTTGATACCGCCTTCCACCAAACTATGGAAGAAAAAGAATATATGTATGCTCTTCCTTATGAATATTATGAAAAATATTCAGTCAGAAAATATGGTGCTCATGGCACATCTCATAAATATTTGTCAATAATGGCATCTGAGATGTACTTTAAAGGTCAAGAACATGTTAATTTAATAACTTGCCATATCGGTTCTGGTGCTTCAATATCAGCTATTAAAGATGGAAAATGCATTTCAACAAGTATGGGTTTAACTCCTCTTGCTGGTGTTATGATGGGTACAAGAACTGGTGATATTGATCCCTCTTGCATGCCATTTTTAGCCAAATGTACTGGCAAAGATGCTGAAGAATTATATGATATCTTTAATAAAAAATCTGGTTTACTTGGTATCTCGGGAATTTCAAATGATACCAGAGATGTTGAAGATGCTTATTTAAAAGGTGATAAGAAGGCTAAACTTGCTATTGACATGTATGCCAATAAAATTGCTGAATATATCATGATGTACTATGGAAAATTAGGTCATGTTGATATGATTGTTTGTTCAGCTGGTGTTTTTGAAAATGCTCCTTTATATCGTAAAGAAGCTTTCAAACTTGTTGAAGAAGCAATCGGTGTTAAAATTGATGAAAAATTAAATTCGGAGATTCGTTTAGGTAAAGAAGGACTCATCTCTTCTTCTGATTCTAAAATTAAAGTTGCAGTCATTCCAACTGACGAGGAATTAATGATTGCTTTAGATACAATTAGACTTCTTAATATTGTTGAATAATTGATGAAAAAAAATAAATTTATCTTATTATTTTCTGCTATATCACTCTTTCTACCTTCCTGTAAAAAAGAATATGATAGTAACAAATTAAATATCAACCGCAGTGAATTTGTAACTGGTCCGATTCTTCTTGAAACTCCTAAGCAAGTTACTGATATTGCAAATTATGAAGATATGGTAATTTTAATAACAATGGTAGGATGCAATTATTGTAATAAATTGTATCCACTTTTAAATGAAGTGATCAAAGATAATAATATGCTTTTATATCAAGTTGATATTCAAACATATGCTCAACTTGATAAAAACAAGTTTTTGATAGATAAAGTGAAGCAAACTCCATCAATGGTGTTTATAAAAGATCAAAAAATAACAGATTTGCAGGTGATAACTTTTGATTCAAAAGAAAAGATATCAGTATTTTTAAATTCAAAAATAAATCTTTTAAATTACTATAATTTAAATACATATATTAATAAAATAGGCTCCGCTATCATTAGTAATGATGATTCCACTTCTAAAACAATCACATATTCATATCATCTTTTACCAATTGATGAAGAAAGTGATACCTTAGCTTTCAATTATGAATATTTGGAAAAGAAAATAAATGATACTATTAATGCAAATAGTCAAATTTCAGTCTATTACACCTGGAGAAGATGTAATTATTGTAGGCAACTTAGAAACAAATATTTAGACAATTATCTATTAGAAAATCCTAGCAAAAAAATATATTATTATGAAACTGATGGCT
>CALBLI010000013.1 GCA_937896065.1 uncultured Caryophanales bacterium | reverse complement strand
TTATTTAAAAAATAAAGTTTTAATAAATAAAATGTAAAAATAACATTTTTAAATAATAAAAATGTAAAAATATATGTTATTTTTTTTAATAAACAATTTATATAAAATAGGTGTGGTGTTTATGTTGATAACTTTTATTTTATAAATAGAAATCAAAAATGAAAATGTTGATAATTAACAAGTTAATAACAATCAATACAAAAAAATAACATATTGTTGATAACTTATATATGATATGTTATTAAGTTTTAAAAATGTCGATTAGCACATAACTTTTAATATGTTGATAACTTTTTAAAGTGTTAAAAATTATCAACTTATCAACATCAATGTTAATAACAATTAAGATATCAACAAGTTATCAACAAATGTTTGCTGTTGATAACTTTATTTATAAAAGTAAATTTAATTTAAAAAAATAAAGTGATTGTTGATAACTTTTTTTTGAAATTTTTGTTTGATATACTTATTACTGGCCTTGAATAGGTGGGTATTTATGAATTATAAAACGAAGGACTTAAAAACGTTGCAAGATACGTTAATTTCTAAGATGAAAGAAGAATCAAATGAAGATTCATTTGATATTCTTTTTGCAAATGATTCTTTTTCTTTAAAAGCAATTGATTCTAAAAAAGCTATCTTTGTAACTGATAGTTCTTCATCAGCTACCTTTATAAATCAATCTAATTATCCTTTGAAAATAAAAAATATTTTAGATAATCTGACTGCTGATGACTTAGAGGTTGAAATAATGAGTAGTGATGACTTTTTAAAACTGAGTCAAAATGATCATAAAAAACAAAACCTTGATAAAAAAGTTTTTCCAAATTGTTCACTTATTCAAACGTATACTTTCGATAATTTTGTTGTTGGATCATCTAATAAGCAAGCATATCTAGCTAGTCTTCAATCAGTTGATTATCCAGCTAAATATAATCCTATTTTTATTTATTCAAAATCCGGTTTAGGTAAAACTCACCTTTTGTATGCAATTGGAAATAGATATAAAGAAAAATATCCAGATAAGAATATTCAATATATAACTACTAATATATTTGTTGATACTATTTATAATCATTTTAGAAATGATCAAAATATTGAAATTGAAAGTATCAAAAATTATTTTTATGGTGTTGATCTTCTTTTAATTGATGATATTCAATTTTTAGCTGATAAGAAATCTATTCAAATGATTTTCTTTGATATATTTAATATCTTGGTTTCAACTGGCAAACAAATTGTTATAACTTCAGACCGTAGTCCAATTGAACTTAAAGGACTTGAAGATAGATTAGTCACTAGATTTTCAGGTGGATTATCTTTAAATATGACTCCTCCTGATAAAAAAACATTAAGAGAAATACTAAATTTAAAAATACAAACGCATGGTTATAAATTAGATGATTTTGATGAAGAAGCTTTAGATTACTTAGCAATGCACCATTCTAAGAATGTCAGAGAGCTTGAAGGAGCTTTAACAACTCTATTATTTAGCATGGCTACTTTAAAGCCTACAGGTAATATTTCTTTGGAATTTGTACAAGAAGTTTTTGCTGAAGAAAATAAAATAATAGAAAGAAAAGGAGCAGTCAGTATCAATTCAATAATCGATGATGTCGCTTCTTATTATTCTTTAACATCTAGTCAACTGCGTTCAAAAGTTAGAACAAGTCAAATCGCATTAGCTAGGCAAATAGCAATGTACTTATCAAGAAAAATATTGAATATGCCCTATCAGACAATTGGTAGAGAATTTCAAAAAGATCATTCAACTGTTGTTACTAATGTATCTAAAATTGAAGAAAGAGTAGAAAAAGATAATAGTTTTAAGAAAACTATTAATGAACTCACTAAAAGAGTATCAAAGCAATAAGTTAAGATATTTTATCAAATGAATTTATTTTAAAACTGAATGAGCACTTCTTTTGGTTATTAAAGAATCTAGTTGAACCATCAATTCTAGAAATAGTAGCATTGAATTGATTTTCAAATTCTTCAAATGAAAAAGAAGATACTTGATTTTGACCAATATTAAATAGTGAATACTCGTTAGCTGGTTGATAATTGATAGTAGTGCCAGGGAATGGGAAATTGGATGTTTTTTCATATTGATTTAATAATCTTCCATCGGCTGAAATCCATCTGATTTCATCAAAGTGGTTATAAGTAACAGGGAAACCAAAACTAGTTTCAGCTCTAGAACCTGACTCAGAATTAGTGATAAAACGTCTCACACTACCAGTAAAAGTGTAGATATCATCAGGATCATTAAAAAGATAATAGTTGCCATCATTAGTTCCTAAATAAGCGAGTCTACTATCAACATGATACAATCTTCCACCGCTAGAAGATAAAGTAGCAGCATCATAAATGGTATACTTGATAGGTAAGTTCAAATTAGTAGGAGTGTAATAATCAAGAATCATATATTCATCAAATATATTAAATTTAACTTTATTATTACTAGTTTTGGTATATTTTTTATCATCATATGAAAAGACAATAAGTGAATTTTTAAATTGACATGATTGAAGTGAAATAGTTACATTATTTCCATAAACGATGTATGGTTTAACCCATCCTAAGAGAAGCTTAGAATATGAATTTTGATCACCCACATTATGGTCCATCATATCAATGGTACCAAGAGGTGAATAACCGCTATATGCATAAGAATAGTAATCAGATAAACCTAGCATATGCCCAGTTTCATGAATGATAGTATGAGTATCAACATTTTCATTTTCTTTATCTTGGGTTAAAAAGTCCATACCACACCAGCCATAAATATTGGTTACTGGATTTTTTACACTTCCGGTTTGTGAAGTTGATGAAGTGAAAGCCCAATATAGAGTTGTTGAGGAATCTTGTTGACGACCCATGTAAATAAACCAAATGCCATCAATACAACCATCTTTATTATAATCAAAATAACTTGCTTCATGACCTGAATTTGATATTGCCCAGTTAGAAGCGTCTGTTACAAGAGATGTAATCAAAGAATCGTCAGAATTCTTATTAATATTTTTATATTTAGAATAATTAGGATAATCTTTTAAATCATCAGTGACATTTAAAGTTTTAGTTAAAACAGAATTGATATTTAATTGATTGTAACTAGATTTTGCATAATAGGTTTTAAGTGATTCAAAAGTACAATTATCACCATTGAATGCTTGATCAATAAGTTCTAAATTATCAGCAATTTTAACATCGGATACATTGTCGCCTGGAAGAATCAAAGGGACGACTAAGAAATTGACATTACCAATAGAGGGAGTATACATCCATTTTTCTGATGACAATTTAGCATAGTCAGCAACACTATTTGTTTCAACTTCTTCAGGAGTATAATAGCCTTTATCAGAAGAAGAAACGCTACTATTTGTAAAAGTGACAGACATCATTTTGCTATCATATTCATTA
Source organism: uncultured Caryophanales bacterium (assembly GCA_937896065.1). Classification (GTDB taxonomy): domain Bacteria; phylum Bacillota_I; class Bacilli_A; order RFN20; family CAG-288; genus Enterosoma. The sequence continues at coordinate 14,374 of CALBLI010000013.1, read as the reverse complement.
TCTTTAGTACAACTGACTAAAAAATATGCTGATATAACTTCATTATTAGGGCAAGTATAGCTAACATTAACTCTTATATCATTTTCAAGCTTGCTAAAAGCATAATACTTAGCATTTTTATTATCAATGGTTATATCAAGATCAGAATAAGTCAGATTATATTGTTTAGTTTTTTCACTGCCGTTTGCATCTTTATAAGTTTTTAAATAGGTTGCAGTTAAAGTAGCATATTCAAAAGATTCAGCAACAGCATATTCAGTTTTAGAAGGTTTAGTTAAAATAAGCTGCTGTTTTAAATCATTTATGTCAGAAACATTGATTGTAAAACTGGTATTCAAAAGTGCATATGTTGGATCTTTAGTATTTAAACGGACATTAATTGTAACATCGCCTAATTTAGTTAAAGTATCACCATCATTTAAAGTTGTTCCATCTTCATATGAGAGAATATATGATTTACTATCAATAGTTTTTGCAGATACTTCGATATTATCCACATATTTTACAAGTTTAACTGAAATATCATCGATTGAAAAATTATCATATAAATCATATTTGGCATTTGATGAATCTACCACTAGTTTATTAGCTGATATACTTATAACACTGCTAGTTGGTTGATCATTAGTTTTGCAGGCAGACAAAGTGCATGAAAATAATAAACAAATGGATAGAAAAAAACTTTTTTTATTCTTTTTCATATACTAAGGCCTCCTTTACAATATTATTTTAATCAAATATTTTAAAATTAAATTATATTTTAAGATAAACTGATTACTAATAGGTTGAATCATAATTTAATGTAATATAATACAGCGTTGCTATAGGCACCAACTTATCAAATTTAATATATTTATAGACATTTCTTCAAATGGTAAAAACTCTTGAATTTTTAATTCTGATTTGAAATATTATTTCTAATTTAAGCTTTATTAGAGAGCATTTTAGAATTGAAGCTCAAGCTGTAAAACAACACACGATATATTAAAAGAATAAAAAGAAGAGTATATTTTTTTAATTATTTACGTGAAGTAGGAGTCACTACATACGAGCAAAGTTTTCCACTATTAAATGTAGGGTTAGAAGTAGCGTCTAAAGCAAAGTTTTGATCTTTATAAGCAGCAAGAGAGAAGCTATTATTTAAATCAAATAAAACATTAGCAGTATTAATTTTAGTTGTTGAAGAAGAACCAGCAGTTATTTTATCAGCTCTGATCCATCTGATTTCATCAAAATTATTCATGTCTTCAGTTCCACCATTATCACTTTCATTATGTGAATTAGAGATAAGTCTCTTATATTTGTATTCAGGAACATTAGAACCTGTTTGATGTGCTAAAGTGAAATTACCATTTGAAATTTCATCATCCAAATCAACAAAACCATCAAATGTTGAATAATTGTAACTGCCGCTTGATAAGGAAGTATATTTAAATCTAGCAAGTCTACTATCAACATGATAGACTCTCATGTTTTTACCTTGAACAGTGTTAATATTATAATGTTTATAAGTATAACTCTTGTTTAAGTTTTCATTTGTATAATAATCAATCATGATATATTCAGAGAAAGGATTGAAAATAACTTTTCCATCAGCATTTTTCTTAAAAGCCCTCTCATCATCAGGAATGATAATAACAGCATCATCGCTTTGTGAAGTGTCAATTTCTAAACTATCAACATTGTTATAAACAATATAGGGAGTTATCCAACCCATAATCATTTTTGAATATGGATTCATATCACCAACTTCATTATCCATCATGTCGTTTCCACCAAGAGGTGCATAATTTGTATCAGCGTCTTTGCTAGATGTTGTATAGTAGTCAGATAAGCCCAACATATGACCTGTTTCATGAATGAAGGTATGAGCATCCGGACCATAAGCAATATTTGATTCATCAATAACTTTGTTATTATCATCTACATAGTCACCACTGGCGTTCTTTTTACTACCAAGCTCAATAGTTCTATTGGCAGCAACCATTGCATAATTTTTAGCAGTAGGTGTATCGATATTAGCACTTTCGTTAGTGGCTGTATTATAGCTCCACCAAGTCTTAGTATCATGATCGGCTTTATGACCGATATAGATAACCCAAATACCATCAATGTAGCCATCTTTGTCACTATCATAGTCAGATAAGTCTAAATCATATTTTAAAGATGCCCATGAAGCAAAAAGCTGAACCATAGTAGCAACATTTAAAAGCTGATCTTTTTTGACAGTACCATCCTCTTTAGTGATAGTAATTTTATCACTAGCACCTCGTGAAAAGGCGGTTTCACCATTTGAATTTAAAACTCTGATAGCTCTTATATAGTCATCAAGTTTATCAGCCATTTCTAATTTTTTTTGCTTAACTATAGAATCATATTCTTTACTGGCTTCTTCTTTTAAAGATTTAATTTCGGTTTCCATATCTAAGAATTCAGTAACAAGACCAGTGAAATTGAGTCTCTTATTAGAAGCTTTTTGATAATATGAACGGAGTGATTCATATTCTAAATCAGCATTCTGACCACGCGTTCCATAAGTAGATGCATTATTATAACCAAAAGTTGCATCTAAAATATTGTTCCATAAAGCTGAGGTAGCTTTAGATTTATAATTGGTTCTATATGGTGAAGATAGTGATGCACTAGCATCAGTTTCTTTATCAACAAGGCCATCATTTTTTAATAAATAATCAGGGACAACAAATGGAATGATAAGAAGAGGTGTATTTCCAGTAGTAGGTAAAGTTGGCTTAGATGTAGTTAAAGTGTTTTGAGCTGAGCCATTTATACTTCTAGTTTTAGAAAGGGAAGTAGTAGTTTGACTGACTGTTACTTCACTAGGATCATAATAGCCTTTGCTTCCGTCGCTGGTTTTTTTGTCATTAGTTATTTTGACAGTCAATTTGCCACCAGAAACCCAGTCATAGTCAGGCCTATTTTCAGAACAGTCAATAATGAAAGTGTTACTGACAGTATCTTTATGGATTCCTAAATAACTGACAGTAATCAAATATTTACCAACGCTTGTAAAAGCATAATCAGCTAGATCCTGACCTTTGATAGTAAAGTGAACGTCTTCAACTTTTACAGGAAGGGAAGCCTGTTTTAATTCACCAGTACTTTCTTTTCGATAAGAATATTTATAAGACAAATTTAACTTTTTAAATTTTTCAAGAGGATTAGAAATCTTATTTGTCCTTGTAATAATTTTGGCGTCATCTGTCAATAATGAGGTATCGACAAGAAGATTGGAAGCAAAATTATAAATATCAACTACTGATATTTGAAATGAAGCATATGTAGCTGATGAGTAAGAACGAGCAAATATTTTATAATCAGCAATTTCATTAAATTGATAACCAGGTTCAATAATTGGATAGCTTTCATAATTTTCAGCAGTCATATCTGGTTGGTTTGAAGTAGCAAGTCTTAATTCATAACGATCAGAAGATAATGCTTCACTTGAAACAAGTTGAGTGTTATTTTTGTATAAATCTTCATATAGAACCATACCTGATGTAGAAAAAGTATCATATAAACTATATTTCACTTGGGGGAGGGTTGCTAATCTTAAAGATCTGGAAAGAGTTTTGTCTTCTTCAGGATCAATACCAGAGGTGGAGCCTTTTGATGAAGAACTAGATGAAGAAGTCGAACTGCTACTTGATGATGAAGAACTAGATGAAGAACTCGAACTACTGCTTGATGATGAGAAACTAGATGAAGAAATTTCAGCACTAGAAGAAGTTGAACTGGTTCTTGGAGGAGCCCAATTCAAATTACAAGATGAAAGCCCTAAGGCTATAGTAAATGTAAGTAAGGAAAATAGTTTAATTTTTTTCATGTGAAAACTCTCCTGTAATAATATATATTATATAATATATATACTCTTTTTTAAAACTAAATTATAACAAGTCTAACTGCTAATTCGTACTATGTGGAAGTGTTTCTAATATCTATTTACAAATATATTAAAACGCTTAATTAACGATACAGGTAGTGAATCAATGGTTTAACTGATAAAATTAACTTTTATTTTGTTAATATTAGAGTATAATATTAATGCTCCTAACAAAAAGGAGCTTTTTAGGTTAAATTTATGAGAGAAAAAATATCATTAGTCTGTACTGAATGTGAATCTAGAAATTACAACGCCTCTAAGAAAAAAGGTGATGCTGAAAGATTTACTGCAAGAAAGTATTGTCCAAAATGTGGCAAATACACAATTCATAAGGAAGGTAAATAATATGAACAAAATGAAAAAGTACTTCCGCGGAGTTGCTGAAGAAGCAAGAAGAATCCGCTGGCCAGATCAAAAAACATTATGGAAAGCAGTCGCCGTCGTGCTAAGTATTGCTATAATAACAGCTTTATTTATCACTATGTTTGATTATTTAGTTTTATATATTAATCGTGGCATATCCGATGCTATGAAACAAGGAAGCACTTCGACAGATAGTTCTTCTTCTGCATCAGTTTCAGCGGCATTTAGATTCATTAATTTTTTTAATATTAAATAAAAGGGGGAATATATTATGTACTTTAATGATGAAAATAATAATAATAAAAATTATAATCCATTAATTGGTGAAGTTAATCCTGATTTTGACGGAAACAAAGAAGAGGAAGATGTATCTGAAAAAGCTTGGTATGTTATCAACACTTTTAAAAATAGAGAAAGACAAGTGGCTGATGACATCATCAAAAGAGCTAAATCAATGAATATTGAAGATAAAATCTTTAGAGTTGTTTGTGCTGAACATGAAGAACAAGCAGTTGATAAAGATGGCAAACCAAAAGTTAAGAAAGATAAACTCACCGGTAAAACAGTACCAGTAATGAAAATTCATAATTATTATCCAGGATACGTATTTGTTGAAATGATTATGACAGATGCCACTTGGTTTGTTGTAAGAAACACACCAAATGTCTCAGGTATTACAGGTTCATCAGGTAGAGGTGCTAAACCAATTCCTATTCCAAGAGAAGAGATTGAACCAGTATTAAAGAGAATGAATATTGAAGACCCTGATATGTATTCAGATTACAAAGTAGGTGATGTTGTTAAAATTATTATTGGCACATTTGCTGAGACTCAAGCTGTCATTACAAATGTTGATGCTGAAAATAGTGAAGTCAGCTTACAATTCATGGTTTTTGGTAGACCTCAAGAATATACTTGTAAGTTCTCTGAAATAGAAAAGGTAGAAGATAACGCATCTAATTTTTAAAAAATGAACAAAGTATTGGTGATAGGTGGAAGCAACATTGATTACAATGCTTCTTCAAAAAATAGGCTCATAGATCGAGATTCCAACATAGGAAATATAAAGATATCTTATGGTGGTGTAGCAAGAAATATTGTTGAGAATTTAGCAAGGCTAGACGATGATGTTTCATTTATCACGTTTATTGGAAATGATAGTAATGGCAAAGCATTAAAAGAGCACTTATTATCATTAAACGTCAAAGTATATAATCCCCAATTAGATTTTCCATCATCTAGTTATTTAGCAATATATGATAATAGCGGTGATATGAAAGTCGCTATTTGCGATACAGCTATTTTAGATAATTGTTCTTTTGATGAGGTTCTAAAATTTGATGATATTATTAGTTCCTTTGATATGATTGTTTTAGACGCCAATATTAATGAGCAAATAATTGACGGATTATTTAAAAAATATAACAATAAAAAATTTTTAGTTGAAGCTGTTTCCGCTAATAAAGTGAAAAGATATAAAAATTATTTAAAAAATATCTATCTTTTCAAATCGAATTTGTTAGAAGCTCAAAGTTTATTAGATGAACCAAATATATCATCAATAGAAGCGGCTAAAAAATTGATGAATATGGGTTGCAAAAATGTGGTTATAACTGAAGGACCAGGACCAGTTATTATAGGTGAAAATAATGATGTTGTATTTATAACACCTAAACCATTAGATAAGATAGTTAATGCTAATGGAGCAGGAGATGCATTATTTTCTGGGTTAATACACGGTCTTATTAAAGATAAGTCACTTGTTGAATCAACGGCTTTTGGTATCAAGGTCTCACAGGCTACTTTGATGTCAGAAGAATCTATTGATAAAAATATTGGTAGACTAAAAGATTTATTAAAATAATTTAATTCTATTTTCTATTAAGAAGATATAAAGCTTTTTCAAATTCGGGGCCATATAAGATACCATCTACTTTATCTTCAATGGTCTTTTCCATAGCAAGAGTTGTAAAATCATGTGCTTTTTTAATAGCATCTAAATTATTTAAACCATTTGTAATACATCCAGCTAATGCTGAAGCAAAAACATCTCCTGTTCCATGGAATTTTTTATTTAAATTATGACTACCATATGTAAACTGTTCATCATTATTTTTAAATAAGCAGACAACCTGGTCACCTTTTTTAATACCAGTTAAAATAACATTTTTAGCACCCATTTGTAATAATTTATTGCAAACTTCATCATGGATGTTTTCGTTTGATAAATCATATTCAGTATCAGTTAAAAAACAAGCTTCTGAAAGATTAGGAACTAAATAATTGGAGACACAGACTAACTTTTTCATATCCTGAACGTGATTTAAGTCAAAGCCTGGATAGAGTTTACCACCATCTGCAAAAGCAGGATCAATTAAAATTTTAGTTTTATTTTCCCTGAGTTTAGAAATGATCTTTAAAACGACGTCGGCTTGACCTTTAGCAAGATAGCCTGTATAAATCATATCAAAACTGTTATTAAAATTATCCCATTTGTTAACAAAATCTAACATATGAGATGTTAAATCAACAAATTCCCATGATGGAAAAGCTGTATGATTTGAAAGAATAGCAGTTGGAAGACCAACACATTCAATTTCCATGCTTGAGATTATAGGAAGAGCAACAGTGAGAGAGCACCTTCCCATGGCTGAATAATCTTGGATGGTAAGAATTCTTTTTTGCATATTAATTGTTCTCCTTAATTGATTCTTCTAATATTTTTAACGGAATAGCATAAGCTTCTGAAAAATCTTTTAATTGTTTTTCAGTAGGAACTGAAGTTCCTTTTTCCCAATTGATAACAATATCATCGTCGATATGAAGAGAGTCAGCGACTTTGCAAAAATCTAGATTATATTGTTTATAAATTGATTTTAAAATGCGAACAAAGGTCATTCTTTTTTCTCGTTTTCATCCTCTTCAACTAAGGGGTCATTACTGTTTTTATCTTCAATAGCTTTTGGTTCATAACTTGCTTCAATGACAGTTTCATTATCTTTTTTACTTTCTTTTTGATTGCGATAAACTTTGATTCTACTTTTTTTAGCGTCTTCTGTTTCAGAAACTTTAACATTACCATCATCATTTAACATATTTTTTGTGTTTTTAATTTTCCTTAAGGTGTTAACAAGTGAGAAAATGCCGACTACAATAAAGACAGCACCAACAACTATGGTTATCCATTTTTCAATATTTGCTCTCGATTCACTCTTGTTCCATAAGACGATGTAGGTTATCGAAATTGCTAAAAAAACTGTAGCTAATATAAAAGAAGTAATCGCAGTTACTGTATGCTTTTTACTTTTCCATAACAGTGAATCTAAACCATATATAATCATTATCACGCAATAAGCAATCAATGCTGTCATAATTAAAAATGGAAGCATTTCATCAATCAAATTAGGTCTACAAAAGAAGACAATTGCAAAACACATTGCTAAAACACCAGCAGGTATTTCTTGACCAAATGGGGTTCTAAATAATAAATAGCCAGCTAAAACATTAATGAGGCCATAGACAGTTAGTACTGAGCCGATTGCATAACCTAAAGCACTTGCTGTTTTTGAAGCATCTTGACTGCCATCATTATTTAGCACAGATGTTATAATTAAAACAACACCTAAGACAACAAGAATTAGTGATTGAATTATTTTTAACCATTTGTAGACATCAATACTTATTTCATCGGGAAGTTTTTTTCCACGAGCAAGATTTTTGCCATCAGTTTTAATATCTTTTTCTTCTTGCTTTATTTCTTTAACATCTTCGATTTGTGATGTTTCTTTATCTTTTTTCTTTTTAAACATATTTCACCTCACAGATACATATTATTTTAAATTATATTTATTAATAATAAAACAAATATTAATACGACAAATTAATTAGCAGATGATGGTATAAATCAAGTGTGTTGTTTTTCTTTATTTAAAGACGCAATATGACGAGTTAAAAGATATATAACAAACCTGATTAAGAAGTTGATAAAATCATCATTTAAATAATCAGCTTTAGAATTTATTTTTAACTTAGTGAGCAACTTATCTAATTCATTTTTGATTTTCAAAAGATCAAAATTGTTAAAAAGAATTTTTAATGTATTAAGTATAAAATCTTTTTTATTAAAGCAAAGTAGTGTAACTAAGTTCTTTAAATTTTCAGCTAATTTTGTATCTTTTTTACCAGACAAATCAATAAATTCATTAGCTAAAAAAGAGCAGGAAGGATTAGTGACTATGAATTTATCAATTATTTCAATATTATTAAGATCAAGGGCAATAAATTGATACTTAAAAGCAAAATTTAAATCATTATTATCAACATTTAAAAGATATAGGGGATCAAAATACTTTAAAATAGATTTGTCACGATTTGTAAGAATTAAAATACCATGTTTAATTAAATTGTTAGTCACAGCTATATTTTCATAGTATGAATCAATATCATTATTATCTAAATACATATATGTATTTGTACCAGGAAAATCAAAATTTAATTGATCAGTAAAGTTTAAAAAGTCACTTGGAAGTTTGACTTCTTTAGAAAGAAGCATTTCTTTATAGTAGGGGTAAATAATTAATGGTAAACCTAAAATATAGAAAGAGAAAGGAATAAATAAAGAAAAATTTATATTTTTAAATTTCTGCTTAATCATTTTATATGCATTATCAATTGCTTCTTTATCTTCTATATTGAAGAAAGTTTCACCATTGGTAGTTACACCATTAAAATTTCGCCCATGTAAGCAATAGTAGTCGCCTTTAGAACTATCATTTGTAACAAATGGAGTAAAATGCAAATCAAAATTATCATCATGGTTTGAGTAAAGATTAGTAAATCTAGAAACTATATCAAAACTATAATTCTTGTCATTAATAACTTTAATTAGTGAAGAATAATCAAAACTTAAATCATCAATTTGGAAATTTGAAAATGCGTCTTCAAGTTTTAAAAGTTCATAAAAATAATCAAAATATTTCTTTAAAATGATTTGATCTCGATTTTTGCTACCATCTGGAAGAATATTTTCATAAGTATCACTAAGAGGAATAAAGCCAGCTGCATAGGTTAAAATGATATCGATGTATTTATTTAAATCATTATCTATAGAATAAAAAGAACTTAAAGGCTTTGATAATAGATTTAATTTCTTTTTAAATATAGTAGATTTAGAAGGTAGTAATGAGCTTGAAAGATCAATATTTTTAAGAGATTTGTCAAAAAATGTAATAAGTCTATCTTCTTTAAAGAATCCTAAATAATTAAATTTTTGACTAGATGATAATACTTTTAAAACATTGTTAGCATTGATGAGTTCAATAGGAATTGAAAAAGTTTTAGTGTTTAAATCTTCAACCACAAAAGTATATAATCCTTTGTAAATGATACTATTATCTACATGTATTTTTTGATCATATTTGAATAACTTTTCAAAGCCATCAATACTAGATTCACTGTTAGATGTAAATGTATGTTTTGATATAGCGGCAAGGAGTTTAGCTGGTATATTGTGAAAAAACTTAAAAAAGCTTATTTCGTCAGAAATTTCTAAACTATTATAAGCTTCTTCAAAAGAAAGGCCAGTATTTACAAGCATAAAGAAATCTCGTATTTTTGTATTTATACCGTTTACAACATGATTTTGGACAAATGAATTTGTTGGACTATCATTTTGAGAAGAATCAAATGGTATTTCATCATTTTCATTCAAAAGGACATTAATTGAATCCCAAAGCGAATCAAATGAGTCATCAGTTAGAAATTCTTTATAATTACCTTCAATATAAGGTTTTAAAAATGAAGGAACTTTTTTAAAATCAAACATCATGTAAGTAGATAAATTAGGCAATTGCGAAAGCGATGCTGGAGATATATAAAAATCAAATTTATTTAATAGGTGCCTGAGCTTTATAGTTGTCTCATTTTTGTCATCACTCCCAGAATAATTTATATATGTTGTTCCAATTGCTTTATTTCTATAGTCGACATCAACTATGTCAAATAGATTTACAAATTCATCAGCATTGCCGTTTTCAAAATCAAAATAGCGAGCTATTTTAAAAGCTTCATATGGTAGGCCCATCATTTTTAAATAGAAGATAGCAATATATTCAAATTTGTTTTTTTCAAATATTTTATGAATATAATTGTAGCTTCTTTTGATGCTTTTAATTGAATTAGCTGGCAGATAAAATTTTGTTAAATTTAAATTCAATTTATATCCGGAAGCGGTTTTATCATAAAATTTATCAAAGCCATACATATCAAAGAAAAGACCTGACCTGAGCAAATCTAAATTAGTTTCACATTCATCATATAAATTAAAAACTGATGTATATGTATGGCAATTTATATGGTTTTTATAGAGAATTTTATCAATTATAGCATGCACTAATCCATTATACATTTTCAACGTGTTATATGAAATTTCTTCATTTGTATCTAAACTTCTTTTACATCTTTCATTTAAATCTTTTTTAAAAATAGATAGTACATTTTCAGTAAACTGAGTAGAAAAAGATGGCAGAATATCAGGATAGAAATACAAATAAGCAAAGTTAGGATCATTTAAAATAGACAAATAATCTTTATCAATTTTATCTTCTATAAATATAATATGCTTATCAATGGAATCAACGTTTCTTGTATCGGACATATATATTCCATTTTCAATTAAAATATTGCTAACCAACTTATCTATTGCTTTGCTTTGATCATCGATAAATAAAGTATATAAGTTTACAAAATCATATTCTATTTCTGTTATATTTAGATTTGACAATATATTTGAAACGTTAATAGTTTTTATGTCAAATTGATTTAGGAAACTCTCAGGTATTCCTAAAATGTCTAGAATGGCTTTTTTCTTGAGGTTAAAAGGATAGTCTTCTTTAAAGATGTAACTATAATGTTTTTCAAGAATTTGTAGTCTCAATTTTAGACTCTCATAATCTTGTTTGGCCAAGAAATATGTTAGTTTATCGTTTGTAAACATAATATAGTTTTTACCTACAGCAGCCAGTTTAAAACTACCGGTATTTAAAATTCTAATTTCATTTGAATAACTCATTTTCTGCCTATCCTTTTTTCATTCAAAGCACATTCCTTGAAAAATTCTTCAAACAAATAAGTAAAGAAGCCTAGTATTTCTTGATAAGTGGTGTCATTAACATCAGTAGAGTTTTTTAGCATAGGGATTTCTTTATTTAGTATAGCTTTGAAACTTCTTCTTTCCAAAATAAAAGCATTACTTAGTATTTTATATATAAATTTGTTATCAACCTTATAACTTTCCAAAATTATATTGGAAAATAAAGCTAAATTGACTTTATCATCGTTACTTCTTGAAATATATTCAAAAATATAGTTTTCCATTATATCAATGCTTGTCACCATAAAATTATATAGTCCATTAGCTTTGTCTTTCATATTATCAAAGATAATAATATTTGGATACAAAGGATCAAAATGAGAATTTAAATTAAATTTATGGTCTGGATCAAATTTTATACTAGCTAAATTGACTTCATCTAAAAAGTAAATGCCATCTTTGATAAGATAATTCTTAACAAAAGAGTAGTCTGCTTCCATCTCATCTTTATATGGCAGTGCTTTTAAGAACGGGAAAAAATACGCTGCATGATTTTCATTTAGACATCTTCTGCATATACCTGGTTCAAATCTCAAATCATTTAATACATCTTTAAAATTCGAGTAATGGGCATATTTTTTACATACAACATATGGAAGACCAGCGAGTGTTAAAATTGTTGAAGTGTATAATTTTTGATTGATATTATGATAGGTATCAAAAATTTTAGAAATGAAAGTAACACTATTAAAAATAGCTTCTTTATCACACTGGCAAAAATAAAAACTTTCACCGCTATCGTCATCAGAATAAGCATTGAAAACTTTTCCTAAAAAGACATATGGATGCGTGAGTTTAGGAGAATAATCAATATTTAAGCAAATACTTTCATCTAAGAAAGGAATTTCATGTTTAGATAATTCAATTTTATATGCTAAAGTGAGTATCTTATACAGGATTTGAAGTTGAGGATAAATAACAGAGTTAGCTCTCATAATGGCATATTCGTTATCAACATCAAGGTAATTAAAAAAAACATCATTTATTTCATTTTTAGAAAGAGATGCTATTTCTAAGACACAATCATCAAATTCATCCTGTCCAATATCGCTTTGAAAAAATGATATGATAAGAGAAACTAATTCCAAACCATCAAGATTGAAATAAGGTGTTAAAATAGGTTGGATGCAGCTATTTTTATCAAAATAAACAACTGGTGGAATAACAGAGTTATTCATCGCGTCATCTAACTCCTTAAAAATTTCATCTTGTTTGATAACAGTTGATGTAAAAATATTGCTTTTACAGCCAATAGCATTGATATATGTTTCATATATAGTATTTGTTTTATAATTGTTGGTAATATTGTTTTCCTCAAAAACATGTGGTTCTTTGTGATTACATAAATGGCATAAATGATTTTTAAATTGAAATTGTTTTGAAAGCGATTTTGTTAAATCTAAATTAGAAACAACGGTTAAAGGTAGATGATAATCATTAATAAACTTTTTATTAGTTTCAACTCTATTTAAAGTGGGATTTTCAATCTTAGTTTTCTTGTAATAGTGATGTAGTAAATTGAGAATAGCTTTTTTTTGACAAGAGCAAAAATAAGCTTGGGAATCATATTTTTCTCTGAAAGTATAGGCGATTCTAGAATAACTTACATATTTATAAGGCAAACCTATTTCATAGCTTTCAGATGGTCTATCATTTAATGAAATTCTATCGTTTAAAAAAGGATCATTAGATAGTAAGGCTAAATTTTTAAAATAATTATTTAAAGCGACAAAAGGAAGTTGAAGTAAAAAAGAAAAGAAAAGATAATTCGGTTGTAAATCAATATCAACATTATAAAATTTGAATAAATTATTGATACTGTTTTTAAGACTTTGATTTATGTGATGATAAAAATAATATAGTGCTTTGTTATCACTTATCTTATCTAAGTTGACTAGAAATTGATATAGCGGAGTAGTATCGTAGCTAAATGAACAAGCTGATGTGAATGCTTCAAAAACATCACCTGAAAATTTTGTATTTTCATTAAAAATTGGTTTTAAAGTATCAGGGATGTTCTCATTTTTAAATTCAATTGTCAATTCTTCATCTAAAGTAACAAGATTATTGCATTGACTATAAAACACGCCATGTTTTTTTAGTTCTCTTAAACATGCATATGAGTTGTGATCATTATTATTTATAGTATATCCATAGCCAGATTTGCCATACTTAATAGATTTAAAATCGTCTAGTATAGAAATATCTATATATTTTATCTTTTTAAAAGGATTAGTTTTCGACTTCTTTAAACATTCTTTAAATTCTTTATATCCATTAAAAGGGAGTTTTAAATTTTTATATATCTTCAGTGGATTTTTAATGCTTTTATATTCATCATATAAAGATATTAAAAACTTTTTATTAGTTGATGGGAAAAAGAATTCTTTACCATCAAGAGAATACATTTCTGAATTTAAATTAGAAACAACATAATAAATATCTTCTTTAATTGGAGCCATCAGGGATTTTCTATCTGTTTCAATAAAAAGTTTCTCTTTTAAATAGTTATCATATAGATATGTAATTATGTATGAAAAATATACTTTTAATAATAGTGAGTATTCAGTTTTAAATTCAGCTGTTGGACTAAGATCAGATATTTTTTCAATATAAATGTCATTAATAAAATAATCAACTTTATCAGAAAAAGAAAACTGATCATATTTTTTTAATTCATCAATAGTGAAGTTATTTTTATTAGAATATTGAGTAAAAATATATTCACTAGTTAAAGAATGAGTATAGTCTAAAATTTCTTTTGAGACCTTTTTTTCATCGATGAAAACAGGAAGATGATAAGGCGAAGTATCATCGATAAAAGGATTGGTTTCATCATAAAGGAAGAATACACCATTATTTAAACAATAAGCTTTAAAATCATCTTGATACCAATGCTTGTTAAACTTTTCATACATGTTTTTATAAGCATATTTTTTTAATTCAAAAATATTGTCTTC
>CALBLI010000012.1 GCA_937896065.1 uncultured Caryophanales bacterium | reverse complement strand
TTAAATGATGTTGATCTTAACACTTCATTTTAGGGGTCTCTACCAAAGTCAGGTTTTATCATTTCACATTTTTATTGTCAATATATTATACTATATCGGCAAATTTGAAAATTTATTCACCTAATATAATTGCAAATTTAAAATTTATATAGTAATAATACATAATGAAATAGCTATATATTTAATAGTCAAATTTAAATTTATTTATCAATATTTAAATAATTAGACATGACTTTCTTTCTAGTTACTATTCCGATGAATACATTTTTATCATCAACTACAGGAACATAGTTTTGTTCTAGAATAGTTGATACTAAATCAGATATATCTTTGGTTGAACTAACAGCTTTAATATTTCTATTACTTTTAACATCTTTAAGTGGAAGTTTTTCAAATTCATCAAAGTCGGTTCTATTTTTTAAAATATATGAAAGAAAATCACCATATGTAATTGATCTTTCATATACACCTGTTTCTTTATTAATAACAGGAATCGTATTAAATCCATGTGCATTCATTTTCTCTAATGCTTGTCTTATTGTAAAGTCAGAATAAAGATAATCAACCTGTGCTTTAGGAATAAGAAGCATCAATATATTCGTATTAGTCATATTTATTACCTCACTTATATTATTTATTTGTAATATCATCTATTTTTTCTTTAATTCTTCTTGCAGCTGAATCCCAATTGTATTCTTGAATGTATTCTTTTCTACTTTTTAATACATTATTTTTTATATTATCAGATATTAATAATTTTTCCATGTATGAGACTAATTCTGAAGTTGAAAAAGAATCTTTTAATAAGTATCCATTAATGTCATCTTTTATTAGATATGGCATTTCAAATGCATTTCTTGCAATACATGGTAATCCAAATGATAAAGCCTCAATAAAGACAAGCCCATAAGCTTCAGCAAGAGATGGCATAACAAAATAGTCACATAAATTAAAATAAGATGTTGTTTCGCTAAAAGTTAATCTTCCAAGAAAGTTAATTCCATTCTCAATATGCTTTTCTTTTGGCCCAATAATAAAAAGTTCAACATCATTGTATTTTTCTTTGACTTTTTTAAAAGCTTCAACAACTATTGGCCCATTTTTTCTATCAAAATCTTTCCCCACAAAAAGAAATCTTTTACCACTTCTTTTTGAACCATCAAATTTTTTAATATCAATATTGATTCCGCCTCCAACATACTTTACTCTTTCTTCATCAATAAGCTTTTTATTTATTAAAAAATCACGTAAACAACGTGACATGGTAAAAATATATGACTTAGGCGAATTAAAAAAATTTTTTTCATCTAGTAGAAGTTTATCTAATAGCTCACCATTTACTGATGTAAATCCAATGTATTTTGAAGCAAGCTTATCCGTTTCTCTAATGTACTTAATAAAATGAAAAAGTAAATCTACGTAAAGAAATGAATAATATTTATCACTATAATTACTAACAGTAAACTGAAAAACTATATCGTCTTTTTTTAATGATTTATTTGCTATTTTATTTTCATATTTATAATTGCTTAAATGCGGATCAATTTTAAATAATTTCATTTTCAGCTGATTTAAAAATGGAATGAGCCTTCTAGTGCCAACATCAATATCTTCAACATCATAATAGCAACTAAGTGCATTAAAAAGTGACATATGTGTTCCTGACCATGATGTTTTTTTGCTTAAAAACCATGGGCAGAAATATTTTAACTTTTGCATATAATTTTCTCCTTATAATTTATCTACTAATTCAAAACTAGCCATTATGGTATCATCCATATCGTAGTATTTATAATTGCCTAGTCTTCCTGCAAGAATTATATTTTTATCTTCATTAGCAAGTTTTAAATATTCATTGTATAAAGATATGTTTTTATCATTATTAATAGGATAATAAGGATTACACCCTTGTTTATATTCAAGAGGATATTCTTTAGTAATATAAGTTACATCACTATCAATATTTAAAAATTTCTTATGCTCTATTATTCTAGTATAAGGAATTTCTCTTTCAGTATAGTTAACAACTGCACTTTCTTGATAACTTTTTCTTTTTAATTTAGAAGTTTCAAATTTTAACGATCGATATTCTAGTCTACCAAGTTTATAATCAAATAGAGCGTCAATTTGACCTGTGTATATTATTTTCTTAGCTTGTTTCATCCACTTGTTTTTATCTTTTAAAAAGTCAGCGTTTCTAACAACTGTGACTCCTTTTAACATTCTTTCAATAACTTTAGAATATCCATCCACTGGTATTCCTTGATAAGTATCATTAAAATAATTATTATCATATGTAAATCTTAATGGTAGCCTTTTAATTATTGATGGATCAAGTTCTTTGCAGCTTCTGCCCCACTGTTTTTCAGTGTAGCCTTTTATTAAAATTTGATACACATCATTACCAACTAGTGAAATTGCTTGCTCTTCTAAATTAGTTATGTCTTTTATTTTGTTTTCTTCTATTTGCGTGTTTATTATTGCTTTAGCTTCTTCTGCGGTATTTACATTCCATAAATCATGAAATGTATTCATATTAAAAGGTAAATGATAATATTTCCCTTTATAAAATGCTAAAGGTGAATTAATAAAATTATTTAATTTTGAAAAAGAAGAAAAATAATCGTGTGTTCTTTTGTCTGATGTATGGAATATATGTGCACCATATAAATGAATATCGATTCCATCTCTTTTAACAGTTCTAATCGATCCACCAATATTACTTTTCTTTTCTATCACTAAAACATTATACCCTTTTTGTTTTAATAGATTTGCAATACTAGCACCAGATAGTCCAGAACCAACAATCAAATAATCATACATATGCACACCTCAATGGTCATTTCAAGCTCAATTTTATCATGAGTAGTTTGTTTAATAACCAGTACTCATATTTTACTCCCGTCTTTTGAAAAAGCACAAGAAAATTTTTGATTAATATAATTAAAAAAGTAG
>CALBLI010000011.1 GCA_937896065.1 uncultured Caryophanales bacterium | reverse complement strand
CTGATTTTGTTGAAACATATACATTATGCATTGATAAATCTTCAGCAATAATTGATCCTTTATGTTTTAACAAAGTAAAAGATAAAATAAATGGAGTTGCTTCTTTTGGTGATATGATTTTAACTTCATCTATCTTACTTAATTCTTCTCTTAGATAATTATTTATCTTAATTGCTTGCTTTCTTCTTTCATCTAATGAATTTAAAGATAGTCTTAAAGCTGTTGCTAAAGAACAGCATAACGGGGTTGATACAGTAGATGATCTAAGACCATTTTCTTGACCGCCTCCATAAAATAATGGATCAAGAAGGACTTCTTTTTTCTTAAGTAAAGCACCTACTCCTTTTATTCCACCGATTTTATGTGCTGAAAAAGTCAACAAATCATATTCTTTAAAATCAATTTTTTCTTTTCCAATAGCTTGGGTAACATCTGAATGAAAATAAGCATGCGATTTTTCTTTGACAAGTTTATAAGCATCACTTGTATTAAAGATATATCCTGTCTCGTTATTTACTTTCATTATTGATACTAATGTGACTTTATCATCAAGATATCTTCCTAATTGATTTAAATCTAATATTCCTTCCTTATTGTAGTCTAAATATAAAACTTCATATCCTTCTTTTTCTTTTTCTTTAAACACTTCTAAAACCGAAGGATGCTCAGCTTTAGTTGTGATAAGCTTATTTCCTCTTTTAAGATTTCTTTTAGCTACTCCTGTTATAGCAATGTTATTTCCTTCAGTAGCTGAAGAGGTAAAATACACCTCATCTATTGAAGCATTCAAATAAGAAGCTACTTGTTTTCTAGCTTTATTTAACATTTCATTTGCTTTAGCACCAAGAGCATGAGTGGAAGAAGAATTAGCAAAATAAGTATCATTTACTTTGATAAAAGTATCTAATACTTCTTTCTCAGTTTTAGTTGTTGCTGAGCAATCAAAATATATTTCTTTTTCACTATTATCTATTTTCATCTTCAGTTATATTAGCATATGTCTTTAAAACTCGCATTGCTTCATTTTTAGCTATTTCGAATTCACCTTCATTGAAATGTTTTTCAGCTTGATCTAAGTATTCTCTGGATTCTGAATAACTAACCCTATAATAATTAGCATGCGTTATTAAATCTTCGGCTTCCATAGAAGCTACTTTTTTATTTTCAACTTCATTAATTATTCCTTCACAATTAGTTTTAAAACTATCATAAATGTTTTCAATCTTGACAATATCAATAGGCTTAGTTTTAAGTAAAGAATCAATTAAAGTGATTGTTTTATATAATTGTTCAAAATTAACCAATGTTTTTTCAGTATAGACATCTAAGTTGATTACATGTCTTACAACAACTTCAGCATCTTTAAGTCTTTTATAATATTTGGCAAGATTATAAAACATATTTTGAGCAAGCTCATTTAAATTAGCGACATAATCATAATAATCTTTAATCATCTGATTTAAAGAATCAACTTCATCCCTTAAAAAATTCATTCCTTTAACAACAACTGTATATGGTTCAACTATTTCTTCAGTATCATAACTTTCAAGTTTGCGATGATATTTATAAATAACATCTAAGTCAGCTTTTTTATTATTGAGTTCATCAATTCTATTCTGATTTAAAATGAACGTCTTTGCATGCTTAACAATCATTTGTAAGACTTTTTGATATTC
Source organism: uncultured Caryophanales bacterium (assembly GCA_937896065.1). Lineage (GTDB taxonomy): Bacteria > Bacillota_I > Bacilli_A > RFN20 > CAG-288 > Enterosoma. The sequence goes on along the minus strand of CALBLI010000011.1, from coordinate 2,386 downwards.
TTTTTCAACTTCATATGAATCTTTGATTAACTTAATTTTATTAGTTTCATAGAATTCTTTAGCATTTCGTTCATTTTCAAATGAAACTTGAATATTAGCAATTTCATTTTGATATTCATTTAAAGAATCTAAAACACCATTCAAATCAAAAAGAAATACTTTTTCTTGTTGAATTTTAAGTCCATTTACAATTGAAGATAAAGTTTCATCTACTTTTATATAAGTTAGAATGAATTTATTTTCACAAAGGACTTTATATTCCTTGCTTATATTATCAACTTTGATAGGAATAATGACATCAATTAATGTCTCAATAGTAGGTAATTCATTTAATACTTCTTCTACTTTCTTAATTTTAGTTTCAGCTTTGGGAAGAATATTTAAAGCTTTTTTATATTCGGCTTTATCTAAATTTTCATCAAATTTATTAAATAAAGTATCAGTTTCATCAAAGAAAGTATCAAAAGTAGTTATCTTTTTTAACTCATCAACATGTTCTTTATAAAAATCTTTGATGTTACGATATCTTTTCTTAATATCTAAAGAAGCATTCCTTGTATCTTCATCTTCTTTTAAATCAGTCGACAAATCTTCTTCTAATTTTTTAACTTTTAAAACATATTCATTTAAAGCTTCTTTAGTCTGCTTATCTTGCACTTTAGCACTCTTATACTTTTTATCTTTTAAATAAGTTCTTAGCTGACTAGTTGTTTTTAAAACTTTTTCATCAAATTCTTTGACGATAAGTTCTTTTTGCTGAACACGCATATCGTACAATTGTAAAAAGTGTTCACTAGACTTACTGAGCGTTTGAAGTCTTGTAATCATTGATGAACATGTTGTATCTAATTGATTCTTAAATGAATTATGTTTATCAACATAATTTTTTAAAGAATTATCATAACTTTTTCGGTGGCAAAAAATACCTAGCACAACAGCTAAAGCAATAACAACTGGTATCGATATTGATAAAGATAATATCAATATGCCTGTTTTAGATAATAAAAAAAGCATTAAAAAATTAAACTGATGCATATCATTATATTATATAACAAAATTGTCTACTTAGTTGATTCTCTTTTCTTATAAACAGCTTCTATTACAAACGATTTCTCGTCTAATTCTTCATCTTTAGACAAAAGTTTTGTTAACATTCTAACTGCAATAGATCCTACTTTAAACATATCCAAAGCGAAAGTTGATATCTGAGGTCTAGCTATATATGAATACTTGTTTCCAATACAAGCTAAAACTTGAACATCATCAGGAACTTTCAAATTTGAATCAGTTGCAGCATTAATGATAGCAGCAGCAAGTGAATCTCTAGGAGTTATAAAATAACCTTTTTTATGATTTTTGAAAAATTCTTTCATACCGTCATAAACAATTGAATATGAATCATTAAATTGAAGTTTATGAACTTCATGATCAGTATTAACTGCATAGTTATATGCTAAGTCTCTAAGTTCATCAATCATTGCACCTTCATTTACAATATCTAAGATATATAAAGGATCATTAGTATTTTTTAAATCATTTTCTAAAACTTTTAATAATGGTTTTTTATATTCTAAAATAATGGAACCTAAGGCTTCACCAACAAGTTCATGACCAATAACAATTAAAGGAATATGATAATTTTGAATAGATCTGATTTCATCTGTCCCTAATTCATCATCAAAGATGACCGCTCCATCTACATGGCTTTTAATGAGCAAATTGATCATAGTAGCTGCATCTTCTTTAGTTCTTTTAGTTATAAAGATAGAAGTGATATATCCGTATATTTTAGCGATATCAATCATACCATCTAACATATTAGAAACATATGAATATCCAGTTGATGGAATCATGATACCAATATTTGTACTTCTCGAATTAGCAAGACCTTGAGCTAATGCACTAGGTTTATATCCTAATTTATCAATAGCTTCATTGACTTTTTTTCTTGTTTTTTCAGTAACATTAGGATGATTATTGATAACTCTTGATACTGTTGCAAGTGAAACATTTGCAACTTTGGCAACTTCATAAATAGTTACACGATCTTTGAACATAATTTTTTTATTTTGACTAATCATGTTAACCTCCTTTATTGCTTACAAGTACATTACAATTATAATATAAAAGTGGTTACATTTTGATTAATTTATTAAAAAAGTAGCATTTATTATTCATAAATAAGATAAAACAGGCAGTAAAATTAAAATAAATCCTTCACTCAATATGGATAAAATAAATGAGGATTTAAGTTATGCTGGATATAATCTTCTTGTAACATCATAGCTTGATAAAAGTGCTCAAGAAATATATGAGGTTTATCATGGATTGTGGAGAATAGAAGAAAGCTTTAGAATTATGAAAACATACTTAGAAGCAAGACCTG
>CALBLI010000010.1 GCA_937896065.1 uncultured Caryophanales bacterium | reverse complement strand
TTATCGTCATAATAAGAAATAGGATTTGAAACAGATTCTGGAACGATAATTTTAGCAGCAAAATTCATCACACCATCGATATGTTGATGCTCAAATAAAGCTTTGACAGCATATTTATCTCTGATATCACCAACAAACAATTTAGCTCTTTTATCGACTGCTTTAAAATGACCTGTTGATAAATTATCAAAGACAACAACATCAAAGCCATCATCTAGAAGAAGTTTAACTGCATGCGAGCCGATATACCCAGCTCCACCTGTTACTAAAATGCATTTACTCATACTGAACCCTCCTTTATATAATTGTTCTGAATAAAATATTATATTTTTCAAGCAAACGATCTTTTGATACTAAAAATGATTCTTTAACTACCCTTGAATCATCTTTAGTGAAAAGATTATTACCAATGACATTTGCAAAAGCACTACCAGCTTCATTAATCAAACCCATGTTTTCTCTGATATCTGGATCTTTATCATAACCAACAAGTGAAAATGAATCAATTTCACTTATAACACTAGAAGTAAATCCCTTATTTAAATAATGACCTTCAACAAATTTCGAACATCTTAAAATATCAGCTTCATTTGTTAAAGCTATACTTAGTGCACTATGATAATTTCTAGCTTCTAATATTGAAGAGCAGACTTTAATTGAATATATATTATTAGTTTCTGCTTGGATTTTAGAAACGATATTAGTTTCAATATCGTTTATAAAATTATCATCTTTTTCACGCACATTTAATGCTGTATCATAACTCGCGTTATAAATAACTGCATCATAATATAAAGCAGGTAAAACACTACCAGCATCAAAAATAGAAACAAGAGTATAAGGGGAGACTGAATTATTTTTGATACTTATTTTTCTTCTTGAACCATTTTTATTTGGTAATGTATATCCTTCAAGATAAATAGTTTCATCACTATTTATTGAATATGGATAATAATCTTTTTTATCTTTTTTAACACTATCAGATAAATTAGTTGGATAAATAAGGTAGTCCCCATCAGCAATGAAATTTAAATCGATTGAATATTTGTTATTTACGATATCTGTTGCTGAAGAAGAAGTGTATATCTCATCAGTTGTCAAATTATATAATGAAATGTCACTATCTTTTTGACCTGTTATAAGTTCAGCCTTATTAGTTTGATTATAAATAGTTGGATTGATATTTGTTTTGGAAAGAAATAATTGAGTTCCAACCAGATAATAATCATTGATATTTTTCTTATTGGATAAAGAAACATCTCCGGTTGCAAAACTATCATAAACAGTTTTACTCTGCGTATAATTTTTTCCATCAAGTAATAAATAACTATGGTTGCTTTTTTTATCACCTGAAAAAAGAATGACGAAAGAATAAATTGACCAGCCGAGCAAAAAAGCAACAATCAAAAGTAAAAATATTTTAAATCCCAATGAAAGACGACTATTTATTTTAGCTTTCTTTTCTTCAGCCGTTAAAGAAGAGGCATTATTTTGCTCAACAATGATATGAACTTTATTAGCCGAATCTATTGTCGTTTCATTATTTAAATTTTGATTATCATTTTTTTCATTTGATAAAGGAGTAGAATTTTCTTCTACTTTATTTTCAGCTGGTTTTTCTTCTTTTTTATTCTTTCTAAATATACTCATAATTAATAAAGCATATCCTTATATGTTCTTGGATATGGAAGAGTATCTCTGATATTAGTCATGCCAGTTACTAACATCACCATTCTTTCAAATCCCAAGCCAAAACCTGAATGAGGTGCTGAACCATTTTTTCTTAAATCCAAATACCATTCATAAGCAGGAATATTCATATGAAGTTCATTCATTCTAGCAAGAAGTTTTTCATAATTATCTTCTCTTTCACTTCCACCACAAAGTTCACCGATTTGAGGGACAAGCAAATCAACACCTCTGACAGTCTTATTATCATCATTAGCTTTCATATAGAAAGCTTTGATCTCTTTAGGATAGTCAGTCAAAAAGACGGGACATTTAAAATGAACTTCAGTCAAATATCTTTCATGTTCACTAGCCAAATCAAGACCAAATTTGATATCAGAATTATCAAAATGATGAGTCTTACTTGCTTCTTTTAAAATCTCGATAGCTTCTTCATATTTTAAACGTTTAAATGGTTTATTTACAAAATCATCAAGTCTTTTCTCTAAATCTTTGTCGACTCTCTCATAAAAGAATTTGAAATCTTGGTAGCATTCTTCTCTTGTGTTTTTAACAATGTATTTTAAGAAGTCTTCTTCAACATCCATAATCTGATTCATGTCACACCAAGCGAGTTCTGGTTCAATCATCCAAAATTCGGCTGCATGTCTTGTTGTATTGGATTTTTCAGCACGGAAAGTTGGTCCAAAGGTGTAGACTTTTCCATATGTTAAAGCAAAAGGTTCAACATGAAGTTGACCAGAGACAGTCAAATGGACATTATCTTTGTTAAAATATTCTTCTGGATGTTTTTCATCAGCAACAACTTGGAAGGTTTGGCCTTCGCCTTCACAATCATTAGCGGTTAATATAGGAGTATGGACCCAAATATAACCATTATCATGGAAATATTTATGGATGTAATATGAAAGAACACTTCTAACTCTAAAGACAGCATTAAAAGTATTGCTTTTCATTCTGATAGTTGGAATAGTTCTTAAAAAATCATATGAGGTCTTCTTCTTTTGAAGAGGAAAACTTTCTTCAGTTTGGGAAATTACTTCAATATTTGAAGAATCTATTTCAAATGGCTGATATCCACCAATGGTAAGATGAATTTTACCTTTGACAATGACAGTTGAGCCAAGTTTTATTGAAGATAGCAAAGCATCATCGCCTTTGTAAACAGCTTGTGCATTTAAAAAGCATGAGCCGTCATTTACTGACATAAAGCCAACTTGACCAAGTGATCTATTGTTTCTTACAAAGCCTTTTAAAGTTATTTCTTTGTTATCAAGATCTTGATAATTATCATCATTTATTTTTTGATAAATTTCTTTGATAGTAATTTCTTTATTTAACATAAGTATTTTCTCCTTAAATATTCTACCTTTTTTAGTAGTAAAATAAAACTATAATATATCTATAAATATGTTTAATTATATATAGAAGTATCATCAAGTTGCAAATTTGGATATGATGAAATATCAATTTTAGCAATCTTATTTTCTTTGATCAAATGATGAGCGACTTTAGCAATCATCAATGCATTATCAGTTGTACACCATAATGGTGGAATTAAAATATCAACTTTATTTTTATCAAATATTTCATAAACTTTTCTTCTAAGATATGAATTAGCAGATACCCCACCACCTACAACTATCATCTTAATTTTGTATTCCACACTAGCTTTTTCAAGTTTATAAAGCAGTTGATTTACAAAAGCAACTTCAACTGATTTAGCATACGCTAAGACTTTTTCCTGACTTAAAGTTCCTTTTCTTTTTTCTTCTTCAACAAGCCTTACAACATGACTTTTTAAACCCGAATATGATAGGTCATAACCTGGTAATGATACTTTAGGTAATGTGATAGTTTTAATATTATCAAAATTATCTTTAGTTAGTTTATCAATTGATACACCACCAGGATAAGGTAAATCTAAGCTTCTAGCTATCTTATCTAAACTTTCACCTATTGCATCATCGATAGTCTCACCAATTATTTTAAAATTGAGAGGTTTATCAATATATACAATATCAGAATTACCACCAGATGCAACCAAAGCAAGCAAAGGATATTTAAAATCTTCAACAAATTCATTAGCATAAATATGTCCAGCTAGATGATGAACAGCAATAAGTGGAACATTTAAATATTCACTGATTGTTTTAGCAGCCATCACTCCTATTTGAAGAGCACCTGGAAGACCAGGTCCAATAGTTACTGCTACATGCGTAATGTCTTTATAATCAAATCCTTTTAATGACAATGAGTATGAGACGACTTTAGAAATGTTTTCTAAATGAAGTCTTGATGCAAGCTCAGGATAAACACCTCCGAATTTTTGATGCTCAGATATTTGAGTATTGACTGTATTTACTAAAATCTCTTTACCATTTTTTAAAATAGCAATTGCTGTTTCATCACAGCTTGATTCAATAGCTAATATAATTTCATCTTTCATAATTCACCTTCTTTAACTATTTTTTTCATACATAGGCAATCTTCATCACCATAGTATTTGACTCGTCTTCTATAAGTAGTAAATCCAACACTTTCATATAACTTAATAGCCGGTATATTGCTTTCTCTCACGTCAAGATATATTTCATTATTTTTTCTATAACTAAAGACAAAATCAAATAGAGATGTAGCAACATGTAATCGACGATATTTTATATCAACAGCAATATTTATAACATCCATATCATAACTTGTGACCTGAAGTAAAATGAAACCTTGTATTTTCTTATTTTCATTTTCATTTACAACAAGTAAATAATTAGAAGAATTTATAACTTCATTTATATATTTTTCATCAACAAAGTTATTTTTGACACCTTTTGAAATTAAAACAATTTCAGTAATATCATCACAAGTTGCAATTCTGTTCATAATTATATATCAAATTGATAAATAGGAAGATATTCATCAATTCTTTTTGAATAATTTTCAAATTCATCTTTCTTATCAACCATATTTTTAATGACATCAATTAAAACTTTATTTGAATATTCTTTAAATATTTCAATTGAACTTTCATCTGCTTTATCAATATATAAAGTCTTGTCTTTAAATAATTTATTAGAATTTACATCATCTTTTAAAACTTTCTCAGTAACAAATTCTTCATTTTTATAATATCCAACAAATAAATTTGAAGCACGATCAGAAAGCAAAGAAAGTCCATCTTTATCATTTAGTAAAACTTTTAAAGTATTGATACCATACATATTGATAGCTGAATTTAAACCGTAAACAGTTCTAACAATTGTTAACCCTAATCTTATACCTGTATTTGAACCAGGACCTAAAAGAGTATAAAAACTATCAATATCAGAAAATTTAATGTTCTCATCACTGATAAGTTTTTCAATTCCAACAAAGGAATTCTCAAGTGCTTTTTTAGATGAGCCTAAGTCGATACTTTTAAAGGAAGATGAAGATAATACAGCGAATTGAAGTGACTTAGTAGCTGTATTTATAAAAAGAGAATTACTTTTCATAATTAACTACTATCCTCCTTTCAAATTCAGAAATATAAGAAATATCTATCTCTATTCGTGGTAAATAATTTTTGGTATATTCATCAGCATATTCAGGCCATTCAACATAAACTAATTTATCACTTTCACCAATGACTTCATCTAAACCTAAATCTTTTCTTTTTTCATCTACACCTTCTAAACGATAACAATCAACATGGTATAAAGTTAAAGCCTTATTTTTAATCTTACCATCATATATCTTTATTAAATTGAATGTTGGAGAATTGATAACTCTTTTAACTCCTAAGGCTTTGCCTAACGCTTTAAAAAAGAAGGTCTTACCAACTCCTAAATCTCCTTTAGCAAAAATTAACTCACCACCGTTTATTTTAGAAGCAAGCAAAGAAGCTACTTTGATTGTCTCTTCTTCATTTTTAACAATATATTCATCCATTTTATTTTTCTAATGCATCAATAAACGATACTAAAATTTTAAAATCATCTCTTGCAGTTTCAACCGCTTTTTGATCAACTGGTTTATCAGTTGGAAGTGTCATCAATGCATCAGATATATTTAAAACAATCTCAGTGCCATATGAATTGACTGAAACAAAGCCTGATGTAACAACATCATCAATAACAACATCATTTAAAATAGCCATTGTTTCATCGCTGAATGCAAATTTAGCATCATCACTTGCAAGATAAAGAACAATATTGTCTTTTAATCTTTCATCTTTATAAGCTTTATATTTGTTTACATTAGTAGGCATGATGGTGTTTTTCTTATCGCCTCTAAAAACAACAATAAATGATGCTGATGATTCAACTTTATAACTTAAAGAAAGAAGTCTTCCAAGAAGACCGGTCATTTCTGGATTTCTTGCTTCAAAAGCTGATCTTTTATTATTATCATTACTTTCCTTATATATTTCAGCCTGATATGGAATTTCTTCATCAGTTTGGAAATTATATAAAGTAGGAAGTTGATATGTTTGTTCTTCACTCATATTAGGAATAGAGCAGGCTATTTCACCGAAGTTAATTTCATCGTCTTTTCTTTTAGCAACAACTAAAGCACGAGAATTGATAGCAACAATTGTTGAAAAATAATGAGCTTGAATCAAAAGATTATCACTTAATTTTCCATCAACTGCTATTTTTCCATCACTTATATCTAATGGTTTTAATAAGTAAGCAGCAACAGCATTTTGATATACGTCAAAATATTTTCTAGTATTAGTACTATATTTTTTATTATAAATGTAGCTGAAAATAGACATACCGATTGAACAAGCAGCAGCAATTGAAACAACAGTTATTGGAATCCATGTTTGTGGTATTAATTTATTCTCACCATTTTTAACATTTGATAAAATCAAAATAATAAGTGCAGCTACTAAAAAGACGGCAATAACAATCGAAGAGATACGGCTGACTCTTTTTTTCTTTGAATCAATCTCAACATATTCTTTTCTTTTTTCTTCAATAGAATTTTTAAAAGATTCAAAATC
>CALBLI010000009.1 GCA_937896065.1 uncultured Caryophanales bacterium | reverse complement strand
TTGATAAAACAGTCTTGGCGTCAAGATGAGAGAAAGTAGTAGCAGGAGCAGGATCGGTTAAATCATCGGCTGGAACATAGACAGCTTGAATGGAAGTGATCGAACCATCTTTAGTTGAAGTGATTCTTTCTTGTAATTGACCCATCTCAGTTGCTAGTGTTGGTTGATAACCAACAGCTGATGGCATTCTTCCAAGTAGGGCAGATACTTCACTACCTGCTTGGGTAAATCTATAAATGTTATCGATGAATAATAAAACGTCCTGATGAAGTTCATCTCTGAAGTATTCAGCCATAGTAAGACCAGAAAGAGCAACTCTCATTCTGACTCCTGGTGTCTCATTCATCTGGCCGAAAACTAAAGCTGTGTTTGATAAAACCCCACTATCTTTCATCTCATAATATAAATCATTTCCTTCTCTGCTTCTTTCACCAACACCAGCAAAGACTGAAATACCATGTTTTTGATTAGCAATGTTATTCATTAATTCTTGGATCAAGACAGTTTTACCAACACCTGCTCCACCAAATAAACCAACTTTTCCACCTTTGATATATGGACAAAGAAGATCGATTACTTTGATACCAGTTTCATAGATTTCCACCTTGGTAGATTGTTCTTTAAATAAAGGGGGCTCAGCATAAATAGGTCTATAAGTATCACATGAAAAATCACCATTTTCATCGATAGGTTTGCCTAGAACATTAAACATTCTTCCTAAAACTTCTTTACCGACAGGAACCGATATTGGTTTACCAGTAGAGATGACTTTTAATCCTCTTTGAATACCATCAGTTGCACCCATACAAATACATCTGACTGTATCATCGCCGATATGCTGAACAACTTCCATTGTAAGTTCTTGTCCATCTTCTTTAGTGACTTTTAAAGCTACTAAAAGAGCAGGTAATGTTTCTGAATCAAATCTTACATCAACAACAGGTCCAATAGCTTGTAGTAGTGTTCCATATTTTACTTCTTCCATAATTGACCTCCTAGTTATTATTTGCGTTACTTCCAGCAACGACTTCCGTTATTTCTTGAGTGATAGCTGCTTGTCTTGATTTGTTATAGACAATCTTCAAATTATCAAGTAGTTCATCAGCATTATCAGTTGCACTTTCCATAGCATTTCTTCTGCTTGCTTGTTCTGATAATTCACTTTCAATCAGTTTCATATATAAAAGTGAATCAGCATAGTGAGGAAAGATTAAATCAGCTACTTCAATAACATTTGGTTCAAATAAAGGAGGATAGCCGATATTTGAATCACTTTCTGATTTAAAATTTTCGATATCAAGTGGAGCGATTGGAATTATTTCAGGTTCAAAAGAAAGAGAATTCTTATAATGAGTATATACAAGTGAAATTGATTTATATTTATTTTCACGATATATTCTAAATAAGAAATGTCTTAAAGTTTTCACTTGATCGTAACTAAAGTCATCATAGATTGATATAAAATTATCATATATTTTATTTTGATAATTTCTATAATGAATTTGACCTTTATTTCCAATGATGACAATCTCATCATCTTTTTTTATTAATGGATCTAATTTTCTAAAAATATTATAGTTATAAGAGCCGCATAATCCTAAAGTTGAAGAGATGACAACATATAAGACTCTATCTTGATCAAAAGGAGTTAAATATTGAGAAAAATTATTTTTATTTGTATCGATAGCTGAAGCTGTTTTTCTCATCACATTTTGCATTTTCATGTAATAGAGTTTATTTTCATCTAAAAGTTTTTTCCATCTTTGGAACTTAACGCTTGAAACAAGTTTCATTGCTTTAGTGATCTTTTTAGTTGATTCTATAGTAACGATTCTTCTTTTTGTTTCAATAAGTGATTCACTCATTATTTAAACCTTCTTTGACGCTTATACAGGCTTTAGTGATTTTATCTTTGATAGTATCATTTAATATCTTATTCTTTTTGATGTCTTCAAATACTTCATTATTATTAGTAGTCAAATAAGAATGAGTGAGTTTTAAAACTTTATGAATATCCTCTTTTTTAGCATCATCAAGCAAAGAAGATTGAGCAATATAAATATCGATAATTTCATCTTCCATCGATAGTGGAGAATATTGTTTTTGCTTTAATACTTCCATCAAAGATGCACCATGAGCTAAGATATTTTTAGTAACTTGATCTAAATCAGATCCAAATCTAGAAAAGTCTAATAATTCTTGATAAGAAGCAAGTTGAATCTTGATATTGCTTGCAACTTGTTTCATTGCCTTAATTTGAGCAGCCGATCCAACACGTGAAACAGATAGACCAGAATCAATAGCTGGTCTTTGCCCAGCATTGAATAAATCAGTTGATAAAAAGATTTGACCATCAGTAATTGAAATGACATTTGTTGGAATGTATGCTGAAATATCACCCGCTTGGGTTTCAACAATAGGAAGAGCAGTTATACTTCCTCCGCCTTTTTCATCAGATAACTTGCAGGCACGTTCTAAAAGACGTGAATGGAGATAGAAGATATCACCAGGATATGCTTCTCTTCCTGGACTTCTTTTTAAAAGAAGTGATAAAGCACGATAAGAGACCGCATGTTTTGATAAATCATCATAGATGATAAGTACGTCCTTACCTTGTTTTTCAAAATATTCACCCATGGATGTAGCAGCATATGGAGCAACATATAACATTGGAGCTGATTCACTAGCTGATGCATTGACAATGATTGTATAATCTAAAGCATCGTAAGCTTTTAATTTTTCAACAATCTGAGCAATGGTTGAATTTTTTTGACCGATGGCACAGTAGATGCAAATGACATCTTTCCCTTTTTGATTGATGATAGTATCAATAGCAATAGCAGTTTTACCAGTCTGTCTATCACCGATTATAAGTTCTCTTTGACCTTTACCAATAGGAATCATTGAATCGATAGCTTTTATACCAGTTTCAAGGGGTTCATTAACTGATTGTCTATCCATAATTTTAGGAGCATCTTGTTCAATTGGTAGATAGATGTCACTTACAATTTCACCTTTCCCATCAATTGGTTCACCTAATGCATTTACAACTCTACCAAGTAAACTTTCACCTACTTTAACAGATACAACACGATTGGTTCTTTTAACAACATCTCCCTCATATACACCATTCTCATTACCTAAAATAACAGCACCAATGGAATCTTCATTGAGATTCATAACCATTCCATATATATCATTTGGGAAAACTAAAAGTTCGCCATACATTGCTTTATCAAGACCATATATAGTGCAGATTCCATCTCCGACTGAGATGACTGAACCAACGTCATCAGTTTTGATGTTTTTATCATAGTTTTCAATTTCTTTTTTTATTAAATTTGAAATCACATTATTACTAGCCATAACTACCTCCAACAAACTACTCTTCTTTATAAGTCAACTTATCTTTGATATTATCTATCTTGCTAGAAATAGAATAATCATATAAAGTATCATTGATATTAATTTTTAAACCACCAATCAGTTTTTTATCAATTCTTTCTTTTAAATAAATATTCTTTTTATATTTTTTTGAAAAGACATCTTGAAGTTTTTCAATTGTTTGATCATCAAGTTTGAACGGAGTATAGATGATTCCTTCAAGAATATTTTTATCAACATTTAATAGATTTAAATAATTAGAAACAATATATGTAAAATGCTTAATTTGATGTTTTTTAATAACAATTAAAAGAAAAGCATAGACTGATTTTGAAATAGAAGAAAAAACATCTTCAATTGCTTTTTCTTTGACTTTATAATCGATAGTAGGACTGCTTAAAAAAGAAACAAAATCAGGATTCTCTTTTAGAACTTTATCAACATAAAGTAAGTCATTATAATATTCTTCAACTTTATTATCAGTTTTTGAAACATCATAGATAGCTTGTGAAAAATGCAAAAGAAGATTACGATCCATAATTATTTATTCTCTTCTTTCATTTTAGAAATGAAATCATCAACAAGTTTATCATTATCATCATGCGTGAATTCTCTACCAAGAATTTCTTTTGATGCATCTAAAGCTGATGAGACTATCTCATCATGTGATTTTCTTTCTAAATATTCTTCTTTTTCTTTTAAAAGTGCTTTAACATTATCCATCTCTTTATCAATGTCTTTTTGAGCATCTTCTTTGATTTTATTAGCTTCAATATTAGCTTGAATACTTGCTTGTTCAACAATTTTATTAGCTTCTTTATGTGCTTCTTTAAGTTTTATTTCTGATTCAGCTTTTAAATCATTTGCTTTATTTAATGCATCATTTGAATCTTTGATGTTTTTAGAAACATATTCGTTTCTAGCTTTAATCTTTTCTTTAATTGGCTTGTAAGCAAATTTAAAGAAAATAAAAACAGTCACAATAAAAGCACCAAGCTGTGCAAGGGATACCCATAAGTTTGGTAATGCATTATTGATAGTTGATTGAATGGTATCAGAAATACTTTGACTCTCACATGATGTTAGAAGCAAAAGTGGTAGAAGTAAAACTGAAGCATGAAGCAGCTTCTTTTTCATTTTTACCTCTAATTAAGCAACGAAAATCAAAAGGATTGCTAAAACAAGGGTGTAAATAGCACAAGTTTCAACAAGTGAAGCACCGATAATCATGGTGGTTCTAATCTTACCATTAGCTTCAGGATTTCTTGAAACACCTTTGACAGCTTCCATACAGACTAATGCTTCACCAAAAGAGACAAAAGCCATGACGATGAGCATGATACCGATACCGATATACTTTTGCCCTTGAGCTTGCCAATAACCTGGGTTGTCTAAGGTTGCATCAGCTAACATTTTTAGAAAATTCATAATATCTCCTCCTTATAAATTTAAGATAATAAATCTCTAGTAAGCGAATATTTAAGCGACACCATTTGCAACTGTTCTTCAACAGAAGGACCTTCATTTGCAATGTCCATCATTGACAAAGTTACAAAGACAAGTGTCTGGATAAATCCTGAAAATAAATCAAAATATGCGTGGAAAAATGGCATAACAAAAGGAACAGCAATGAGTCCAAAACCATTTAACATAGATTGGAAAGCAAAATATGTGATTGTACTTAAACAGAAACCTGCTAAAGCATTACCAAACAAACGAAATGATAATGAAATGAGCGGAGAAAAGACAGTTAGCAAGCCAACAGCAGGTATTGGTGAAACAAACTGTTTCAAGTATTTAGCTTTATTAAATCTGATTGAGCAAGCTTGAATCAGTATCCATGATATAAGACCGATAATTAAAGGGAATGCTAAATTAGTAAATGTATTTGGTAAAGCTGTAAATAATTTGGATGAATTCAATTGTGATTTCTCGCCTAAATAAATGAAATTAGGTATACCCATCATACCGATAAGAAAGCCTAAAAAGATATATATTGCTAAGCAAAGAAAGTAAGGGGCGACATTAAGATGCAAAACGCCCATATCTTCACCAGTTTTTTTATCAATAAATTCAACTGCCATTTCCATTAAAGAAACAACACCTTTTGGTTTATCAAGTGGTTTGACTTTTTTTTGTTTAAAATAAACAACAAATGAAAAAATGATTATGATTAACATAACAAGAAAAGATGTGATGAGTTCAACAGGGATATTATTTGGAAAATCACTGTTTAAGATATTATCAATATTCATTTTATTTGTTTATAGTGTTTGTCTCATTTTTTAGAGAAAGAATAGCAAACACTCTTATTATTATATACTGAATTAATGAGAATATGGGTGAAAAAAATAAAAAACCGACATTAACTTCTTTTTCAATAAAAGGTATGAAAAAATATAATAGACAAGGAATGATTGTAGCAAGTATCATGATGAATAATCTTAAGAAAGAAAATAGATATATTTTACTTGTTTTTTTTAAATCTGAATTATCATTATTTAAAAAAGAAAAAGGTATAATTGAATTTAAAAGAATTGAAATACTTATAAATAAAGAAGCATAAAATAACTTGAATGATAAAGTAACAATCAGTGTTATTAAAGCAAGCAAATAAACACTTGTAAATGTAATATATATTTCTTTCTTTTTAAGCATAGTAAATATTATCTATTCAAATAGATAAAAAATCAATTTTTTCTTGACACATATTTCAATATATATTATAATTTTCAAGGTTTTTGGGCGTTTAGCTCAGCTGGGAGAGCATCCGCTTGACGTGCGGAAGGTCACAGGTCCGATCCCTGTAGCGCCCACCATCATTAACCAATTAGCCTTTGTAACAAGGCTTTTCTTTTTATCTTTTGGAGCAGTACCCAAGCGGCTGAAGGGAGCGGTCTTGAAAACCGCCAGTGGGTGAATAGCCCAGCGGGAGTTCAAATCTCCCCTGCTCCGCCAGTTGTATGCTATGCGAACGCTTACTGCATTGCAGTTGAGGTTCAAATTTACGGCTAAACTTCCTAATTGGTTGAAGAAAAGCCGATATTTATTAAGGATTCACTAGAAATGGTGGGTCCTTTTTTATTGAAAAAGGATTAAAAAATTGTTAGAATGATTTCGATTATGAGGTATAAAAGTTTGTAATTAAAATTGAAGAAAATACAAAATGAAAAAAAGATTGATTATATTAAGTTTTGTTAGTTGTTTTGGATTAATTAATGCAGAGCCAACT
>CALBLI010000008.1 GCA_937896065.1 uncultured Caryophanales bacterium | reverse complement strand
AATACCATGTATTTTGAGGCTTGAGAGTATTGTTAAATTTTATGGGTCTCTTACAAGACTTATCTGTTGCCCGTTTATATCCCTGCTTTCAATATATCAACGTATTCAACATATTCAAAAATGCGGTTGCGTGATTTAGTTGATGTTTCTTTTAAAATATTTAATTCAATTAAATCTTTAACAGCATTTGAAGTTGTATTATATGACAAACCAAGTTCATTACTTGTGACAACTATATTTATTATCGGATGTTTCTTTAAATAATTAAATACTTTATTTATTGCTTCATTTTTATTTTTAACTTTTTCGTTGTCTTTTTTAATAAGAATATCCATATTTTCAATCATATTGATACTATCAATGCATGTCTCATTAATACCTTGTAAAAAGAATTTGATCCATTGTTCATAATTTCCGCTTTTTCTTACTTCACTCAATCTATCATAATATTCTATTTGATTGGTTTTCAAAAATAATGATAAATATAAGATGGGTTTCTTTAGAATACCATTTGAAATCAACATAAGAATAATTAGCATTCTTCCAATGCGTCCATTACCATCTAAAAATGGATGAATTGTTTCAAATTGATAGTGAACAAGTGCTGTTTTAAGTAATATATTCATTTCGTAATTATTGATAAATTTTTCTAAATCACTTAATGCATCTTTCATATCATCAACAGTAGGTGGAATATATCTTGCATTTTTAATATTACTATTTGCAGCCCCTATCCAATTTTGACTATTTCTAAATTCGCCTGGATTCTTCTCATTACCTCTGCAATTATTTAATAAAACTTTATGTGTTTCACATAATAACCTATTACATATTGGTAAATGATTAAGTCTATCAATTGCATATGTTAAAGCATCAGCATAATTTACAACATCATTTACATCTAAATTTACTGATGTGCCAATATCATGATTGAAAATATCTTCTAAAGTTGCTTGTGTCCCCTCTATTTGACTACTTAGTAGTGCTTCTTTACGAACATATGAGCTAATAAATAAATCAACATCTGGAATCAAAGAAGACATAGTATCTAGCTTACCTATCTGATTATGTGCAAGTGAAAGAAGAGATACCATCTCTTCATCAACTTCTAATTCTGGATATGGTGGTAATGGATTAGGTTTATAGGCTTTGTAACTAGCAATGCCTTTATTGACCTCAATATATTTACCTGCTCTTATACTATTCATCTTTCCTCCTTGAAATATAACTAGTAATATTATAATGATTATTTCATAAAATATCAATTTCATGAAATAACAAGCATATTTTTAATTCCTTATTTCATATTTTTAACATTTTATGAAATAACAGCAACAATTTTAACATCCTTATTTCACCTCATATTAATTTAATTTTATAAATTGTCATTTTTAATATCAAAAATGTTACAATTTATTGTTACATTTATGAAAACAAATCATTCAAAATTTAATTATAAGAAATGCATCTCTGCATCTATTGTCATCACTTTAATATTTGTGATGATATTAGCTCTTTTATATGGAATCATATATTCAGCTAACTTGACTAAATTTAATCTAATATTTATATATAGTTGGTTATCTGCTTTTATCATCTCTCTTTTAAGTTACTGGATATATCAAATAGTTATTTATGAAAGAAATAAAAAAGATGAAGAAAGATAGTTTAATATTTAAAGAAGAATATAAAGATTATGCTATTGTTATTGAAAATCTTTATTTTTCATATGATAAAGATAATGACATAAACGGTATTTCTTTAAAAATAAAAAAAGGTGAGAAGGTAGCACTACTAGGACATAATGGTTCAGGAAAGACAACTCTTTTAAAACTGATTGATGGGATTTTAATTCAAAAGTCAGGTAACATCTATATTAATGGTTATCTATTAACAGATGATTCATCATACAAAGTAAGAAAAAATATCGGTCTAGTGTTTCAAAATCCAGATAGTCAATTTATTGGAAATACTGTTAAAGATGACATCATCTTTTCACTTGAAAATGAATGCGTAGATCCATCTAAAATGGATGAAATAGTAGATTCAGTTTTAAAACAAATTGATATGTTTGAATTTAAAGATAGAGACCCTGCTTATTTATCTGGTGGTCAAAAACAGCGTGTCAATCTTGCAAGTATCTTTGCTTTAAACAAAGATATTCTTCTTTTTGATGAAGCTAAAAGCATGATTGATCCTAAAGCTAGGATAGATATTGATAATATCATTTCAAAAAAGAAAGAAGAAAATAAAGGTTTAACCATAATCTCAATCACTCATGATATTGAAGAAGTTGATTTTTATGATCGCATCATTCTTTTAGAAAATGGAAAGATTGAATATGATGGTGATAAAAATACTTTATTTAATGATGAAACATTACTAAATAAAGTCCATCTTAAAGCACCTTTCTATTATGAATTAAGATCTAAATTAAAAGATGATTTTAATCTTGATGATGTAAATTCATTGCCGGAGTTACTTGATAAGCTATGTCAGTAATAGTTAAAGATCTGTTCTTTTCATATGATGAAAAGATAAATAAAAAAATGAAATACGTCTTAGAAGACATCAATTTTGAATATGATAAAAAAGATATCTTAGCTTTAATTGGTAAAACAGGAAGTGGCAAATCAACCTTAATTCAAACATTAAACGGACTTGAGAATCAATTTTCTGGTTCAGTTAATGTTGATGATTTTATAATTGATTATAAACTGATATATAAAAATGACAATCAAATAAATTATCGTAAAATGAAAAGCTTACATAAAAAGAAAATAAAAAACATTATCGATTTAAGAAAAAAAGTTGGTGTTGTTTTTCAGTTTCCTGAATATCAGCTTTTTGAAAATACAGTCTTTGATGATGTAAGTTATGGAGTTAAAAGGTTTTATAAAGATGATAAAATCGATGAAAGAGTTAAAAATGCTTTAGAACTTGTTGGAATTGACTCGTCATATTATGATAAGTCACCTTTTGAATTATCAGGTGGTGAAAAAAGAAGAATAGCACTAGCAGGTATATTAGCATTTGAACCTAATTATTTGATCCTAGATGAACCAACAGTTGGTCTAGATAATGATTCAAAAAATAATCTTCTAAATATTTTAACTAAACTTCATAATGATAATAATACTGGCATCATCATCGCAACTCACGATATGGATTTGGTTTTAAATTTTACAAATCGTGCCATTGTTTTAGATAATCATAAAATAATTAAAGATACTACTCCTCTTGAATTATTTTTAGATGATGAATTTATCAAAAATTCTAATTTAGAACTGCCGATATCTTTAAAAGCGGCTATATACTTAAAGAATAAAGGTTTGAATATTGATTTAACTAAGGTTAAAGATGCTTCATCTTTAAAAGATGAAATCATCAGGTGTAAAAGATGAAAAATATTGCTTTAGGTAAATATACAAACTATAACACCATCATTCATAAACTAGATTATCGAAGCAAGTTTATGTATCTTGTCGTTTTTATGGTAATTTCATTTTTAAGCTATGGTTCATCTTATATGACAGTAACTGTTGATGGGATCATCTTTCTTATCATCATCATTTTAAATTTTATTGCTAAATTAAATTTCCTAGAATTATTCAAATCATTAAAAGCTTTATGGTTTATGATTGTATTTTTATGTGTTTTAAATATCTTTATACCTGGTCAAACAACAGGTGATATCGCCTTTACAATTGGTAATTTAAACGTTTATTATGCAACTATTTTGAATTTATCAATTGTCTTTTCAAGAATTATTTTGATTCTTGCTATGACAACTTTATATTCACAAACTAGCAAACCTATGGAGATGACTAAAGCTTTAGAATGGTTTTTTTCTCCATTAAAATTAATCAAAGTACCAGTTAGTAAACTTGCAATGGCTATATCTTTAGCATTGCGTTTTATTCCTACTTTATTTGAAGATACTAGTAGAATTATGAAAGCACAAGCTAGCCGTGGTGTTGATTATAAAAATGGAAAATTCAAAGATAAAATTAAATCAATAAGTTCGCTTCTCATTCCTCTTTTTATTTCAAGCTTTCAAGCTAGTGATACTTTGGCAGATGCTTTGATATCAAGAGGATACAATCCTGATGATAAAAGAACTAAATATAAAGAAAGAAAGATAAATATTAGTGATATTATCTTTATTCTTCTTTTAATCTTGATTCTATCTTTATGTATAACTCAAGCTGTTTTAAAATTTGATATTTATAATTTTTACAACATATCTTTACCTAATTAATTTTTTTAAATAATATCAGTAGCTTTGTTTCACTTTATTATTTAATAAAAAATTAATACTCAAATTTAGTTTAAAAATACTTTTAATATCGTTTATAATATATGAAATGGGTTTTATATTTTACATATGTAAAGGAGATATATACATGGATGAGGTAAGAATTATTGAACTCAAACAATCAGTCTTTGAAAACAATGATAAGCAAGCTGATATGTTAAGAGATGAACTAAAGAAGAAAAAAGTTTTTCTTCTAAATTTGATGTCTGCACCAGGAAGTGGTAAAACAACCACATTAGTTTCTCTTTTAAATAAATTAAAAGATGATTATAAAATTGGTGTTATGGAAGCTGATATTGATAGCGATGTTGATACTTTAAAAATCTTGAAAGAAACAGGTTGTAAAGCTATTCAGCTTCATACTGGAGGAATGTGTCATCTTGATGCATCAATGACTAAGCAAGGTCTAGATAATTTTGATTATAGCGATTTAGATTTGATCATCTTAGAAAACGTTGGTAATCTAGTTTGCCCAGCTGAATTTGATACTGGGGCTAGTAAAAATTGTATGATCTTATCAGTGCCTGAAGGTGATGATAAGCCCTTAAAGTATCCTTTAATGTTTGAAGTATCTGATTTAGTCATCATCAATAAAATTGATGTCCTTCCTTACTTTAACTTCAATATTGAAAAATGTAAAGCTAATATTTTAAAAAGAAATCCTAAAGCTAAGATAGTTGAAATATCTGCATTAAAAGGTGAAGGTATTGATGCTTTAGTCACTATCTTAAAAGATGAAATTAATAATTGGAGGAATAAATAATGCCAGAACAATATGAAAAAGCCGTTTCTAAATATCAAGGTGAAAAGAATCCTAGTAAGAAGATTTTAAAACTCGGTAAAAAAATTACTGATTGTGTGCCACACAAACTTTTTGGAATCAACAGTAATGATCCTGAATATTGGGGATTAAAAGAACTTGTAAGTGATGAAGAAGCAGAAGTAGCTTTAACAATGAAGCTAAGAGAGCACTACACATTTGATCAGCTTTATAAGATGAATAAGAAAAAGCATCCTAATGCTGCTGAACTTCAAATCCTTCTTGATAAAATGACTGATAGTGGCCTGCTTGAGTATGATTATGGAAATAATTATGATCATAATGGTGAATTAAAAGATAAACCTAGAATAAAAAGATATTCTCTTCCTTTCTATGTTCCAGGTTCAGCTGAATTATTCAATTCTAAAAAGAAACAAATCGATGATCACCCACCTATTGCCTCATTTTTTGAAAGAATGACTTTCATTCCATTAGCTGGTGTCACTCAGCTTCTTCCTGAAGGTGGTGATGGTGTTGGCATGCATGTAATTCCAGTTGAAAAAGCTATTTCTACTGAAAATAAATCAATTGACTTAGAAAGAATATCTTATTGGTTATCAAAATACGAAGGCCATATTTCAGCAGGTATCTGTTCTTGTAGATACTCAAGGGGGACTATTGGTGAAGGATGCGCCGATGATCCAGATGATTGGTGCTTACAAGTCGGCGATATGGCAGACTATGTTGCTGAAACTGGTAAAGGTCATTACATCACTAAAGAAAGAGCACTTGAAATACTACAAAAAGCTGAAGATAACGGCTTTGTTCATCAAATAACTAACATTGATGGAACTGAAAAAATATTTGCTATTTGTAATTGTAATGTCAAAATTTGTAATGCTTTAAGAACTTCAATGCTTTTTAATACTCCTAATCTTTCACGAAGTGCTTATACTGCTAAAGTTACTCCGGAAAAATGTGTTGCCTGTGGAGCTTGTGTTACCATCTGTCCAGCTGGTGCTCCAAAACTTGGTCAAAAATTATGTCATAAAGATGGAAGTGATTTTAAATATCCTCAAGCAATATTACCAGATAAAATCAAGTGGGGACCATATGCATGGGATGAAAATTATCGTGATACTCATAAATTAACTGATACATATGAGACAGGTACGGCCCCTTGTAAAGCAGCTTGTCCTGCTCATGTTCCAGTTCAAGGTTATTTAAAACTTGCAAAAGAAGGTAAATATCAAGAAGCATTAGCTTTAATTAAAACACAAAATCCTTTCCCTTCTGTCTGCGGAAGAATATGCAACAAACGCTGTGAAGAAGAGTGTACTAGAAAAACAATTGATGAGGCAGTCTCAATTGATGCAGTTAAAAAATTTGTTGCCGACTATGATTTAAATTCACCTCATCCATATGTCCCTAAAAAAATAATTCCATCACTTATGGGTGAATTTGATACTAAAATTGCTATCATTGGTGCTGGTCCTGCTGGTCTAACTTGTGCTTATTATTTAGCACTTTTAGGATATAAACCCACCGTCTTTGAAAAAAGAAATGAACCAGGTGGTATGTTAAGATATGGTATTCCTTCATATAAGCTTGAAAAAGATGTTGTTAGAAAAGAAATTGAAATTATCAAATCATTAGGTGTTGAAATCAGAACTGATTGTGAAGTTGGAAAAGATGTGACTATCTCTTCTTTAAAAGAAGAAGGATACAAAGCTTTTTATGTAGCTATTGGTTGTCAAGGTGGTAAAAGACCAAACCTATTACATGATGATGCTAATAATTGCGAAATTGCTGTTGATTATTTAGCAGCCGCCTTAGAAACTAAAAAAGAATTTACTGGTAATGTTGTTGTTATCGGTGGTGGAAATGTTGCTGTTGACTGCGTCAGAACTGCAAAACGATTAAAAGCTAGTAATGTAACTATGGTTTCTTTAGAAAGTAGAAATGAAATGCCTGCATCTAAAGAAGAAATTGATGAAACATTAGATGAAAATATCACTATTTTAAATAGTTATGGTCCTAAGGAAATTATTGTTGATGAAAACAATAATGTTAAACAAGTTATTTTAAAGAAATGTACTCAAGTAATAGATCCTGAAAGCAAGAAATTCTCACCTAAATATGATGAAAATGATACTATCACTTTAGATGCTGATAAATTAATATCTGCTATTGGTCAAGAAATTAAATGGGATAAATTACTTGAAGGCAGCAAAGTGACTTTCTGGCATGGTAATTATCCAATTGCTGATAAAATGACTTATCAAACAGCTGATGAAGATATCTTTGTTGGTGGTGATGTCTATACTGGTCCTAAATTTGTAATTGATGCTGTTGCCGCAGGTCATGCTGTTGCTGATGCTATTCATAGACACGTTCATAAAAATGCATCAATGACAATCGGTTTTGAAAGAAGAAACTTCACTCCTTTAAATAAGAAAGATATTCTTGTTAAAGGATATGATACTTATCAAAGGCAAGAAGCAAAGATGGATGAAAATATTGATTATAAAAATTCCTTTGAAGATGCTCATCTCACTTTGACTGAAGAACAAGTAAAGATTGAAACATCACGCTGTTTAGGATGCGGTGCATCAGTAGTTGATCCTCACAAATGTATTGGTTGTGGACTTTGTACAACCGTCTGTGAATTTGATGCAATTCATTTAGTAAGAGATCATCCTAAAGCGTCAACAATGGTCAAAGCTGAAAAGAAATATATACCTATGCTTAAATATGCATCATCAAGAGCTATGAAAATATTATTTAATTCCTTCTCTAGTGATGCTAAAACTATGAGAAAGAAGAAAAAAGAATATAATAAGAAATATTCTAAACAATACCGTAAATCTCATCCGATGACAGGAAATAGAGTCGATGCATGAGTTAGGAATTGTTTTCTATGTCATTGATGCTGTCAAAAAAGCATGCGAAGAAAATAAAGCTAGTAAAGTGAGCAAAGTAACTTTAGAAATCGGAGAAGTATCATCGGTAATTCCATCATATTTTAAAGATTGTTACTCTTGGGCTATAAAAAAAGAAGAATTATTAAAAGACTCAACTCTTGATCTAATAATTGTTGAAGCAATTTCTTTTTGCGATGATTGTAAAAAAACATATCAGACTACTAAATATGGTAAAACATGTCCACATTGTAAGTCAGATAATACTTACCTTGTCACTGGGCGCGATGTCATCATTAAAAATATTGAAGTTGAATAATTTTATTTTTACATATTTAGAAAATAAATTATAATTTTAATATGAGAAAAATTTTCATCAGGATGTCGTTTCTAGCTGATAACTATTATGGTAGTCAGAAATTAAATAATCATCCTACTATTCAAGGTGCTTTTGAAGATGCATTATCAAATGTATTTAATGAAAAAATTAAAGTAACTATCTGTTCTCGCTTAGATAGATTTGTAAATGCGTTTGATTTTGCTGTTTCCTTTCTAACTTCAAATACCAACTTATCATTAGATAGATTGAAATTTTACTTATCTAATTATCTTAAATATATACATATTAAAGATATAAAAGAAGTCGATAATTCATTCTCTAGCAGGTACTCTTGCAAAGGAAAAATATATTCATATCTTGTTCAAAATGGTAGTTATAATCCACTGTTTGAAAACACTTCTTTATATTTAAAAAAGAAAGTTGATGAAGATAAATTAAAAGAAGGATTAGCCTTTTTTGAAGGTGAACATGAATTTAAAAACTTTGCTAGCTTTGATGAACAGGAAGAATCTAAATTGCTGATTAATAAAACTATGTTAACTAATGAAAATGGTTTGACTATTCTTTCTTTTTCTTCACGTAACTTTTTAAAATATCAGATCAGATTCATGGTCGGAACTATTCTTCAATATGGATATAATAAAATATCAAAAGAAGATATAAAAAAATTACTTGCTGGTGAGAATATTAAGTTTCAAAGAAAGAAAGTTGAACCTAATGGATTATTTTTATACAAAATTATTTATCCAGAATTTGATGCCGATAATTTAGAATTTGATGAAATAAAAATCTTTAAATAATTTTTTATTTTACATATAACTTACATTAATTGTACAATTGCCTATTATAAAAATATCAGTTCTATTTATTATAGTTAAATGTATTAAAAATAAGCTTATTTAGCTTATAATATTAAAGCTGGGTGCTAGAAATGAATAAAAAAGATAATTTTCATGCCGTTTTTAAAAAGTACTTTAAGAAGGAAGAAAGATTTCTTATTCCTAATGTTTTATGCTACGTAAGAATATTGCTCATTCCCTTATTTGTTACTATCTATTTGCTTCCTACCTTTGTTCCTTCAAATAATGAAGCAAATGTTTATATTGCAACTGGCATCATGCTTATTTCAGCATATACTGATTTTCTGGATGGTTTCATTGCTAGAAAATTTGACATGAAATCAAATTTGGGAAAAATTCTAGATCCTATGGCTGATAAAATCATGCAACTTGGAGTATCGATTGCTTTAGTTGTTAAATTCAAAAACTTTGCATCAGTTTTTACGCTTCTATCCATCTTTGTCATCAAAGAAATTTGGATGATGATTATGTCTATTATTTTAGCTAGAGCAAATAGAGCCTTTGGCTCTGCTAAATGGTATGGTAAAGTATCTTCTTTTTCATTCTATGTGATTGTTGGCACTATTTTTATTGGTGGTCCTTTACTTCAATCTAATAAATTTGGTCTCAGCTATACTATTCAGCATTATATAATTGATTCTTTATCATTAGTTGCCAGTTCATTTTTGCTCTTTGCAGCATTACAATACACAATACTTTTTAATAGACTTCTCAAACATGGTCAAGATGAAGTGATCATTAATAAAACGGAGGAAGAAAAACATGATTAAAATATATATGTCACCAAGCTGTCTTAGCTGTCGAAAAGTTAAAAGCTACTTTATTAAAGAAAACATTCCTTTTAAAGAAATCAATATTTTGAAACATGAAATATCAGTTGATGAACTAAAAGAGATGCTAAATAAATCGCTTGATGGAACAGATGAAATTATTTCAACTAGAAGCAAAGTCTTTAAGGAAGAAAACGTCGATTTAGAATCAATGTCCATTCAAGAATTGTGCTCTTTTATTAAGGAACATCCTTCTATTTTAAAAAGGCCAATAATTGTTGATGATAATAAAATTCAAGTCGGATATAATGCTGATGAGATTGAGATTTTTCAAAAAGCTAAAAGAATTGCAAATGATAATTGTAAAAAAGGTGTTTGTGAAAATTATGAAGAGTGTGACCATCGCTTTAAAGAACCTTCTCTTCCTTGCAAAGAATGTGATTTACATTCAAATAAAAAGTAGGAATATTTGATATGGAATTATTAAAGATACATCTAGATAATGAAAAAATTCTTCATGAAAAATGTAAGGAAGTCACTTTTCCATTAAGTGAAGAAAAAAAGAAATTGATCAAAAGCATGGTGACTTATCTTCATGATAGCCAAGATGAAAACAATCAAAAAGAATTCAATGTCAGAGCTGGTGTTGGACTTGCTGCTCCACAGATCGGCGTCTTAGAAAGATTTTTTGCTGTCAATTTCATCTATAATGAAAAAGAATATAAATATGGCTTAGTCAATCCTAAAATCATTTCAACTTCTAAAAAAATGGCTTATCTTGAAAATGGTGAAGGCTGTCTATCTGTTAAAGAAGACCATGAAGGAGAAGTCATCCGTTATCAAAAAATAACCATCACTGGTTATGATGTTTTAACTGAACAAGAAGTCACTTTAAAACTAGCTAACTATCCTGCTATTGTTTTTCAACACGAATATGATCACCTCGATGGCATTTTATATTATGATCGCATCAATAATTCTTCACTTCTTGGCTTTGATGAGGATGCTATCGCTATTAACTAATTTTATTTTTTACTTGTTTAATATCTTTTTTTTGCTAAAATAGATAAGAAATTTAAAAAGATTAAAAAAGGATCAACAAACAATTTATTTATAATTTTAATTTAGGAGATATTTGTATGGAAAAAAATAACAAATTGATTGCACCTGTTGAAATCTATGCTTTAGGTGGTCTTGGTGAAGTCGGTAAGAACCTATACTGCATTGAAAACGACACTACTATTTTGATAATTGATTGCGGTGTCACATTCCCTGAAGATGATATGCCTGGTGTTGACTATGTCATTCCTGATTTTACTCATCTTATTGAAAATCAAGATAAAATCAAAGCTTTAGTTATCACCCATGGTCATGAAGATCACATCGGTGCTGTTCCATTTCTTTTAAAACAAGTTAACGTCCCTATCATTTATTCACCACGAATTGCTTTAGCACTTATTAGACATAAACTTCAAGATGAAAAGATTCAAGTACCAACTAGACTTGTCCAATATGATGCTGATAGCAAATTCAAAGTTGGTGACTTTGATTTAGAATTCTTTAGAGTCACTCACTCTATCCCTGATAGTTTTGGTCTTCACATCGATACCCCTCATGGAAATATTGTTACCACTGGTGATTTCAAAATTGATTTAACACCTGTTGATGGGGATTTTGATTTATCTAAACTCACAAGATATGGTGATAAAGGCATCGATTTGCTTTTAGCTGATAGTACTAATGCTGAAAAAGAAGGATATACGCCAAGTGAGAAAACCGTCATTCAAGGTATCAGCGATGTCTTTTCTGAAGCTAGTGGAAGACTTTTAATATCTACCTTTTCATCTAATATCTCACGCATTCAACAAATTGTTGAAACCAGCATGAAATTTAAAAGAAAGATCATTCCTTTTGGACGTTCAATGGAAAGCAATATCCAAGCTGCAAGAGAATATGGATATATTAAAGTTCCTGATGATTATTTGAAGTCACCTGAAGATTTAAAACATTTGAAACCAAATGAAGTTTGCATTTTATGTACAGGTACACAAGGTGAACCAATGGCAGTTTTATCAAGAATTTCCAGAGGTGAACATAAATACATCACAGTTTTACCAGGTGATACCATTGTTTTTTCCTCATCTGTTATTCCTGGAAATACCGCAAGTGTCAATCTTGTCATCAATCAACTCACAAGACTTGGTGCTAGTGTTGTAACCAATTCTGTTTTGAACAATCTCCATGCTTCAGGCCATGCTTCAAGACAAGAGATGAGACTTCTTCAAAAATTAGCTAGACCAAAATATTTTATGCCTGTCCATGGTGAATATCGTATGTTAAAGCTCCATGCCAGTTTAGCTGTTGATTGTGGAATCAATAAGAAAAATACTTTTGTTTGTTCAAATGGTGAAGTGTTAACTCTCATCAATAATAAAGTATCAAAGACTGATACTTTCTATCCTGCTGATTCTATTTATATCGATGGAAAAAGTACAGTTTCTGTTTCAACTTCAGTCATCAAAGACAGATCAACTTTGATCAATGAAGGTATGGTGAGTGTCTTCCTTGTCATCAATCCTAAAAACAATGAACTCGTTTATAATCCAATCATTGAAAGCCGTGGCTTTATAACTTCTAATAAAAGAGGACTACAAAAGAAAACTAGTGAAGTAATCGCTCTAGAAATAAATAAACTCATGAAAGGACCTAAGAAAGTCACTTATTATGAACTCAAGCAGACTGTCAAACAAGTCGCTAGTCATTTCTTATATCGTGAATCAAGAAGAAATCCGATGGTCATTCCAATCATTTTAAACTACAATCCTAATTTGGAGATAAAAAACAATGATAATACTAGCAAGTCAGTCGCCTAGAAGAAAAGAAATCTTACAAGAAATTTTAAAAGATAAAGAATTTATCACTATTGCATCGAATTTTGATGAGAGAAGTATAGATGATGACAATTTAAAAACGCTGTGTTTAAAAGAAGCCATCAATAAAGGACTTGATATTTCAAAATCACATCAAAATGATATTGTAATATCAGCTGATACTATGGTCTATTTTGAAGGTGAAAAACTTGGTAAACCCAAAGATGAAGCTGATGCTTTCAATACGTTAAAAAGACTTCAAAATAATACTCATGAAATAGTCACTGCTTATTGCATTATCAAAGATAATCAAGTACTAAAAGAAAGAATAACAACTGCTACTTTATTCATTGAAAAAATGAGTGACGATGAAATAAAAAAATATGTTGAAACTAAATCACCACTTGATAAAGCAGGAAGTTATGGTGTCCAAGATGATAAATATATTCATTCTAAAATTATAAATGGTGAAAAATCAACCATCATGGGCCTTAGCAAATGTGCTTTGACTGAAGATTTAAAAGAATTGAAAATTATATAAAATAAAAAGCAACCTTTAAATATTAGTATTGGTTGCTTTTTTTTATATGATGTTTTTTATTTAGACACTTTATCAATATTTTCTTCAAGAAGTGTTTTAAATTCCTCTCCATGACTACCGATAACAAAGACAATCTTATTATTCATATACATGACATTATCTAAAACAGTATTTATTTCATCTTTGTTTACAAGTGACATATCTTTTACGTATACTACAACTCGTGAACTTTGGCTCTCTATCTTCTCAATATTTTCACTGCTTCCAAGTTTTTTAGCTAAATCACTTGCTTTAGTTGCAACTTCTTTTTTCACTTCTTCATCTGACTGCTTAATTTTTTTAACTTTGATATGTCTTACAATTAAAATTACAATCAAGACTATAATTGCTAAAGCAGCAATTACACCTGTAACAATCAGTGCGATATCTGATCCGCTAAAGTGATCGCCATGTAAAAATAAATTATTTTTCATTTTTTTCTCCTTGTTTAAATACTTTTCTTAATTCGTGTTATTGAATCTATTTTCTTAAAATGACACAATGCGACTTCTTTATCACTTTTTGATATAACCAGTGATAAATCTTCTTTACTAACTATCATTTTCCCATCTAAAGTGAAGTAGCTATCACCTTTACAATCCAGTGTTAATACATCACTATCTTTAATGATTCCTTTAGCAATTACATCTTGATTCATCTTGTTTCTAACTGGTGCAATAAGTGAATATATCATTACTGAGTCTGAGAAAAAACATACTGGTGAATTTAGTGAAAAATTATAACCAGTGGAACCAATAGGTGATGATATAACAATACCATTAGCTTTTGATGTCACTATATGTTTATCATTAACTTTTAAATTGATATCAACTGTTTTAATTGAATTTAAAACAATATCAGCAAAGAAATATTTTTCTTCACCTGAATATTTAACTTTTAATAGTTTACATTTTTCAATTATCATATCTTTATTTAAAATATCGTCTATTGCTTTATCAACTTCATTATTTTGATAATCCGAAAAAAATCCTAAATGTCCTAAATTGATTGATAAATAACTGCCATTAAAATTATTATCATGCATTGATGATAAAAAAGTTCCATCACCACCTAATGAAATAATCAGTTCAGCTTCTTTATCAGAGTATATAAATTGATTTTTATTTAAAATGCCTTTTATATATTCTTTTACTTTCTGACAGTTTTCTTGATAAGAGACTATTTTATATTTGCAAGGTTTCATAAACTATATTATTTTATCACAAATGACTTATTAGATTTTAAGCAACTTAATAAATATCTTTTGTATAATTATTAATATGTTACCTTTTATAAGTGATGTACCTAATAAGAAATTAAAATCTT
>CALBLI010000007.1 GCA_937896065.1 uncultured Caryophanales bacterium | reverse complement strand
AGTTAAATGAATAAAGATATCTGTTCATTTTTTTAACAGATTTATAAGTATATATAATAAATAAATATAGTTAATTAACTTTATAAATTAAGTTTATTAGTATAAAATATTATGGTATGTCGGATGAAATTAATCAAAGTATTTTGGATGAAAAATATCAAGAAACATTTAGAGATTTTTCTAAACAAAAAACAATCAAAAAGATTTATAAAATAAGTCTTATTTCACTTCTTGTGATTTATTTGATATTAGTTTTAGTTTATTTTTCAATGCCTACTTTCAAAATATCAGGTATGAAATTTAATGGATTATTTAATCTTACTGACGATGACATCATCACTTTGATGAATGAAAGACCAAGCAATTCACTCTTGTTTTTTTCAGATGAAGGTAAAGACAGGATGATTATAGAAAATGCAAATGGCATCATTATCAATGATTCTGTAGTAGTAAGTTCTGATGCTTTTTCTGGAAGCGTAAAAGTGATTGAAGATTATCCTGTTTGCTATATTGATAATACTTTATATTTTGCAAGTTCAACTGACTTTGATAATTACATTGTCAATTTAGAAGGTAGCAGACTTTCAGATAATTCAAAAGTCAGGCTTAAAAACCTGTATCAAAACTATGCTATAAAAGATGAAAAATATCATTTACCTAAAGTTCATATACCTTCATCTTATTCTGCTTCTTCTACTAAAATTAATGATGCCATCAAATATTTAGTTGGTGCTGATTTTAATACACTTTCTACTAAAATCAGCGATATAAATTATCGAATATATACATCTAGTGCAACTAATTTCAATTCAGTATCTGAGATATATGTTGACAAAAGTTTAAATGAAAATATTTATTCTTTTGTTTTAACAAATATCCGATCTAATTTTTTAGTGAACATTTTAAATAAGAATACATTCGATAGTATTGTTGAATCAGTCAATTATAAAATTTATACTGATTCATCAAAAATTAAAAATTCAACATATGTGACAAGCGATGATATAACTTATAATGATGTTTATTATTTTAGATTTAGATATGATGATAAGAGCAAATTGTTCTCATTTGAGACAGTTAAAAATATTTAGAGGTGACGACATGAATAATATTATTTCAGTAATTGAATTTACATCAACTGATATCAAGATGATTTTAGGATATAAGTTTCACAAAAAAACATATGTCATTAAAACTTTTATCTCTAATAAAATTAATTTAGATATCAATTCTTTGCTTGATAAAAGCTCATGCTATGATGAAATAAATAGAATGATTGATGATGTAAAAAAAGAATTTAAAGATCCAAACATTTTTTCAAATCTCGTTGTTCTTCTCCCATCAATTGGTTATGAGACTTCAAAAAGCACTACTGAAGTTATGACAGTTGATCCATCCAGTCTTATCATTCAAAATGATTATCAAAATTCGGTTGAGAAAGTCACATCTTCATGCAAGATTTCCGGTAAAGTTTTAGTGTACAATGAACCTTTATCTTTTAAAGATTCTTTTAATAGAAGCTATAATGATTTACCTATTGGCTTAAAATCTGATAAATTGATTATCAAATTTGAAAATCAGTTCATTGATGAATTTGTTTATAATCATTACATGTCGATATTAAGTGAACTAAATTTGAATGTTAAATTGACTTTACTATCATCTGTTTGTGCATCACATTTCATTACCTCATTTTCTTCTATTTCTGATTATATACAACTTGAAATTGATGAAAATCATTCTTTAATAAGTCAAGTTTTAAATAAGAGAGTTGAAAGTTCAACTAATTTAGATTTTGGAAATGGATTTGCAATAAATCAAGCAATGAGTCAAAATATTTCAAATAAAAATGAATTGGAAAGAGTTTTGCTTGAAAATGGTCTTGATGAAAAGATAAGCTATGATGCTATTGATATTGATAATAATGAAGTGAGTTTAAAAAATTACATGAATGCTATCAAATACGGATATGATTTATATCTTAATAAGCTTAAACCATTCATTGATAATTATCATAATGCTTCCCTTCCTTTAGTGCTGTATGGAAAAGAAGCTAATATATCATCTCTTGATATTTATTTTCAAAACTTTTTTCAAAGGCAAGTTTTTGTCTTTGAAAGCAAGGTTATTGGTGCCAGAGGTCCTAAATTTATCAATTGTCTTGGTGCACTAAATATTTCTAGTTATTCATATATTTCATTTGTAGATATAAAAGAAAACAATACTGGGTTTTCTGATTTGAGGGGTTAAAATTATGGAAGAAAGAGAAATTTACGAAGAAGATTCTGATTCATTTAATCAGTCTGCTAAAATCAAAGTTATTGGTGTTGGCGGTGGTGGATCAAATGCAGTCAATAGAATGCTTGATGATAAAACAGATGGTGTCGATTTCATTGTTTTAAACACTGATGCACAAGCTTTAGCTGCATCAAAATGCAAAAATAAATATGTCATTGGAAGAACGCTTACTAAAGGTTTAGGTGCAGGTGGTGATCCAAATCGTGGAAGAGAAGCTGCCTTAGCTAGTAAAGCTGAAATTGAAAGCTATGTAGCTGGTGCTGATTTAGTGTTCATCGCTTGTGGTGAAGGCGGTGGAACAGGAACTGGTGCTGCTCCTGTGGTTGCTGAGATTGCAAAAAATGCCGGTGCATTAGTGTTAGCAATTATCACACGCCCTTTCAAATTTGAAGGTAAAAATAGACATTTAAATGCTGCAAATGGTATCAATGAGCTAAAAAAACATGTTGATTCAATAATTATCATTTCCAATGATCAATTGACAATCAATAATGGCAATACACCACTTCTTGAATCGTTTAAATTATCAGATAATGTTTTAGCAACTTCCGTTAAAACCATAACTGATTTGATTTTAAAACATGGTCTTGTCAATCTTGATTTTGCTGATGTTAAATCTACTTTGACATCAACTGGCTTAGCAATGATTGGCTTTGGTGTTGGAAAAGGTGAAAAGAAAGGAATTGATGCTGCAAAAGCCGCCTTAAGTTCACCACTTCTTGAATTATCAATAAGAGGTGCCCGTTCATTTTTGATCAATGTTGTCATTTCTAAGTCAACATCAACTAATGATGTCAGTTATGCCATTGACTATATCACTGAGCTTGCTACTGGTAAGAAGGATGGAAGCAGTGAAGTATCGATAATTTTCGGTGTTCAAATTGATGAAAATATGGAAGATGATATGATGAAAATTGCTATTATTGCCACTAATTTCACAAGTGAAGGAATCAGTGAGAATAATAGTTATGAATCAACAGCCGATAAAAGAATTACTGAAACTGAAAAAGAGATTGAAAGAAATCGTAAACAAGATATTGAACCTGATTATTTCAAGTTCACTAATAAATAGAGGTGTATTATATGAAACTTAGTGATTTAAAAGAAGAATCTAGCAAGATAATAGATGAAGCAAGCAAAGAAATAAATAATGTTAATGAGACTGCTTCATTAAATGAATTTAAGAATAAATTCTTAGGTAAAAAATCATCACTTACTGATTTTTATTCAAAAATGAAAGAAGTTATTGCCTCTGAAAGAAAGGACTTTGGCTTGGTTTTAACTTCATTAAGAGATAAATTAAATTCTTTGTATGATGAAAAAGAAAAGAAACTTAAAGAAGAAAAATTAAAAAAGAAGATGCTCGCTGAAAAAGTGGATATTACTCTTCCTGGAAGAGATATGCTACTAGGTAGTAAGCATCCAAATGAAATAATTATTGATGATATTACCTCCTATTTGATGAGTTTAGGCTTTTCAGTGGAGGAAGGACCAGAAGTTGAATCAGATCTTAATAATTTTGAACTAGTTAATATTCCTAAAGATCATCCTTCCCGTGATATGCAAGATTCATTTTCTATTAATGAGAATACAGTTTTAAGAAGTCATACATCATGTATTCAAGCACGTGTTATGAAAAAAATGAATGGAACATATCCTGTCAAAATTATCTGTCCAGGTAAAGTATATCGACGCGATAATGATGCTACTCATTCTCATGAATTTTTTCAATGTGAAGGATTAGTTATCGGAGAACATGTGACTATGTCTCATCTTCTTGAAACATTGACTCTTCTTTTAAAACATTTATTTGGTGAAAAAAGAGAGGTCAGATTTAGACCTTCATATTTCCCATTTACTGAACCTAGTATTGAAGTTGATATTTCTTGTGCTGAATGCAATGGTAAGGGCTGTAACTTATGCAAACATACTGGTTTTATTGAAGTACTAGGTGCTGGTATGGTTCATCCAAATGTTTTAAGAATGAATGGCTACGATGATAAAAAAGTATCTGCTTATGCCTTTGGAATCGGTATTGATAGAGTAGCAATGCTCAAATATAAAATTGAAGATATTAAAAATTTCTATACTGGTGATATCAATTTCTTAAAGCAGTTTGTAAAGGAGTAATTAGAATGAAATTTTCATTAAATCATATAAAAAAATTAGTCGATTTAAGTAATATTTCTGATCAAGAAATAATCGATAGATTAACCTTCTCTGGTTTTGAAGTGGAAGATGTAGTTACTCTTGCTAAAGCTACTAATTTAGTAGTTGGTCAAATTGTTGAATGCGTTAATCATCCAAAAAGTGATCACCTTCATTTATTAAAAGTTGATTGCGGATCAAAATATGGTATTAAAGATATTGTTTGTGGTGCTAAAAATGCAAGAACTGGTTTAAAAGTTATTGTTGCCACAGTCGGTGCTAGACTTGATGCAATTGATGCTACTATTAAAGAAAGCACAATTTTAGGTTATCCATCATCTGGCATGTGCTGTTCGCTTGTTGAACTTGGTGTTGATAAGTCATTACTCAGTGAAAAACAAATTAATGGCATTGAAGAACTTGATGAAAATATGAAAGTAGGCAGTGAAAATGTTTTAGAATTATTGCATCTTGATGATACTATTTTGGACATCAATGTTTTACCAAATAGATTAGATTGTTTATCTTATTTTCAAATTGCAAGAGAGCTTGCTGCCTTATTTAATCGTAAGATAAAATTCACTATCAGCTCTGATATTTCTTCTATTTTAAATGATTCTAGAAAAGTTACATCTGATACTGAACTTTGTAATTCTATATCTTTGTTGTATGTAAAAAATATTAAAGGATTAAAAAAGACTAGTGAGGAAGTAAAAAGCGTCCTTCTTTCTTCTGGTATCAGATCTATTTCGCCAATTGTTGATTTAGGAAATTATATCATGTTGATGACTGGTCAACCTATCAATATGTATGATTTAAATAAATTAGATGGTGATGTTAAAGTAACTTCATCATATGATGGAAAATTTAAATCATTTGATGAAAAAGAATATGATTTAAAAAGCGGTGATATTTTAATTGAAGATAGCAAGAAACCATTATGTTTAGCTGGCATTATTGCTTCTGATACTGCTATGATAAATGATGAATCTGATTCGATTGCTATTGAATTTGCCTCATTTTATCATGCAAATATTAGAAGAACATCTAAAAGACTTGGTTTATCTTCTTATTCTAGCCAATTATTTGCTAAAGGTGTCAATGAATTATTAATTGATGATGTCATTTTCTATACTATTTCAATTTTAGATGAGTTCTTCACTTCTTATGATAAATTAACTATTTCTAAATATCAAAGAAAACCTATTGAAAAGTATTCATTTAATTATTCATTAACTAAAACTAATAGTAGACTTGGAAGTGATTATAATACTGCTGAATTATTAAAATTACTTGAACTTTATAATATTAGCTATGATCGATTGAATGAAAATGAATTTGTTTTATATCCTCCTAAATATCGTCTTGATTTAAAAGAACAATGTGATATTGATGAAGAATTATTTAGATACTATGGTGCTAAAAGAATTCCGTTAAATTTGAATGATTTTCCTATCTCTAAAGGTGAGATGTCATCACTTAAAAAAGAAATCAATAATATCAGAAGCTATTTGATAAATAGAGGATTTTTAGAGACAGTATCATATACTTTAATTGATGAAAAGAAGGATAATCTCATTCGAATTTTTAATGATAGTGAAAGTTATAAGATAATCAATCCTATGACTAAAGACCATGAGATTGTTAGAAGTGATCTTTTACCATCACTACTTGAAACCATTGAATATAATGTCAATCATTTTAATAAAGATTTTGCTTTATTTGAATTCTCTTCAATGTGTATTAATACTAATAATAATGCTAATCCGACTTATTTATCACTTGCTTTGGTTGGTAATAAACTTTTACAAGATAATTATCAAAGCCGATTGTATGATTTTTATGATATGAAAGCTGTTGTTATCAATATTTTAAACAAGTTAGGATTGAATCCTGATCGATATTCAATTGTCAGTTCAACATCTAGTTGTTTCAATCCATATTGCAGTGCTGATATCATGATTGGTAAAAATAAAGTCTGTTCATTTGGTAAGATTCATCCATCATTATCAGATGAGAACATTATCATGATGGAAATGGACTTTTCAGCTATTGTTGATATAAATGGACGCGTTTGCAAATATAAACCTGTGGCTGATTATCCTTTAATTAGAAGAGATCTATCATTTTTAGTAAATGATGATACGACATTCCTTGATATTAAAAATACTATTTTAAAAACAAAAGACCCTTATATAAAAGATGTTTTATTTTTTGATGAATTTACTTCTATTGATAAAAAGAAATATCTTGGCGTCTCCTTATATATGTCAAAAGAAGATTCATCACTTTCAGAAAATGAGATCAACTCTTCTTTTAATAAGGCTATTGATGCTGTAAGTAAAAACTTAGGTTTGACTATAAGGAAATAAATTATGAGTGAAATTAAATTATCAGATAATAAAATCTATATTGATTTTAATTTAGCTAAAAATAGCAAAGAATCAGATGTCTTTGATATTAAACTTACAAGTGATGAAGAGAGTGTCATCTCTAATTTAGATCATTTTGAAAAGATTGAAGCTTATTATACAATAAATGGTAGTGATTCTTTTTACAATGGTGAATGCTTTATAAAAGGTATTTGCTATTTAAAAGATGCTCGAGATATATCAAAAGTTATCAAATATCCATTTGAAAATGATGTTGATTTTCAAATTCAACTAGATGATTTAGATAATTCTGATTTGCTTCCTGAAAATGATGGTAATTTTGATATTAGAACAGTTATATTAGCCTTAATATATGATGCTATACCATCATTTTATACTGAAAGTGAGTTGTCTTCATCAGATGATAGTATCAACTATTTTACTGAAGATGAATTTGATAAAAATAAGTGATAATATTTTCAAATTTATATTTATAAATTTTAATAAAAAAAAGACTCAATTGAGTCATTCTATAGTTATAATTTATATGGCGGAGCGACA
The DNA here is from genome assembly GCA_937896065.1 of uncultured Caryophanales bacterium. GTDB lineage: Bacteria > Bacillota_I > Bacilli_A > RFN20 > CAG-288 > Enterosoma. Next base: position 764 of record CALBLI010000007.1, on the reverse strand, counting down.
GGGATTTGAACCCTGGCTAGATTTCTCTACTATCGGTTTTCGAAACCGACCCCTTCAGCCTCTTGGGTATCGCTCCAACTTGAAAATTATACTACAAATAAATTAAATATTGAATAAAGGAGATTAAAAAATGAATGCTTGGAAAGATATTGATCCTAAATATATTACACCAGAAAGATTTCTAACTTGTATTGAAATTTCAAAAGGTATGAAAAATAAATATGAACTTGATAAAAAAACAGGTCTATTAAAGCTTGATCGTATTTTATATACTTCAACTCATTATCCTCAAAATTATGGTTTTATTCCATTAACCTATGCTGAAGATAATGATCCTCTTGATGTTTTACTTATTATGAGTGAACCTATTCAACCATTGACACTTGTTGAATCAGTTCCTATAGGAATGATTGAAATGATCGATCAAGGTGCAAGAGATGTTAAAATTTTAGCTGTTTGTCCTCAGGATCCTTTTTATAAAGATTATGATGATATAAGTAAACTTCCAAAACATGTAACTGATGAAATTGAGAACTTCTTTGAGACTTATAAAGTGCTTGAAGGTAAAAAAACTGTGGTCCCTGGAGTCTCTTCAAAAACAGAAGCAATTAAAGTCATCAGAAAGAATATTGATGATTATAAAAAAATGATTTTAAATTCTAAATGGTAGATTTAAAAAAGCTTGAATTGTTAAGTGATATTTATTATAATCTCATTTTCCGAAGTCCATTTCTTAAAAAATCCCATGGTTATCGAGTTTTAAT
>CALBLI010000006.1 GCA_937896065.1 uncultured Caryophanales bacterium | reverse complement strand
ATTCATCTTCCTACTAAAACCATGATTACTGGAACTATTAGAGGAAACATACCTGAAGATAGTCGTGTTACTACCTTAGGTACCGATGCTTTTGCTAGTCTTAATATCAAATCAGTTTATATTCCAAGCAATATCACTTCTTTTCAAGATTCTCAAGGCTCTGTAACTGGTCCATTTGCAAGATCAACTGTTGAAAATATTACTTTTGCTAGTAATTCTAAAATCACTCAACTTTACAAATACGCTTTTGAAAATTGCAATAATTTAAAAACTTTAAGACTTCCTGATACTTTAACTATACTTCCTAACTTACGAAGTTTACCCTCTTTAGAAAGTTTTTATATTCCACGTGATTTAAATAAAGATACTTTTAGAACTTCATCTGGCTTTGCTGATAAAGGTTTTATGAACACCACTCAATTAAAAAGTCTTATTGTTGCTCCTGATTGTAAAAACTTTGTTTTTGAAAATGGCAATCTTCTTGAAAAGGGAAATAATTATTTAGTTTTATCAATGAATGAAATTTGCATCATTCCTGATAAAGTTGTTAATATTGTTGGCTATGCTTTTTCAACCAAGGTAACTAAAAAAGTTATTGTTCCTAGTTCGAGAACTTTAAATTTAACTTTTAATGCTTCCTGGGGTATGTATTCAGAAATCAGTGAAATTGTCACCAATTCTTCAATGATTACCCAACTGCCTGTTCAAGGAATGAATCTAGATTATTTTAGTATTCCTTCTCATTTGACTAGTTATCTTAATGGTAGTAGTAATAATAACTTTTATTATGCTCATATAAAAGAGCTTCATATTCCAAGCACAATTACTATTACTAATACAGATTATAATGTTTTTAAAACTTCACAGATTGATAACATCATCTTTGATGGAGCAAATAATACACCTTATACATTTAAAGATGGGTGCCTATTAAATACAGCTGGATCTACTTTAAATACAATCACATCAGATTTTGAAAGTTTTAAAATACCAAGCACTGTAGCAAGTATTTCCTATCAAACTTTCACACCTTATAGAACATATTATAGCGATATTACATCAAATCCTAACCCTAAATTAAAGATATCAAATGTAATTGATACTCTTGATTTATCTAAGACTAATATTACAAGCATTTCCGCATCTACTTTTGGTATCACTAATTGGCTTGATAACTCTAGCTATTTAACAGATTCAAATTGTTATTTAACTATCAATAATTTGATATTACCTGACAAACTGGAAACTCTTTCAACAGAATTTAATTCTTGCTGCAAAATAAATAATGTAAGTATAAGTTCAAGCAATGCTAATTTTAAAGTTGTTGATGGCAATCTTCTTAGCAAAGATGGCACTACTCTCTACATTGGTGGTTCTGATTTTAATATACCTGATAGTGTAACCACCATTGCTAACTCAGCTTTCTTTCAAAAGCAAGCACCTGATTCTAAAAAAGACCTAGTCTTACCTAAAAATGTTAATAAAATAGGTAATGCAGCTTTTTTAAACTGCGGATTAACTTCTGTTTACATTCCAACAACTAGCGGCGGAGTCTCAACCTCATTTGGAAGTTATTACGTTTTTGCTTATAACAAAGACTTAAAATTTGTACGTCTTCCATCTAATCAAATTAACTGTAGTGCAAATTCTTCTACATCAGTATTTTATTCTTGCAATGATAAAATTCTTTTCAAGTTTGATGATACTGATAGTAAGGTAAAGATATATAGATCAACGAAAAGTTACTATACAACAAGACTCACAAACTTAAGTTCAAGCAATATATACATAACATGTTTAGATGCTGATAGTAAGGTTATTGAAAAAACACTTGATTCATTCTACGCATAAAAGGAGAGATATCATGAAAACTAAATCTAAATTATTATCATTACTAGCTATTTTTTCTCTTTTTCCTATAGCTTCTTGCTCTAAGCAAACAAATAATTCAATCTCAAGTACTGGAAATTCATCTACTATTACTTCTCCTTCTACTCCCGAACAACCAGAAGAGCCTGAAACTCCTATTGCCGATAAAGATTTATTTACATATTCAATAACAGGTCAACCTGCTACCGAATATAAAATTACTGCTTTAAAACAAGATGTCACTAATCTTGTCATCCCTGATGTCATTGACTCGTTACCTGTTGTTTCTTTTGACGTTACAAATGAAAAGACTATTCTTACATCAATTAAAAAGGTATATATCGGTGCTAATGTTAAAAACATTTCCTTGGCATATATGCCTAATTTAGAAAAAATTGAAGTATCACCAAATAATAAATATTTTCAAGTAAAAAACAATTGCTTATTATCAGCCACTAATTTAGGTGATGGATACTTTTTATATGCTGCTTGTAAAAATTCAACTATTCCAACTGAGTTTGATATTAATATTGCTGCTAATTCATTCATTTATACTTCAATTACATCATTAAATATTCCATCTAATGTTGTAAACATTGATGAGCGTGCTTTTGCTTTCAATAAGTTACTTACAGATATTTCATCTGATAATCCTAAGTATCGCTTTAAAAATAATTGTTTGCTTGATTCAACTGATAGCAAAAATGAAAAGGTGTTATTTGCAAATGATAAAGCACAAGTTCCTCAAGATTCAACTGTTAAAAGTTTAGGCGATTTTGCTTTTAGAGGATCAGTTTTAGATTTCTTATATATTCCAAATAATATCACTTCTCTTGGAGATTATTGTTTTTCATATTCAAATATGACTGAAGTAAAATTTGCAACTGATAGTCCTATCACTACTTTAAAATATTCATTTATTGGTTCTAATATTGAGACTTTTACTGTTCCTAGTGCAGTAGTTAGTTTAGTTTTGAATAATCATGAAGAATCATCATTTACTGACTGTTTAAATTTAAAATATTTTTATTTTCATAAAAATGTGAATAGTGTGCCTACTACTAATATGTTTAGAACATGTCCTAATTTACAAGAGATAGTCGTTGAAAGTGGAAACACTTATTTTTCAGCTGAAAATGGTATTTTTTATAAAAATTCACCTGTAAAATATGTAGAGAATTCATCCTATGGTGATACTGTTGTTTGGCGTGATGACATAAATGCTAACAACTATAATTCAAGTTATTTATATGGTCGCAAAATTAAAAAATTAATTATTCCAGCAACCATGAATAATCGTTCTTATCTATATATTAAAAATTGCGAAATCGGTGAAGTCATTTGCTATTCATCAAAAATTAAGAGTATTTATATTGATAATGCAACAATTGGCACTTTTACAATTCCTTCTGGTGTTAGTGAGTTTAGTAAAGGATCAACTTATAATACTGACAATTATATTAGAAATTCAAATATTGGTACATTATACATTCCTGAATCATTTAGATTAGTTCATCCATTGGATGCTTTTGAAGGTACTACTTTTGGTAAAATTGAATTTTTAGGTGCTAATAATTCAAACTTACAAGTCATTGATAATCAGCTTTATTGTACATCAACAAGTCAATCTGGTCTTGCTTCTAGTATTGCTGGAAAGGAATTGATATCTGTTTTTAATGATAGCATCAATCCTACTAATTTTGATTCACAAGCTGTATGCGTATGGGAGGGAGCTTTCAATAACCGCAATTTTAAGACTATTGATTTAACAAATTCTAATTTTAAAGAAATTAGGCCTGATGCTTTTGTCAATTGCACAGTTGAAGAGCTTCGTTTACCTGCTACACTTTCTAATGTCAATCAAAATGGTAACTATGCTGCTAATAACATGAGCAAAATCAAGAAATTTGTTGTTCATCCTGATAATAAATCATTTAGAACTGAAGATGGTGTTTTAATTTATAAAAGTGGCAATGCTATAGCTAGAGGAACTGTCGATTACATCATCCCTAAAAGCGTTGAAAATATTTACCCAATGGCTTTTTCTTGTTTTGATTTTAAAGATAAAGACTTAGAGGTTACTATTTCAACTTCAAATTCTACTTCACTCTTTAATTTCTCACGTATGAAAAGTATTACTTTTGCTGAATCAATTACTTCTTTTAAATCCATGATGTATATAAGTTCACCTTACTCAGATGATGACGAGAGTAAAAATGCTTTACAAGAGATAACATTTAAAAATCCAAACGTGGTTTTCCCTGCTAGTCCTGCTTCACTAATAACTGATGCATTCTGCACTAACTTCCATCGTATAAATTTCAATGGTACAAAGTCGCAATTTGTTACTGCTTTTATAAATTTAAATAATTTCACACAAATATTTAAAATTACTGATGGTGATAAAATCTTAGTTAGATTGATGGATGATACTGGTAATTATCTTGAACCTAAAATGGCAAAAGATTTATTTGCTTAATTTAAGTAACTTTTTGTAATTTAAATATTTTATTTGCTCACTTATTTAATCCTTAGCTCTTTTACAATATGAAAATTTAGTTTAAAGTTAATGCAGATGATATTTGAGTTGAATAATTATTCTAAAGCAAAAACGGACTACCATATTTTGCACAATAATGGCACTCATTATTGATTAAATTCTAAAATTTCAAAACTATATACATGTGCAGGTTTTTAAAAAATATTGTTAATTTAATATAGCTATACTAATAATTCAAAACATTTTTATATTTTAACGCATTTTCATGTAGTAATATTTTAATATATGTTTTGTTGTGGTCACAAATCTAGCTGCAATCTAATTTAATGATTTTTTATCAAAAAAAGTTAAAGCAAATTATCAAAAAAACATAAAATGAATTATCAAAAAAAATTAAACTGTTGTTGACAAATTAGTCTGCTTTAAATAGAATTAAAATATGAAACCTGACTTTGGTGTTTACCCCTAAAAATGGGTAGTTAAGATTTTAAAAGTGATTTTGTTAATTTAAATCTAAATCAGTTTGAAATAATAATTCAAACGTTCTTTATAGAGTCTTGATTAGATTATATCATTTGCTCACTTATTTAATCATTTTCTTATTTATATAATGAAGTGATTAAAAAGTGAGCATTTTTTAATTATTTTACGCATATTCATTCACAAAATAACTTTATTAACGCTTACATTTAAGATATAATTATTAATGTTAAGGAGGTTCTAAAAAGAACTATGATAAAATTAGCAATTAATGGTTTTGGACGTATCGGACGTCTTGCATTCAGAAGAGCTTATGAAATGGGCGGTTTTGAAGTTGTCGCAATCAATGATTTAGTTGATGCTAAAACTCTTGCTTACTTACTTAAGTATGATACAACCCATGGAACATGGAACCCTGATAAGATTTCTGCTGACGATCAAAACAATCTCATCTACAATGGTAAAAAAATACCAGTCTTAGGTCAAAAAGATCCACATGATCTTCACTGGAAAGATTATGGTGTTGACATTGTCTTAGAATGTACTGGTAGATTAAAATCACATGAAGATGGTGATGTCCATATGGAAAATGGTGCTAAAGGTGTCATCATTTCTGCTCCATCATCATCTAAAGATATTCCAACCTATGTATATGGTGTTAACTCTGACAAATTAGATAAGAGTCAAACAATCATCTCTGCAGCTTCTTGTACAACCAACTGCTTATCACCAATGATGAAAGTTTTAAATGATACTTTCGGTGTCAAAGGTGGAACAATGACAACTGTTCATGCTTACACCAATGATCAAAAAATCTTAGACTTAGCTTCTGGTAACTTAAGAAGAGGTAGAGCTGGTGCAGCTAACATTGTTCCAACAACAACAGGTGCTGCAAAAGCTGTTGGTAAAGTCATTCCTGAATTAAACGGCAAATTAAATGGTAATGCTTTGCGTTGCCCAGTCACTGATGGTTCTATTTGTGATTGCACCCTTCTTTTAGAAAAGAAAGCAACTGTTGAAGAAATTAATGCTGCTTTAAAGAAAGCTAGTGAAACAACACTCAAAGGTATCTTAGGATATACTGAAGATGAAATCGTTTCTTCTGATATTTTAGGAAGAACCGAGGGTTCAATCTTTGATGCAACATTAACAATGATTATTCCTGCTGGTGATGTTGAATTTGTCAAAGTCGCTTCTTGGTATGATAATGAATATTCATTCACTTGCCAAATGATGAGACTTGCAAAACTCTACGGCGAAATTCTTTCTAAGTAATTTTAAAATTAAAAATTAAAAGGCGGTAGGGTGACTTACCGCCTTTATTTGTCTATATTAACTAACATGGAGGAAATTATGAAAAAAGTAGTTACAGATTTAAAAGTTGATGGCAAAGTAGTCTTTGTTAGAGTTGATTTCAATGTTCCACATAAAGGAAGTGAAATCACTGACGATAATAGAGTCAGAGCTGCTATTCCAACTATCAAAGAATTATTAAATAGAAATGCTAAAGTCGTTCTTTTATCACATCTTGGTAAAGTTGATTGGAAGAAACTTGCTAAAGGTGAAAAGACACAAGAAGATATTGATAAACAAATGCAAAAAAATGATTTATCAATTGTTTTACCTGTTTTAAAAGCACATCTTGATAAAGCTTTAAATAAAGATGTTAAAGTTACTTTTTCAAAAGATACTAGAGGTGAGGGTTTAAAACAAGCTGTATCTTCTTTAAAATCAGGTGATGTTCTTTTAGTTCAAAACACCAGATATGAAAAAGGTGAAGAGAAAAATGATGAAAGTTTAGCTAAAGAATGGGCATCTTTAGCTGATGCTTTTGTCATGGATGCTTTCGGTAGTGCACATAGAGCCCATGCATCAACTTATGGTATTCCTAGTGAACTTAAAAAAGAAGGCAAAGAAACTGCTGTTGGTTTCTTGATGGAAAAAGAAATTGAAGGTCTAGGAAGATGTGTCTCACCTAAAGACAACGAAAGACCATATGTTGCTGTTTTAGGTGGTGCTAAAGTTTCATCAAAGATTGAAGTCATCGATTCACTTCTTAAAAAATGTGACAAGATTTTGATCGGTGGTGGTATGTCATATACTTTCAAAAAAGCAGTCTTTGGTGTCAATGTTGGTATGTCACTTTGTGAAAATGATCAATTAGATTATGCTAAGAAATGTTATGAATCAGGTAAAATTGTTTTACCAATTGATAATATCTTAGCTAAAGGATTAAATTTTGATGATTTATCAGCCAAGGCTGAAGATATTAAACCACTTGAAGATAACAATAATGATTTCCCAAGTGATTATGAAGGTGCAGATATCGGTCCAAAGACTATCAAATTATATTCTGATATCATAAAAGGTGCTAAAACTATCTTCTGGAATGGCCCTATGGGTGTTTTTGAAAATGAACAACTTCAAGATGGAACCAAAGCTATCTGCAAAGCTTGTAAAGAAGCAACAGAAAATGGTGCCTTCACTGTTATCGGTGGTGGTGATAGTGCAGCTGCTGCTAAGAAATTTGGTTATACTGAATCATTCTCTCATGTTTCAACTGGTGGTGGTGCATCACTTGAACTTATTCAATACGATGGAAAACTTCCTGGTATTGATGTCATTGAGGATAAATAAACATGGTTAGTAGAAAAAAGCTCTTGATGGGCAACTGGAAAATGAATCATACAATTTCTGATACTATTTCATTTTCTAAGGCAATCAATGATTTTAATTTAGTTGATGTGGCTTCTAAAAAAGGAATCATCTTAGCTATTGCTCCTACATATTTATCTCTTGATACTTTAAAAAAGAATGCTAAAGGTTTGATTGTTTCAAGTCAAGATTGTCATTATGCAAGTCATGGTGCTTTCACTTCATCAATTTCAGTTGATATGCTTAAAGAGATTGGTGTCACCTGGTCAATTATTGGTCATTCTGAAAAAAGGCAATATGAAGGTGAAACTGATTTAGATTGTAATAGAAAGATTAAAACTTTGCTTGATAATGATTTCACTGCTGTATACTGCGTTGGTGAAACAAGTAAAGAATATGATGACAATTTAACAAAAGATGTTATCCTTTCACAGGTTAGAACAGGCCTTCAAAATATTGATTCTTCAAAAGCTAAAAATGTTGTTATTGCTTATGAGCCTGTCTGGTCAATTGGAACAGGCAAGAATGCTTCTAAAGAGATTGCGCAAGATATTTGCAGCTATATAAGAAGTATTATCAAAGATATGTTTAATAAAGATGTTGCTGATAATATGCTCATTCTATACGGTGGAAGTGTAAAACCTGAAAACATTCATGATTATCTAGCTTGTAGTGATGTTGATGGTGCCTTAGTTGGTGGTGCTTCATTAAAAGCTGACTCCTTTAAAGCTTTAGTTGATAATATTTAACTTACTTGATATCCATCTATTGAATAATTAATCGATAGATGGATATTTTTTATTAAACATTTGTAAATTTACTTAAATTTATATATAAATTTTATTTTTTTAGTTTATAATTACTATACATTAAAAGGAGGTGTCTTTAATGGATGAGTTTAAAAAAGATGATCAAAATCAAAAAGATTATATCAATTTAAATGCTTCTTCTTATTCTTCAACTGTCACTAAAGAAAAACCTGTACAAGATGAAAAAAGTAAATTGAAGGTGGCTAACATTGCTAAAGTCTTCATTTGGTTTGGAATAGGTCTACTGATCACTGGTGCTATTGCTATTGGTTTACCAAATATTTTCCTTCTTGTAAATGAAAATAATGCTGAAGCTATTGGTAATACCTACATCTATCTTTTAATTATTTCAGCTATTGGTATTTTACCATTATCAATTATTATGGCTTTTGCTCCAGCTATTAGAAAAAATAAAGTTTTTATTAAGGTAACGTACCTATTATATACCATCTTTATGGGTGTTTTGCTATCTGGTTTGATGCTGATGTTGCTTGCCTTAGATGGTGAAGGAGTCACTTCAATAAGTGCTTTAAATACTTTTGCTTACACTTTTATTATCACAGCTGGATTATTTATGTTATCTGGTTTTATTGGTGTCATCACTAAAAACATGAGCAAAGTTTATCCTCTTCTTATCACCTTAGTTGTTGGCTCACTTACATTGTCATTAGTTAACTTCTTCCTCCGTGTTGAATGGCTTTATTGGGTCATTGATTTTGCAATGTTCTTTTGGATATTAATTACTACGGCTGTTGATATGCACAATATCAATAAGATTGCCCAACGAGTTGATTTTAATGAAGAAAGAAATCTAGCTATATATTTAGCATATCAACTCTATGTTGACTTTATCTATATATTCATTAGAGTCTTATATTACGTTCTTCTTGCTTCAAATAGAAAGAAATAATATTTTTTTAATATTTGATATCATTTTTAGGCACGATAAATTATCGTGCCTTTTGTTTTATTCACTTGAAAAAGTGTTGTATTAGTTATATTATTCGTTTGAAAAAATGTAAAATTATATTGATTATTCGTTTGAAAAAATGTAAAATTTGAACATAGGTAATACTTTATGCTCAAAAGAAAGATAATGAATACATTAATTGAGTGGAAAAATAACACTCTTGTTAAGAAAAAAGCTCTGGTTATCAAAGGATTAAGACAGATTGGTAAAACATTTATTGTAAGACAATTTGCAACTGAAAATTATGATAATCAAATTTATATCAATTTTAAGATGAATAATGATTTAAAATCTGTGTTTGATGAAAATTTGAATGTTGATCGCATCTTACTTGATATATCAGCTAAGATGCCAAATATTAAATTGATACCATATAAAACAATCATCATTTTTGATGAAATACAAGAATGTGCTAATGCTAGAGCATCAATTAAATCGTTTGTTGAAGATGGACGATATGATGTTATTGCAACAGGTTCAATGCTGGGTATACGTGGATACAATAAAAAGAAAGGGCAAGGTGTTCCAACAGGTTCTGAGCATATAATTTATATGTATCCTCTCGATTTTGAAGAATTTTTGTGGGCTAAAGGGATTTCAGATAACGTCATCACTTACTTAAAAGAATGCTTTATTAACAAAAAACAAATTTCAAATGCTATTCATACTTCAATGCTTAGATATTTTAGAGAATATATTTGTGTTGGTGGACTTCCTGAAGCTGTCAATATATTCTTAAATACAGGCGATATGAATCAGGTATACGAACAGCAAAACGACATCTTAGAAGAATACAAAGATGATTTTGGAAAACATTTAGATATCAATGAAAATGAAAATGTTGACCAACTTTTACTCGCACGTATTTTAAAAGTATTTAATTCTATTCCTTCTCAGCTTGCTAAAGAAAATAAAAAGTTCCAATTTTCAAAGCTTGGTCATAATGGGAGAAGTTCAAATTATAAAGAAGCTGTTCAATGGCTTATTGATGCTGGACTTATAATTCCTTGTTATAACTTATCAGCTTTACAATTACCATTAGATGGTTATAAAATTGAAAGCACGTTTAAATTATATATGGCTGATAGTGGCTTATTTATTTCAATGCTTGAAAGAACAACAGCAGGTAAAATACTATCTGATGAGCTTCAGATATATAAAGGTGCTATATATGAAAATATGGTAGCTGATGCTTTTTCTAAGATGAATAGGAAACTTTATTACTATCATAAAGATTCAGGTTTAGAAATTGATTTCATTACTGTCTTTAAAGATGAATTATCACTGGTTGAAGTTAAAGCAACAACTGGTAAATCTAAAGCTGCTTCAACTATATTAAATGATAAAAAATATAATGTTAATAAGTGCATCAAATTTGGAAGTTATAATATATCTACAAATGATAAGTATTTAAACCTTCCATATTATTTATTATTCTTATTTAAAGATATTAATTAACATATTTTCACTATTAAAAAGTGTAATTACTATTATGTTTTTGCTATTAAAAAGTGCTAATTAACTACAATTTTCACTATTAAAAAGTGCATAATAGTTGATTTTGTATTGTTTGCTTATATAATATAAATGCAAGGAGACAACTTAATGAAAGAAATTTATTTAACGCGTAAAATTGATAATTTCCTATTAAATTGGCAAAAAAATAGTGAAAAGAAACCTTTAATTATTAAAGGTTGTAGGCAAATCGGTAAAACAGAATCAGTAAGACACTTCGCTAAAGAAGCAAAATATGAAAGCTTTATTGAAATAAATTTTGTATCTGAGCCAAAATATAAAAAGATAATTGCAAATGGTTATCTTACAAAAGATATTATCAATTCGATTTCTCTACTTGATCCTTTTAAAAAATTTATACCTGGTAAAACATTAATCTTTTTTGATGAACTAACCGATTTTCCTGAAATTGCTACTTCATTAAAGTTCTTTAAAGAGGATGGTAGATTTGATGTTATATGTAGTGGTTCATTACTTGGTGTCAATTACAATGTAATTGAAAGCAACAGTGTCGGCTATAAAGAAGATTACATAATGCATTCAATGGATTTTGAAGAATTTTTATGGGCTAAAGGATATAGTCATGACATAATTGATAATATGCTTTTTCATATGAATAAACTTCTTCCTTTTAATCAAATCGAAATGTCTACTTATCATAACTTATTTCTAGATTATATTATTTTAGGTGGCATGCCAGCAGTTGTAAAAAACTATATTGTTAAAAACACATTTGAAAATAGTTTAGAAACTCAACATCAGCTGATTGAAGATTATAAAGAAGATATTAGAAAATATGCAATAAGTACCGATCAGGCAAAAATTATAAATGTATTTAATTCTATTCCTTCTCAGCTTGCTAAAGAAAATAAAAAATTTCAATTTTCTAAAATAAATTCAAATGCAAAATTTAGAAATTATTATGATTGTATCACATGGCTTAATGATGCAGGTGTCATCAACATCTGTTATCAATTAAATAGTCTTGAATTACCTTTATCTGGAAATTGTGAAACAAACAAATTCAAATTATATTTTAGCGATACAGGTTTACTTGTTTCCTTACTGGATGATGAATCACAAGAAGACTTAAGAGCTAATAAAAATCTAGGTATTTATAAAGGTGGGCTTTATGAAAATATTGTTAGTGAAGCACTGATCAAATCAGGTTATAAATTATATTATTATAAAAAAGAAAATAGTACTCTTGAAGAAGATTTCTTCATTCGCTTTAGAGATTACTTAATACCTATTGAAGTCAAATCTAAAAGTGGCCATTCTAAATCACTTTTCACTTTAATTTCATCGGATAAATACAAAGAAATTAAATTTGGATTTAAATTATCAATAAACAATATCGGCTATAGCAATAATATATACACTTTCCCTTACTTCTGCACATTTCTAATCAAAAGAATGATGAAAAAATTTAAAGTATTAAATTAAGTTACTAGTCACATCATTCTTTAAATTTAATAGTATCAAGCAATTTAAATTGATACAATATTTATATGAATATAAATGAATTTAATGATTTACCTTCTTTCTCATTACCAGATTTTACACTACCTGATAATTTAAAAACATCTGATGAACTTTTAACTCATTCAACTGATTATCTTGAATATGGTAAAACTGAATATGCTAAAAGTAAGAAAATAAAAAATAATTTAAAAAATACAGGTATTGTTTTAACATTATCTGTTACTGGTTTATTATCAGGTTCTCTTATTTTATCTACCTCATTATTAAATAACACATATTTAGGTTCTCTTCCTACATTAAAAAGAAAACCAACATTTATTTTAATAGATGATTCACTTTATTATTCATTAGATGTTGAAAATAAAGGTAACATGAATTTAGAGATTAATTTAAAAAGAAACAATAATACAATTAATAAAGAAGATGTTTCAAAAACATCATCATATTTAAATAAATTTACATTAGATAATAAAACTAAGTACTCATTATCATTAAAGACGACAAATAATAATGATTACACTGATGAAAATAAATTCTTTGATGAATTTACTTTCATATCAAATGATATAGATACTAGAAGTTTTTATTTTAAAAACAACACCTTCTTTTATTCACTATTTTATAAAAACTATAGTGACTATAATTTGCTTTTATCATTAACAGGTAGTGATAATATAATTAGAACATAAGTGTTATCTTCTAAAAATAATATAGGAAATCTTTCATATAATTTTAATGAAGATACATATAACGTAAAAATAGATTTAATTAAAGATAACGATAAAATCAATTTATATGAGACTGATTTAATTTATAAAGGAGGTAAGTAACATGAAAGAAGAGATCAATAAAGAAAAGAAAGAAAATTTTTGGACAAGAAAAACCAAATCACAAAAAATATTATTTGTTATAGTTATTGTAGTTTTGATTTTTACTATCGTCTTTGTAAATTTAATTGCTTTTTGTAGAAGCCTTCCTGGTTTATTTTCAACTGAATTTTGTAATAATCTTCTTGGTGATTTAAATAATCCAAATGTTCCCCATTACAATAACGGATATGAGCTAGTTGGTGATTATTTATTTAAACAATTGAGTAAAATAATGTTTTCCTTAATTGCAATATCTGTGGCTATTGTTTTAATTTTCATTGTTTCTTACGCTACAAATATTTTTAAGAAAAGTTCAGGAAAGAAAGGCAAAACAATTGCTTCTCTTGTCAAATCTTGTTTAAAATATTTGATTATCTTGCTTGATATTGCTTTTATTTTAGGAATATGGGGTGTCAATGTTTCAAGTATTGTAGCTGGTCTTGGTGTATTAACCCTCATTGTTGGTCTTGGCTGTCAGTCACTTATTGCTGATGTCATCTCTGGTCTATTTATTGTTATTGATGATTATTTCTCAGTTGGTGATATGGTCATCATTGATGGATTTAGAGGAAATGTTGTATCAATCGGATTGAGAACTATCAAATTAGATGATGGATGTGGAAATTTAAAATCAATCACCAATTCATCCATTAACACCGTTGTCAATTTGAGCCGTTCTTTAAATCTTATATCTATCACAATGTCTGTTTCTTATAATGAAGATTTAAATAGAGTTGAAGCTATCATTTACAAAAAGCTCCCTGAAATCAAACTACCACAGGCAGCAACTGAAATCAAATATAAAGGTGTTTCTTCGCTGAGTGATTCTTCAATCGAACTGAGTTTTTCAACTTATTGTGAATGTAGTTATCGCTTCCAAGTAAAAAGGGACTTACAACGTGAAATATATCGCATGTTTGTCGACAATGATATCTTAGTTCCTTACAATCAAATCGTTATCAATAAAGAAGATCCTAAAAAACCTAAAGCTACTAGTGAAGAAATTAAACTTGCTGACAAATTAAATTTTAATAATAGACAAGTCTTAAAAGAAACAGATAAGACTTTCTTGGAAAGAACTAAAGAAGCTATTAAAGAAAGTATCGATAAACCTAAAAAATAAATCTACCAATTAGCAATTACATCATCAGTTGTATAGGTTTTCCTACCAGCTATTGTTGAAGTATCAGTGACTTCAATCTCTTTCAATCTAGTACTCATTGAATTGACATTATTTGTGAAATTGGCTTTACTTGAAAAATAGCTTTTTAATTGAGCGAGTGTTCCATTAAAAATTATCTTTTGGATATTACTACCTGAAAATACATATCCATTAGTTTGTTCTTCCCAAACTGTGATGACTTTTGAATCATATGTAAGTTCTAATGTTTCAATAGCTGAATCTTTAAACATTGCTATCCCTTTAAATTTATAAATTATTGGTAATTTTAGTGTTTTTAAATTTTTGCAGCCTTCAAAAGCACTGCTTTCAACATTCATAGTGGACGTTCTTCCTTCTTTAAAATCAATATTTTCTAAACCACTATTTTTAAAAGCTTGTGCATATATACTAGTAACTGATGCTGGTATTTCAATTTGCTTAAGGTTAATACAATTATTAAAAGAAGATGAATCAATAGCATAAACATTTGATGGTTCATTGAAAATAACCTGTTCAAGTTCAACACAATCACTAAAGTTACTGCTACCAGTAGTCATGCTAAGTGACGATGGCATTGTTACTGACTTAATTTTTTTGCCCTTAAACACGTTATTATTAAACGTATAAATGTAGCTAGGTATAACAATATTATCACTATCGCCAAAATAATTAAATAATATATATTTATCAGAATTTCCTGATTTACTAAAAAATCCATCTTCATATTTATACACACTGCCTTCTGCAATATGGAAATTTTTAACAATACATTCAGGATTAAATGGACTAGATGCTAAAGCTTTTGGAATGTAAACATCGTTTATTTCACAATTATAAAAAAGTCTAACCGAAGAAGCACCTGAAGAATTATCTTCTTCAAATGTTACACTATCCAATTTTAAATTTCTAAAAGGTCCATTTGAGTAACTATTGTAGCCAAAAATACCAGGGATTATCAAATTTTTAGAAGTAAAAAATTCTGGTAAAAATGCACTATCATATATTATTTTTATAGCAGTACCTGTAGAAGCAATTGTATAAGTTTCTTTTTTACTTAAACATAATGCAAGATACCAACCAGGATTATTTTTATTATACATAAGTAAAGCTTCATTTTCATATTTGTAATTTGAATTATTAGAATCAAAGATAAGAGTTTCAAGTGAAGTACATCCTTCAAAATAATAATATGCATTTTGAAAATTAAGAGAAGTGAATGAATTAGGAAATTTGACTGATTTTAAATTTGTGCATTCATTTAAATTAGTAACAGCTGTTGTATTTTCTGGTAAAACTAATTCTTTCAAGTTTTTACATCCAATAAATGATTGATAGACTACTTTTATTTTGCTTCCTGCTTCAAAAGTTATTTCTTCTAAGTCAGATAAGGTAAACCATGAATTATAATAACCAGATGTTATTTCTGTATAATAGGAGGGAATAGTAATCTTTTTTACTACATTTCCGTAAAAGCATGCACCACCTAAAACATTTATATTTGTATCGCTAGGAAGAACTGGATATTCAACAGCTGGAGCTGCAAGTAAAACATTTCCTTCTACTAAAAAGCCATCTACTACTTTATAATTTTTGCTTTCACTTACAAATGTTGTAAGTTCTCTATTACCTAAAAATGCAAAATCATCAATCTGAACTACATTCGCTGGAATAAATATTGATTTTAATTTGGTGTATGCAAAAGCCATTACATAAATGTGTATATTAGCTATATCAGTTGGTATTACAGAATTGTTGCAGCCAAGTACTAATTGTGTATTTGGCGTTGATACTTTTCTAAATAAACAATTCCCTCTAGCAAAATAATATTTGTTTTCAGATGACACTTCTATTTTTTCTAAACTAGAAAAGAAAGTTGATCTATTTTTGTTGTCTGTAAAATTCGCTGCAACATCATATGCTTGTACGCCTCTGTTTGCAAATATTTTAACATTAGCACCAATATAAAGAGATTTGACTTTACACATTTTATTAGACTGGGTTAGTTTATTAGTATTAACAACTTTTCTTCCACCGATAGTATCAGGGATTACTAAATTTTCAACACTATCTACTTTCAAATCAATCAAAGATATCTCATCAGTTGTTTCATCAATTGTATATTCAAAGCATTCTTCAGGTGTAACTTCACCACTACTAGAATTCATTGAACTTGAAGTTGATGACGATGTATTTTTTATTTTTGAACATGAAGATACACTTCCAAAAATAGATACTAATGCAAGTAATGATATCAATCTTGATTTTTTTGACATTTGAAAATCTCCTTTAAAATATAATTATTATAAATAATTATAACATCATCAACACATTATTACAAAGATAAACTACCAAATTATCCTCATATCACCTTTTTCTATTCGCTTTAAAATCTATTATATAGAATACTTATAATATTTTTGCTAATTAAAATTCCTTAGTGGTATTTTAATCGACCAAGTGATAACCATATTATAAGCGTAAATTATAGTTAAAAACATTACATTTAAACATATATGCAACCTTAATATATTAGTAATCCATATAAAGAGCTAAGCTATGGAAAATATTTATATAGTAACAAATTACTTGATTGAATAAGTAACTTCAACCTTATAACTTAAATTGATATCTTTAGGATCTAGTGCTTCGTTATTTGTATATGTTCTGGCTACCATTGGTGCTACACTACCAAATGTATCATTTATACTTTCATCAACGATACTGACTATGTCTAATTTTACATCAGCAGAAGAAGCTATGATATCTGCTTTTCTTTTTGAATCATAAACAGCTTCTTTTAATAATTTATCTTTTAACTTAGTCAGATTTGAAACAAGATATGATATATGAAACTCTGGTTTAAAATCTAGTTTTAATATGGTATCAATTACAGAATTTAAAAGATTATCTTTCATTGATAACGTGATTATAACACTATTACTTGATCTGTACCCTTTAAATACTCTTTCATAATTACCATCTTTATCTCTTTTATTTTCATAATATGGTGTAACTAAAAATTCTTCAGTTTTAATGTTTTTTCTACTCAATCTACCAATCTTGGTAAGTTGTTCAAGTAAAATAGACAAGTCATTTCTAGAATCATTTACAACTTTGCTGTAATCTTCATCTACATTCACAATGTTTAAATTCATTTCAACTTTATCGGGTTTGACAGATAAGGAAGAATAGCCAGCAACTTTAATATATCTATCCATATTATTCATTGATTAAATAT
This sequence comes from uncultured Caryophanales bacterium, assembly GCA_937896065.1. Lineage (GTDB taxonomy): Bacteria > Bacillota_I > Bacilli_A > RFN20 > CAG-288 > Enterosoma. Next base: position 9,654 of record CALBLI010000006.1, on the reverse strand, counting down.
TCATAATTAATATGTTTAGATAATTCTCTTTCAGAATTATTTAAATTAGCCACTAAATCATTGAGTTGATATATTGATAAATTCATTGATGGTTCAAGTAGCATCAATCTTAATGGTTCATTTCGATATTGAACATATAATTTTTCAAAATTATCAGCATCAATAGGTAAATTCATATTCTTAACATATTCTTTAAAATATTGATTATTAAATAATGAACCAATTGGTGAATTGATGGTGTAATTATTAGATATTTCTTTTCTTTCTAATTTAGCAGGTTTCTTTATAACATCAAATCTGACACCATTTAACATGATGGAAGCATCAGCATAAATATTGTTTAAACCATCTGCTATTAAAAATTCATATAATCCATCTTCAAGCTCCATTTTGTCAGTTTCAGTTCTATAAGCTTTTAATTCATCTAATTCAACTTCAAAGTGCATAGTAGCTTTACCTTTACTCTTGACCATAACTTTATCAAAGTCTTTCATTTCTTTTAAAGGACGATAGATATTAGAATGAACTTTTCTAACATATAATTGTAAAACAGCTTCACCATCAACTTTAGAAGTGTTAGTTACTTCAATAGTCGCTGTAACTTTATTATTTTCAAGGTTAAATTGTGCATTATTATATCTAAATGTTGAATAAGATAAACCATATCCAAATGGAAGCATAAATTTGTCACTCTTATTGAGCTCATAATATTTGTAGCCAACATAAATATCGTTATCATAGTACATATAATAAATATTCTTATCAGTCATTTCTTTATTAAATGGGTTTTGATCTAACGAACTTATCCAAGTTTCAGGAAGTCTACCACTTGGATTATAAATACCATATAAGTTATTAAAGATAGCTTCAGCTTGTCCTTCACCAGCAAGGTAAGAAATAACTAGTGCTTTTGATGCATTGTAGACTTCTTCAATATTTAAAACTGAACCAGTGATAACAACTGTTGTAAATTTAACTTTATGTTCCTTTAATAAATCTATCAATTTAAGTTGTGACTGAGTCAATTCGATGTTTTTGCGGTCTTTATCTTCACCTTCTTCATATTGACCGATAAATAAAACTATTTTCTTGCAATGTGATTTTTTGATTTCCTCATATTTAACCAAGATATCTTTCTTATCATATCCTTGCAAATATTTAAACTTGATATCTTTTTCAGTTAAAATATCAATAAATGATTTCTTTCTATAAGCTGAGACATTTCCAGAACCTGTTCCAACAAATACTGGATTTGATGCAAATTCACCTAAAACTAAAACTTTATCTTTTACATCAAAAGGCAAAGTATTCTTTTCATTTTTAGCAAGTACAATACTTTTACTTGCTAAAGAAACAGCTTTATAATGAAGTTTTCCATTATTTAATTCATGGATTTTGTTACTTCCATATTTTTCACTAATTTCATCTAGTCTTTTATCATTTCTTATCAAATCTTCATCATTAAAGATTTTATTGTATCCCAAATCAATATATTCATTATCGACTTTTGATTTAGGCATTTCTAAATCCAAACCATAGTGCATACTTACAGCTCTATTTGAAATAGCAACCCAATCTGACATGACAAGTCCTTTAAATGACATAGTATTTAATAATCTATTCATCATATAGAAAGATTCAGGTACATACTCACCATTGATTTTGTTATAGCTTGTCATAATAGAAGAAGGTGATGCATGTTTAATAACATAATTAAATGCACTTAAGTATGTTTCATTTAAAGCTCTTTTTGAAACTTCACTTGAAACTATTCTTCTTGAAAACTCTCTTGAATTTAAAGCATAGTGTTTGATTGTTGCACCAACACCATATTCTTGAATACCTTTAACTTCGCTTGCTGCTAAAATACCTGTAAGATATGGATCTTCTGAAAAATATTCAAAATTTCTACCACACAAAGGAGATACTTTTAAATTCATTGCTGGAGCTAAAATGATATGAGTATTTACAGATAAACATTGTTTAGCTAAACAATTACCAACCTCATAAGCAACTTTTTTATCAAAAGAGGCTGCTACTGCACTTGGAGTAGGTAAGCAGACATTTTTAATATTGTTATCATCGTAATCATATATTGGTAGAGAAGAACTTCTTTCTCTTCTTAGCCCTGATGGGCCATCATTTACTCTAATTATTCTATCTGGATGTTCCTTGCTTGAAAAGGTCCATTCTGATAATCCAGTTAAGTGATTATAATAATCAAATCTTTCATTTTTTTCCATATGAAATCTCCTTAAGTATAATTTCAATCAATATATTTTAATATAAACAAGTTTATATTTAAATGTTTTAATGAGTAATAATCATTTATTGATAATTAAATATTTATTAATTTAATAAGTTAAAACAAAAAATTGTTGCTGTTACAGATATGTTTATATCTTAGCAAGCAACAATTATTATTTTTAGAACTTTAGTTGATATTATTTTTGTTTATCATCATTTGATTCTTTAGTTTCAACTTCAGCATCAATGATAACTTCATCGCTATCAGAATCAGTAGTTTCTTTTTTAAATTCATCAACTTGAGCTTTTAAATCAGAAATATCATTCTTAATATCTTGTTTAAATAAATACTTTTTCCTTTGATATATAGCATCACTTACTTGAGCAATGCCTGTACAAATTAAGACAGCACCAGCAATAATCAAAGCAAATTGAGAGAATGTTTCAGGATCTTTTAATTTAACAATTGCAAGAGCACCTAAAACAATCAGACAAGTTGCAACCAAAAAACCTATGATAGAAACAAAATAAGCTTTAATTATTTTATTGGTTAAAAAGCCGATTGAATATAAAAGGACGATGGCACCAAAAACAATTAAAGCTATTCCAATGAACATTGAAATGAACTTAATTAAGACATCAAATGCACTTGAATCAATTGCAACATCGCAAACTAATGTAATACCTATCGCAAGTTCAATTGATCCAGAAATTACAAGATCATATGTCATTGTTGCTTTTTCAACAATTGTTAAGACAGGTAAGAAATTAATCAGTATTCTTAAAGCACCATCAAATATTACAAATCCGCCAACAATAAATAAAATCGTACGCTGTAAATCCTTATTATCACAATAGATTAAGCATAAAATACCGCCAACAAAAATTAAGATAGCTTCAATAATACTCCAAACTGTCCAAAAAGTTGAACCTTTCTTAGTATTTATTATTTTTCTTTTTTTTGTTTTGACTTCAACATTATTTTCATCCATGATAAAGTCCTCCTAATTCGTGTAATTATAATATATTATTAAACAAAAGTCTAATAATTATCTTGCCAACCAGTTAAATGTCATCACATAAGAAGCATCAACTGCATTGCTATTAGAGTCTTGTTCATTCAAAGATAGTTCTATTTTAGAATATAAACCAACTTCATTAGTTTGATATTTAATTTCATAATTAAATGATTTATCATAGACAATATCCGCTAAGTTACTTGTTATTGTATTAACATAAGGAAGCTTTAATATCTTTTCTAAACTATCAACACCATTAAATGAAATAGATAAACACTCATTTTCAAGTACATATTTAGTACCATAATCAGTATTTACTTTTTTATCATTTGCATAAAAGTCATTCAATTCTTCATAATTTAAAACATCCAAATCAGAACGACCATTTCGTGTATAAACATATGGTGCATCGCCTTCTTTTATAATTTTATTTGTAAAAATAAAATCACCATTATTATTTTGAGCATTAGGATAAATGCCTTGGCATCTACTAACAGTTCTTTCAATTGAATAGGTGGCTTTTTGATAAAAATAGTTAGCTTTATTAAAAGTATAATTTTCAATAATATAATTTCTAGCCTGTAAAGAGTCGAGATTAGTTGAACTATTTTTTTTACATGCAGTTACCATCAGTGGTAACAAAAATAATGTTATAAGTTTCTTTTTCATATAAAAAATATATCATTTTAGGTTAAATAATTAAAGTAAAATATAATACTTTAACTTATTTTTAATCACTAAAATTATTTGCAGATTAAATCACAATATTGGATATTAATTACCTTATACACTTAATAAATACTATTAACTTTATTAATTTTGCTTTTAATATATCTCAATAAATGTTAAAATTTTTTGTTGAGAATTTTTTTCTCATTTTTTTGCTATTCATGTATAAAAGATATTTATTAATATCGTTAAGGAGATTAGTATGGGCTTTTTAGAAAAAGTATTTAGAATTGATCAACGTGCTTTTAAAAAAATTGAAAAGAAAGCTAAAAATGTTTTCTTGTATGAAAACGAGTACGCTGTTTTATCTGATGGTGATTTAAAAGCAAGAACTGAGATTTTTAAACAAAGAATCAAAGATGGTGAAACCATCGATGATCTTCTCCCTGAAGCTTTTGCTGCAAGTAGAGAAGCTGCAAGACGTGTTCTTGGTCAGTTCCCATATCCTGTTCAAGTTTTTGGTGCAACCGTTTTAAATGAAGGTGATGTTGCTGAAATGAGAACTGGTGAAGGTAAAACACTTACTGCAACTATGGCTGTTTATTTAAATGCACTTGAAGGAAAAGGTGTTCATGTTGTTACCGTCAATGAATACTTAGCTAGCCGTGATGCTGATTGGATGGGCAATGTTTATCGTTTCTTAGGTTTAACTGTCGGCTGTAATCTCCGTGAAAAAGATGTTGAAGCTAAAAGGGAAGCATTTAATTGTGATATCACTTATACAACTAACTTTGAAGTCGGCTTTGACTATCTAAGAGATAACATGGCCAAAACTGTTGAAAATAGAGTCTTAAGAGGTCTCCATTATGCAATTATTGATGAAGCCGATTCCATCTTAGTTGATGAATCAAGAACACCACTGATTATTTCAGGTGGTGCTGGTTTTACTGCTACTGCTTATGAGACTGCTGATAGAGCAAGTAAAAGATTGAGAGTTGATAGAGATTATACTATCGATATTGAAAAGAAAACTTGTTCTTTAACAGATGAAGGTATCAAGAGAATTCAACAAATGTTTGCTATTGATAACTTATATGATGCTCAATGGACTGAACTTGCACATCGAATTCAACAAGCATTAAAAGCTAATTACATCATGCAAAAAGATGTTGAATATATGGTCGCTGATGATGAGATTCAATTGATTGATTCATTCACTGGCCGTGTTATGAAAGGTAGAGAATATTCCGATGGTTTGCAACAAGCTATTCAAGCTAAAGAACATGTTGCTATCAAACCTGAAACTGTCACTTTAGCTACTATCACTTATCAGAATTTCTTCAGATTGTACGATAAATTATCTGGTATGACTGGTACTGCTAAAACCGAGGAAGAAGAATTTAGAAAAGTCTATAATATGAGAGTCGTGCCAATTCCAACTAATAGACCTGTCATCCGTGTTGATGATAAAGACTCTATTTTTGGTAATGAAAATGCAAAATACGCTGCTATTATGGAAGATATCAAAGAAAGACATGCTAAAGGCCAACCAATATTGATTGGTACACCTTCAGTTGAAAAATCAGAAATCGTTGATAAATTACTCAATAAAGAAGGCATCCCTCATGAAGTATTAAATGCTAAAAATCACAGCAAAGAAGCAAATATCATCGCTTTAGCTGGCCAAAAAGGTGCTGTTACTATTGCAACCAATATGGCAGGTCGTGGTACTGATATCAAATTAGGTGAAGGTGTTAAAGAATTGGGCGGTCTTGCTGTTTTAGCAACCGAAAGAAATGAATCAAGAAGAATTGATAATCAATTGAAAGGTAGAAGCGGTCGTCAAGGTGACCCAGGCTATTCTAAATTTTATGTCTCACTTCAAGATGATATCTTTATTAGATATGCACCAGACACATTCAAGAATTTATATAAAAAATTAGGCGATGATGCTTTTGAAAGTATGCTCATGTCAAAGGCTATTACTCAAACTCAAAAGAGAGTTGAAGGTTTAAACTTTGATACTAGAAAGCAACTTTTAAATTATGATGATGTCTTATCAAGACAAAGAAAAACTATGTATGAAAGACGTGATCAAATCTTATTTTCTGAATCAATTTCAAACATCATTCCTTCTTATTTTGATTTAGCTTCTAAAACTTTTGCAGATCAATGTGTTGTCGTTGTCGATCAAGAAAAAGTAGTTGATGGCAAAAAACTTCAACAATTAGTTGTTGCTGATTTAGCAGTCGATGAGAAAGCTATTCCTGGTAAATTCTTTGATGGACTTACACCAACTGATGCTGCAAACTTGCTTTCTGCTCAGCTCCAAAAAATATATCATGCTCATCAAGTTGAAGGTAATTGGACAGATGATATGAAAAATTACGCTGAAAAATCAGTCACTTTAGATTGTGTCGATAGAAGATGGACAAAGCACATCGATCAAATGTCAAAATTAAGAGAAGCTATTTGGCTTAGATCTTATGCTCAAACTGATCCATTACAAGCTTATACTAATGAAGGATTTGATATGTTTAACACCATGAATAAAAATATTGCTCATGATGTTGCTAAGACTTTATTACATGTTGCTTTTAGACCTTCAGCAAATGTTGAAGCCGCTAAAAAAGAAGATGATAAACCAGAAGATAATAAAGATCCTAATAAAGAAGAAAGGCTTGAGGCTATGTCAAATATTGATAAAGACGACGAACAGATCGATAGATCCAATCCTCAAGCAAAAATCAATTAATCAAATAAATATTTAATAAATGGAGGTATTTTGCTTATATGTTAGAGATTTCAAATGTGAATAATGCTTATAACAGTATTTACAAAAGATTTCTTGATCTTATGAGCTGCCTTTGACATTGAATCATTGAAAAAAGAGAATTTGTCATTGACAGAATTAACAAATCAAGAAGGCTTTTGGAACGACTTAAATAATGCTAAGATTGTTAATAAAAAACTCAGTGACAATTCTTATAAATTAGATAAGATTGACTATTTTAAAAATAAACTCGATGATATAAAAGATTCATTAGACTTTTTATCAGAAATAGATGATGAAGAAGTTTTAAATTCAACTGATGTTAAAGTAAAAACTTTGGAAAGTGAATTTTCTGAATTTGAAAAATTTATCTATTATTTTAGGCCCTATGATTCTAATAATGCTATTTTAGAATTCCACCCTGGTGCTGGCGGAACTGAAGCACACGACTGGGCTAATATGCTTCTTAGAATGTATTTAAGATATGCTGAAGATAAAGGATATAAAGTAAAAATTATTGATTTACTAGAAGGTGAAGAAGCAGGAATATCTTCCTGTACTATTTTAGTCACTGGTAAAAATGCATATGGTAATTTAAGAAGTGAACATGGTGTTCATAGACTTGTTAGAATTTCACCTTTTGATGCATCAGGAAGCAGGCATACCTCCTTTGCTTCTGTAAATGTTATGCCTGAATTTAATGACGATATTCAGATAAATATTAATCCTGCAGATTTGAAAATAGATACTTATCATTCATCTGGTGCTGGTGGTCAAAATGTCAATAAGACTGAAAGTGCAGTCAGAATCACTCATCTTCCAACAGGCATTGTCGTTTCTTGCCAAGTTGAACGAGATCAACTTGCAAATAAAGAAACTTGCATGGATATGCTAAAGTCAAAACTATTTCAACTTGAAGAAAGAAAAAGACAAGAAAAATTAGATTCAATATCTGGTGTTAAAAAAGATATTTCCTTTTCATCACAAATCAGATCATATGTTTTTTGCCCATATACACTTGTAAAAGATCATCGAGACGATTATTCAGAAGTCAATGTGCAAGCTGTGATGGATGGAAAAATTCAATCTTTTATTGATCACTATTTAAGATATGATTTTTTAACAAGTAGAGGTGAAGAAAATGGAAAATAAAAATAATGCTTCTATTGTTAAACGTTTCTTTATTAAACAATGGAAAATAATAAAGAAAGAATTTACATCCGAATCACCTAAAGTATTCATATTTAACTCATTTTTAGTTGTTTTAGGTGCTTTTATTTATGCTTTCGGTACCTCTTTTTTTGTTGTTCCTATGAACCTCATCACTGGTGGCATCACTTCTATTGCTATTTTACTTAACAAATATGTTAATCTCAGTGTTGATACTTTGATTTTGATTATCTCTTGGTCGTTTTTTGTCTTTGGACTTTTTACACTCGGTTTGAAATATTCAATCAGATCGCTTCTTTTTACAATAACTGGTCCTTTATTTATCATGATGTTTCAAAATTTAATCGACAATGTTGTTGTTGACGGAAGACATATTTTAAATATCTTAGAAATAAATAAAATATTTATCACTGATGACATTCAAATTATGGGAGATGGATTAAAAGCTTTAGCTTATGTAGCTGCCGCTATTTTTGGTGGAAGTTTATTAGGTGTTGGAGTCGGCGTTGCTATAATGGGAGGAGGATCATCTGGTGGAACAGATGTTGTTAATCTCCTAGTTAGAAAATATTTCCATGTAAAGGTAGGAATAACATCATTTATTCAAGATTTGATTGTTATTTTAATTGGTTTCTTCATCAATGATATGAATTTGATTACCACTTGTTTTGGTATCATTGGTTCACTTCTTTGTTCTATCTTAATTGATAAAGTATCATTTGGTGACAACCAATTCTTTGTAGCATTTATTTGTACTAATAAATGGGAAAGTATGAATCAAAAGATTTTAGAAGAGAGTGCTAGAGGAACAACTTTAATTTCAATGAAGGGTGGATACTCTAAAGTTGATTCATATCTTATTGAAATATGTTTTGATAAAAGAGATTACGCGGTTGTAAAAAATGCTATCTTAAAAGTAGATCCAAATGCTTTTATTCAAATCATGAAGGCTAGTGAAATAATCGGATATGGCTTCACTAGAAAGACACCGACTGTTGAAGAAATCAAATCACTTGATGTTTCTGATAAAGAAAAAGAATATTACCTTTTAAAATCAATGAATAATTATTTTAATACATACAAAAATGAGGATAAAAATGGAAGAGAATAAGAAAAAAATTGAAATAAGTACATCAGCTAAAATTGTTATCTGCTCATTTTCAACTATCATTTTAATAGTTTCTTCTTTTTTAATTGGGTTTTATGTGTCTAAAAGTAAACATTCATTATCAAGTGAAGATCAAAAAATAATTGATACCTATCATCTTCTTAAAGAAGAATGGTTATATGGTAATGAATTGAACAATTTTCAAGATGAAGCTTTAACTTCTTTAATCGACGGTATGACTAATAAAGAAAACGATCCATATACTTTTTATACTGAAAATGAAGAAGAGCAAAATCTTTCATTAAATGGTAAAGGTTTTGGTTTTACATCACATTATTATGATGGTAATTTAATAATTACCAACATCTTTAAAGGACCTAGTAAAGATAAATTTAAAATTAATGATATTATAACTTCAATAACAGTGGATAATGAAACGCTCATTTTAAAAGAACATACCTTATCACAAATAAGAACTTTTTTATCAAAATCACATGCTGATAACACTGTTTTCACATTTAATATCAGCAGAAATAATCAAAATTTAATTATTGACTTAGTTAAAGGCACATATGAACAAGAAGGAATGGAAATTAAAAGATATCCAACTAATAGTAATGATTACTCTCTTGTATTAAAAATAAATACTTTTTTAGATCAAAATCTTG
>CALBLI010000005.1 GCA_937896065.1 uncultured Caryophanales bacterium | reverse complement strand
ATCCTTTGGATGATAGCTCATAGCCGCTTTTTTTTATGAAAAAAATGTACTTTTTAAATAAATATATTTAAGATTGACAAATATAAATTTTATATATTTTTTAACATATTAAATAAAATAGTTTTAAATTAATGTAACTTGCTTATGTTAATAAATATTTCAAAGCCTAAAAAATATTATCATGATTGAATAATAATTTTTTGACCTTTATTAAACAAAAACATTGAATTTTTATAATATATTTATTTTTTTATATTGAATGAATAGTTAAAAATTGGTAAAATAAATAGAGGCTATTTTATGAAAAAAGAAACAAATAAAATCAGTGCTGAAACCACTGTTAAAACAAGCGATATTGCAACAAGTGCAGGGATTACTGCTTCTTCTGTTTATGGTGTTGTTGGACTATTGGATGAGAAGAGTGTTTCTTCACATTCTAATAAAATTCTCAGCTTTTTAAATAAAGAAGATTTTGCAAAAGGCGTCTCTATAAAAAAAGGTAAAGCAGGTTATGAATTATCTTTATATGTTGTATGTTCAAAAGATATTAAAATTGCCGAAGTAGTTTATGAAGTTCAAAAACAAGTTAAATATTCACTTAAGCGTAAATATAAAATTGATATTCAAGCCGTCAATGTTTTTATTGTCGATTTGAAATGATTTATTAAATGAGGTAAGTATATGTTAAAGTTAGATGGTGTCCTTTTTAAAAGAATGATTATCTCTGGTGCTAATAATTTATATAATACATATCCAGAGATTGATAATTTAAATGTTTTTCCAGTTCCTGATGGTGATACTGGTACTAATATGAATTTGACAATGTCTTCCGGTGTTCAAAAAGTTTTCAGTGTCACTGATTCTTCTATTTCACAAGTAGCTGCTGATTTTGCTGAAGGGCTTTTTATGAGTGGAAGAGGTAACTCTGGCGTTATTCTTTCTGCTATCTTTAAGGGATTTGCTAATTCTGTTAAAGGCAAGGACAGCATTGATTCAATCGGCTTTGCTGATGCTTTTATGATGGCAAAGACTGTTGCATATGGTGGTGTTATAACCCCTGTTGAAGGTACTATTTTAACTGTTATCAGAGAAGCTAGTCAAGCTTTGTATGATCAAGTCAAACCTAATATGCCAATTGATAAATGTATGGATATTTTATATGCTGAGGCTTTAAAATCACTTGATAGAACACCTGATTTGCTCCCAGTTTTAAAAGAAGTTGGTGTTGTTGATTCAGGTGGAGCTGGTTTATGTAAAATTTTAGAGGGATTTGCTAGAGCTTTACATAATGATATTGTTGAAAAAGATATGGCATCAGTCACTGAGACCAGTGCTCCATATATTTCTGGTAAAATTGATGAAACGGTTGGTAATGTTCAATCTAAGTTTGCTCATAAAGAATTTGGTTATTGTACTCAGTTTTTACTCAATTTAGCTGATCAAAATAAATTGCCAGCAGGTAAAAAATTATATAATGAAAAAAGATTCAAAGCTGTTTTAGAAGCTCATGGTAACTCCATTGTTTATTCAAGAAATGATGACTTAGTTAAAATACATGTTCATACATTAAAACCTGGTGATATTTTAACCTATGCTCAACAATTTGGTGAATTTAAAACTATCAAAGTTGATAATATGTCTGAACAACATGAAGAACTTCTTTTAGATGATCAAAATGAAAAAAGTAAAAAAGGTATTGAAGCTAAAGCTGGTACTATTGAAGTTAAAACTTCAGCAGCCCCAACTATCAATAAAGCCAAAGCTATCAAAAAGAATATTGGGATAATCACTGTTGCTGTTGGCTCAGGTATTGAAGAAATATTTAATGAACTCCAAGTTGATTATATTGTCTCTGGCGGACAAACTATGAATCCATCTACTGAAGATTTTGTCAATGCTATCAAAGAGATTGATTGCAAAAATGTTATCTTGCTTCCAAATAATGGAAATATCATCATGGCTTGTAATCAAGCTGCTGAAATCATGAAGGATGTTTATAATGTCAAGGTTATTCCAACCAAGATGATTACTGAAGGTATTTCAGCTTGTATGGTCTTTAATCCAGATGATTCAATTGATGACAATGTCTCATCGATGACAGAAGCTTATCAGGCTACAAAATCAGGTGAAACAACATATGCAGTACGTGATACTTCAATGGATGGCGTCAAAGTAAAAAAAGGACAATTTATCAGTATTCTCAATAAGAAAATTGTCGCAGTTGATGATAACAAGATTGATAATTTATTCTCACTTCTTGATAAGATGTTAGATGATAAATCAGATCTTATTACTATATACTGTGGTGAAGATGTTACTGCGGAAGAAAAAGAAGAAATCAATAATCGCGTTAATGATAAATATAGTTCAAACTATGATGTTCAACTTTTAGATGGTAAGCAACCTGTTTATTCCTTCTTTGTTTCGGTTGAATAATAAATGACTGAAAGAGAATTATATACTTTACTCAATGCCTCAAACTACGAAGATGTTTTGAGGCATTTTCCATCTAGATATGAAGATTTAAAAGAGACACCACTAATATATCCATACGTTGATTATCAAAGATATGTTTTGAAAGGAACTATTTCAAATCTTAGATCACTTGGTAAATATAAAATATCAATAATCAGATTCAATTTCACTACTTTTTCAGGTAAGATGATTCCATGTATTATCATCAATCAACCTTTTTATGCGACTATTTTAAAAAGTAATAGTGAAAAATTGATTGTTGTTTATTATTCAGAAACAAGGAAAGTTTTTTCAGTATCAACTATCATTAATTTGGATTCTTATTATGCGATGAGTGAGATCAAACCTTGTTATAACCTTCCACGCGGTGTGACTCATTCTTATTTTGTTAGTTATTTAAAGAAAATACTTACTAATATCAGTTTAAAAAGTGCAGTATATTCAAAAGTTCCTTTAAGATATCAAAAAAAATATAATCTTCTTGATGAATATGAAGCTTTTAGAATCATTCACTTTCCTAAAAATAAAGAAGAACTAAATATAGGCCTTCGGGTTTTTAAATATGAGGAAGCATTATCTTATTCAATCAAATCCTTACTTTTAAGAAAGGAAAGTGAAAAAAGAAAAAAACAGACACTTCCTATTGATAAGAAAAAAGTTAATAATTTTGTGATGACTTTACCATATAAACTGACTTCTTCCCAAAAAGAAGCGGTTCATGATATTGTTTTAGATTTAGAAAAAGAAAAAGTTATGTATCGTCTTTTACAAGGTGATGTTGGTTCTGGAAAAACACTTGTTGCTTTCATTTGTTTATACGCAAATTATTTAAGAAATAAACAAGGAGTGTTGCTCTCACCTACTTTTGAACTTGCTATTCAACATTATAATAATGCCTTGAAAGTATTTAAAAATGTCGATATTAATATTGCACTGCTTGTTGGGAATATGTCACTTAAAGAAAAAAGAGAAACCCTTTCTAAATTAAATAAAGGAGATATTGATATTTTAATATCAACACATGCAGCACTAAGTAAAGATACTGTTTTTAAAGATTTAGGTCTTACTATTATTGATGAACAGCAATTATTTGGAGTCAAGCAGCGTGAATCATTATTAAATAAGTCAACAACAAGTGATTTGCTTATGATGTCAGCTACACCGATTCCACGTACTTTATCAATGATAATAAATGCTGATTTAGATGTTTCAACAATAAGCGAATTACCTTTTGGTGATCGAAAAGTTGAAACAAAGGTTGTAAATTCAGCTGATCCAATAATTGATAAAGCTATAAAACAATGCCTTTTAAAAAATAGACAAGTATTTGTAGTTGTTCCTAAAATTGATGAAAATGATAAAGACACTAAGTCAACTGAAGAAGTTTATAATGAATATGTTTTAAGATATGGTAAAGAGAATGTTGCTTTATTAAATGGCCGCATAAAAAAAGAAGAACGAGATAAAATATTTAAAGAATTTGCAACTGGTGCAAAAAAGATACTTGTTTCAACAACTGTTATTGAAGTTGGAGTCGATGTAAAAGACGCTGGACTTCTTATTGTTTACGATGCTAATTATTTTGGTTTATCTTCTCTTCATCAATTGCGTGGTAGAATTGGAAGAAACGGACAGTTTGCTCTAGCTTTACTTATTTATGATAAAAATGATAAGAAAGCAAAAGAAAAGCTTGAATTTTTAGCTAAAAATACCGATGGTATGAAAATATCAGAATACGATTTGAAAATGCGAGGGACAGGTTCATATGAAGGTGAACAACAATCAGGTAAAAGTGAACTATTTGTCTGCAACTTTGTTGATGATTATAAAGTATTTGAAGCTAGTAAAAATGATGCAAATGAGATACTTGCTAATTTAGATGATAAAGAAAATTATGAATATTTAAAATGGCTAGATACTGATAAAAAACCTTTACTTTCTTAATGATTAAAATTTGTGCTAAGTTATTTATTATATATGTGTAAATTATAATACTGACGTTTTTAAAAAAATAAGATAACTAAAAATAAATTGCAATTCAGTAAAAATCCTTCCTTAAAGAAAAATTAAAAATCTTCTAAAAAGAAAATAAAAATTTTAATATTCAAGGCAACGTAAACTAACGTAGTTTTAATTATCATTGCTATTATTTGGAAAAATTGCAGTTAGTTATATACAGATAAAAAAGTAAAAATGGCAATTGTAAGTGACTCTCAAACATTAGGTTATGCTTATGTTCAATGTAAAGATTTACAACAAGTAGAATATATTGAGACATATTTAAAAAATAATTTATCTGTTATAAATTAAACTGGGAGTACATTAGTAAAACTCAACTATTTAATAAGTAAAAAAGTGGTAAATTATGGTATCATATTAGGGATAATATATTTATATATTATCTCTAATTTTTTATGGAGTAATTTATGAGTAAAATAGCAGTAGATATGATGGGTTCTGATCTAGGACCAAGTGAATTAATAAAAGCCGTTTATAAATATAGAAATGATCACAAAGATATTGAATTTATTTTATATGGTGATGAAAATGAACTTTCTAAGTTGATTATAAATGATAAAGATAGACTAAGCATTGTTGATGCTAAAGAAGTTATACCAATGGAAATTGATCCATTAACTTTTTTAAGAAAGAAAGAATCTAGTTTATATAAAGCAATATTAGCTGTGAAGAATAATGAAGCTGATGCTATCATTTCAGCTGGTTCAACTGGTGGACTTGTAGTTGGGGCTACTGTTTTACTTAAAAACATTGATGGAATATCAAGAGCTGGACTTTGTTCACCATTTCCAACATTAGATTATAACAAGCCAGCAACAATCATGGATATTGGTGCTAACTTGACAAATACTTGCGAGGACTTAGTTTCTTTTGCAATCATGGGAAGAATCTATTCGGAGAACGTTCTTAAAATAAAAAATCCTAATGTTTATCTTCTTTCAAATGGTACGGAAGAAGGCAAAGGCAGTAAAGAAGCTGTAGAAGCTTATCAACTACTTAAAAAATATCCATGGTTTAAAGGTAATTGTGAAGCTAGAAATGCTCTTGATGGTAACCACGATGTTGTTATTACTAACGGATATGCTGGAAATATCTTTTTGAAAGCTACTGAAGGTATGGGTAAGAATATGTCTAGCCTGATGAAAAAAGCTTTTAAGACTAACTTATTGACTAAAATAGGCTATTTATTTGCTAAAAAAGGATTCAAACAATTATCAAATCATATGGATTATAAACGTTTTGGTGGAGCTATCTTTTTAGGAACTAATGGAATAGTTGTCAAAGCTCATGGAAATTCAGATAGTTATTCTTTCTATCACGCTCTTGATGTCGCTAATAAAATGATTGAAGAAAAAATAGTTGATAAAATAAAGGAGCAAAAAGTAAGTGAATAAAGATGATGAGATTTTTAAAATCTTAAATATTAAAGTCAACGATATATCACTTTATGAAAAAGCTTTTACTCATGCTAGTTATACAAATGAGCATCCTGAAAGTGAAAATTATGATAGATTAGAATTTTTAGGTGACTCTATTTTAGATATGGTGATAGCTGATATGATTTTTGAAAGATTTCCTGAATACAGATCTGGCAACTTATCTAAAATTAGATCTATATTAGTAAGTGGAGAATCACTTACTAAATTGTCTGAAGAGACATATCATTTAGATAAATTTGTCAGATATTCAATCGGTGAAAAAGGTAATGTCAGATTCCATCATCATATAAATGAAGATGTTTTTGAAGCTTTCATTGCTGCTGTTTATTTAGATCAAGGATATAGTAAAGTCAGAGAAATTATTTTTACTATTTTTACGCCTTTATTAAAGGAAGCTGTCAGTAAATTAGATAATTATGATCCAAAAACTACTCTTCAAGAAGAAGTTTCAGCCAATGTTCACTATATTGTTGTTAAAAAAGAAAATCTCAATTCAGAAGATGTATCATATACTGTTGAAGCTAGAGTCAGTGATGTTATTTTAGGAATTGGAAAAGGACATAATATATTAGAAGCTGAAAAAAATGCTGCCAAAGATGCTCTTTTAAAGAAAGTGGGTGAATAAGATGGGATTGATTAATTTTTTAAAAAATAAATTTGGTCATAAAAAAGAAGAAACAAAAGAAGAAAAAGTAACTGATGTAAATGAAAACTCTAACAAAGAAGAAAATGAAAAACTTTCTTCAAAAGAGATTGAAAAACAAGTTGAGGAAAAATATGTAGCTGGTCTAGATAAATCTAGAATCGGTTTTACTGAATCAATGAAAAAACTTGCTAAAGCCCATAAGGTAATCAATCAAGAGTACTTTGATGAACTTGAAAGAATTTTGATTGAAGCTGATGTTGGTGTTGATCTATCAATTGAACTCATCAAGCAAACTTCATTAGAAGCAAGTTCAAAAAATATAACTGATGCTGAAGAATTGAATAATCTTCTCATCGATAAAATGTTTGTTGGTTATGCTAATAAAGGCGGTTCATTTCAAACCGAACTCAATTTTGCAAAAGATGGTCCAACTATTGTTTTACTTGCTGGTGTCAATGGTGTTGGAAAGACAACAACTCTTGCTAAGCTTGCTAAAAAATATAAAGATAAAGGTCATAAAATACTTGTAATTGCCGCTGATACTTTTAGAGCAGGGGCAGTTGAGCAGCTTCAATATTGGTGCGAAAAAGTTGGGGTTGATATTTTAACAAGACCCAATGCTGATCCAGCATCACTTTGTTTTGACGGACTTACCAAAGCTAAAAATGAAAATTATTCACTCGTTTTTATAGATACTGCTGGTAGACTCCAAAACAAAAAAGGTTTGATGGATGAACTTTCTAAGATAGTTAGAGTTATGAAAAAGGTGATTAGTGATGCACCTCATGAAGCCCTTCTTGTTTTAGATGCAAATACTGGTCAAAATGGAATTGATCAAGCCCAAGTGTTTTTAGATGCTATTCCACTTACAGGCATTGTCATCACTAAAATGGATGGTACTAGTAAAGGCGGTATTATTTTAATGATACGTGATAGATTAAAATTACCAGTCAAATTTATAGGCCTTGGTGAAAAGATGGATGATTTAGAAGAATTTGATTTAGACAAGTATTTATATGGCTTGCTAATAGGCAAAGGAGAAAATTAATATGTCAATTATGTCATTGCTTTTTTGTTTGATTCTCAATATGATCATATCTAATATAATGTATGCAATGGTGCCAAATTATTATTTGGCAACAATGTTTTCTTCACTTGTGATCGCTTTTATTTATCCACTATTTTCTTATGTTGCTACTAAAAGAAAAATTATATCAGTTGAGTTTCTAGCTAATTTCTTATTCAATTCGATTTTCTTGCTTGTTATCGATATTGTCTTCTTCTTGATTCAATAATATGAAAACAGATGATATTTTAGAAAAGAAGGAGTACTATTCAATTCTTCTTCAAATATATGAAAATCTTCTAACTGAATCAGTTAAAAGAAGAATGGAATCATTCTATTTTGATGATTTATCACTATTTGAAATAGCTGAGAATGAAAAAGTTTCCAGAAACGCAATTTTTCAATCAATTAAAGCTGGAAAGAAAGAGATTGATTTCTATGAAGAAAAACTGCATGTTTATAAAAGATGTAAAATGATTTCAAAATTGATTGATAAAAAGATTTTAGATGATGAAACTATTAATAAAATAAGGGAGGATTATTTATATGGCATTTGAATCACTTGGAAATAGATTATCAGGCATTTTTAAAAAATTAAAAGGACAGGCCACTTTAACCGAGAAAAATATGGATGATATGCTTCAAGAAGTAAAGAAAGCATTGCTTGAAGCTGATGTCAATTACACGGTTGTTTCTTCTTTTATTGAAGAAATTAAAGAAGAAGCAATAGGTCAAAAAGTGTTAAGCAAAGTTTCACCTGGTGAAATGGTTGTCAAAATCGTTTACGACAAAATGGAAAAACTTTTAGGTGAAGGTGATAATGATATTTGCTTCAACATGACTGGTAAACCAACAGTCATCATGATGGTCGGTTTACAAGGTACAGGTAAAACAACTTCAGCTGCAAAATTGGCCAATTTATTTCAAACTAAAAACAAGAAGAAAGTTTTATTAGGTGCATTAGATATTTATAGACCAGCTGCTGTTGAGCAATTAACTAACTTAGGAAAGAAATGTGATCCTATTGTAGATACTTATTCTGATTTAAACAAAAGTCCAGTAGATATTGCTAAAGATGCATATCAAAAAGCTTTAAATGAACATTATGATATTCTTATTTTAGATACAGCAGGTCGACTTGAAATCGATGAAAAATTGATGAAAGAATTACAAGATATTCAAAAGAATGTCGAAGTAAATGAAACTTTACTTACTGTTGATTCACTCATTGGTCAAAATGCAACTAATGTCGCTTTAAAATTCAATCAAGAAATTAAAATCACAGGTTTAGTAATGACTAAACTTGATGGTGATTCAAGAGGTGGTGCAGCTTTATCAATTAAGAAACTTACTGGCATTCCAATAAAATATGTCGGTAGCGGTGAAAAGATTGATGATTTGGAAAACTTCTTCCCTGATCGAATGGCTTCACGTATTTTAGGTATGGGTGATATTGTCTCTTTAGTTGAAGAAATTCAAAGTAAAGTTGATGAGAAACAAGCTGAGAAGACATCAAGAAGAATGATGCAAGGCCAGTTTGATTTAGTGGATATGCTTTCAATTATGAAACAAATGAATAAATTAGGGCCTCTTTCTAAAATTATGGCTTTAGTTCCAAATGCACCAAAACTATCATCAGAGCAAATTGATCAAGCACAGATTGCACTAAAAAGAACCGAGGTCATCATCAATTCAATGACTAAAGAAGAAAGACGAAGACCAGAGATGATTAAAGCTAATCGAAAACTTAGAATTGCAAGTGGCTCAGGAACTACTCCCAAAGATGTAAATAATCTTTTAGAATCATATGAGCAAATGAAAAAACAGATGTCTAATTATAAAAACAATCCAATGATGGCACGCTTTTTTAGAAAGTAATTATTTTTTCTTATTTAAAACTTTGCTTATATTTTCTTCAAGTTTACCATCTTTATTTTCTTTTATCTCTTTATAAAAAGTAGCTATCTTTCTATCATAAGTCAAAGAAGAAATCAAATCTTTACGATATTTGATGGTTTCTTTTAATGATTCTTTTAAATGATAATCATCGATGATTTTATGATTGCCTGAAAACAAGATATCAGGTATTTTTTCACCATCATATTCTTTAGGATATGTATATTGAGGATATTCAAGTAGTGAATTATTAAAAGATTCATCCTCGGTTGATTTTTCACTTATAACACCTGTTATCAATCTACTTATTGAATCAATTAAAACCATGGAAGCTATTTCTCCACCAGTTAGAATATAATCACCAATTGAGATCTCTTCATCAACATATTTGTTAAATCTGTAATCGATTCCTTCAAAGTGACCGCATATTAAAGTTATTTCTTCTTTTTTAGATAGACGAATAGCATCAGCTTGATTATACTTTTTACCTCTGGGACCAAGAAGAACTTTATAAGATGGCGAAGAAATAGAATTTAAAGCATCAACTAATGGTTCTAATCTTAAAATAAGACCAGCTCCTCCCGATATAGGTCTATCATCAATACGGTGATTTTTATCATATGAAAAGTTTCTTAAAGGAATTAAATTGACTTCAATAAGTTTTCGATCAATTGCTCTTCCAATAATTGTTGATGAAGTAAAACTTTTAAAAAAGTCTGGATAAATTGTTATTATATTAAATTTCATTATTTAACTACTTCATCACCTAATTCAGTCAATATAATTTTTAATTCATTGATATCAACTTTTTTAATAAATATATCTATTTGAAAAGGAATATATAAGTTATCAACAATCAAGTATTCAATATTCTTCATTTTGATAATATTTTTTACTTTTCCAACATCTTTGCCATTTGATGTAACAACATTCATTTTTAATAAATCATCGTAAAAATAACGACCTTCTTCAATTTCAACATCTTCATAAATATCTTTATTTATAAATTGTTCAACTTCATTTATATCGTTATATCCTTTAAATGATATGGCGACAACTTTTGGGTTTAATAATGTCAAAGAAGTAATTTCATATTCTTTCTCTTTACCATTATCATCTTTGATGTATACTTTTCTACCTACTTTATATCTATCTTCGAAATTATCAGTGGATAAACTGACTTTAACTTTACCTTTGAGTTGAAAGGTATTGACGATTTTGCCAATGATTTTTCTTTCCATATTACACCTCTAATAAATTTTATCATATAAGCTATTAAAAATTAAAAAGGCTAATAGTTCTGCTATTAGCCAAATTAATAATAGATGTTATTCTTTATCGAATGTGCGATTGACTTCTTCAAAAGAAGCGAAACGTAAGTGAATCTTTTTTCTCATATTCTTATTAGAAACATTGAGAATAGTTCTGATTGAATCAGAGATAACACCATGTCTACCAATTAATTTTCCTAAGTCTTCTTTATCACAAAGAACTAAATAATTTTGTTCTCTGCTATTTAAATCTTCTTCTTTATCGGTTCTTTCGATGACGATGTGACTAGGATTGGATACTAATGGTTCAACTAAAGAACGGATATCTTGACTCAAATCGAGATCTGCTTGATAGTCCATAAAATAAGCCTCTATTATTTTGCTTTAGCAACTTTGCTTTCAGCAAATTTCTTATTGATACCAGCTTTCTTAAATAATGTTTTGACAGAATCGGAAGGGATAGCACCATTATTTAACCATTTGATAGCTTCTTCTTCATTGATTTTGTATTCTTCACTTTGTGGATTGAAGTAACCTAAATCAGCGATACATTTGCTGTTTGGTGTCTTTCTTGAATCAGAGACAACGACTCTATAGTGAGGAAGAGCTTTTCTGCCATTTCTTGCTAATCTAATTTTAACCATTTTAATTCTCCTTAAAAACGAAAATAGTTTAGCATGTCTATAAATGTCTGTCAATGCTTTTATATTGACACCTACATTTGAAAACGCTTTTATGGTGCAAAACAAAAAAGAAACTTGAATATATTAAAAATAGTTAGTATATTAACTAACTGTTTGAGGTGAAGATGGATAAAGAAAGTTTTTTTATAAAACCTACTAGTCAACAAATATACATATTAAATAAATGCATTTCTTCTTATATAGATGATTACTTGCAAAGAAATTTAACAAATTATTTGCCTAAATTAGAGGGAAGTATTATTTCATTTTTAGGAAAAAATAAAAAGAAAAATATAATTGTGACTAGTACTGATATTTATAAGTCTTTAAATATTAGTAAAGTGACAGTTTCACAGGCTTTGAATTCACTTGTAAGCAAAGGATACGTTACTTTCATGATTGATGGAAGCGATAGAAGAAAAAAGATTGTTTCTTTAACAAATTCTGGTCAAAAAGTTATCAAAGAATTGGATGAAGTTTTCTCAACGCTTGAACAAGAAATAGACCGGCTTCTAGATGAAACTGAAAAAGAAAAAATGAGTGAGATATTATTTAAAATATTGTCATATATAAAGGAGGTGAAAAAATGAGTAAAGTTAAAAAAGCTAACAAAGCTAACAAAGAACAAAGTTTACCAGTCAGTGTTTTACTTAAAAGAGTATGTGCTGCTAATAAAGGCAACTGGAAACTTACTTTTATAACCTGGTTTCTAGTTTTAGTAGAAACAATAGCTGAAGTATTAGTAGCTTATTATTTGCAGTTCTTATTAGATGAGATTGATAATCTATCTAATGCTACTACAACTAATATGCCAGCAATTCAAGCGTATTCAATACTAGTGGCATCACTGGCAGTTATTGCAGCAGCTACAGGTATTGTAGCTGGTATTTTAGCAGCTATTTGTTCATCAGGATTTGGAAGAAATTTAAGAAGGCAAATGTTTGTTAAAATTCAAGATTATTCATTTGAAAACATTGATAAATTTTCAACTTCTTCAATTGTCACTAGAACAACAACTGATATCACTAATGTTCAATTTGCTTTCTTAATGGTGGTAAGAAGTGTTGTTAGAGCACCTTTAATGATGCTTTTTGCTTTAGTTATGTGCTTTATAACTGAATGGAAATTAGCTTGGGTGTTTTTAGCAATCATTCCATTTGTATTATTTTTCCTCTTGTTTATTGCGGCTAAAGCTCATCCAATATTTGAAAGAATATTTAGACATTATGATTTATTAAATGAAAATGTTGAAGAAGATGTCGATGGTATAAGAGCTGTCAAATCTTTTAATAGAGAAGATACACAAATAAATGAATTTAAAGATTCATCAAAATTCATTTATTCTAACTTTATAAAAGCTGAAAAAATATTAGCATTCAATGGTCCAATAATGGATATTGCTTCTTATCTATCAATGCTTTTATTATCTTATTTTGGTGCTAGAATCATTGTTCACAGCAATGGTAGTGAATTTACAACTGGTGGTCTTACTACATTGATCACTTATATTATGATGATTATGATTGCTTTGATGCTCATTTCAAACATCTATGTTATGCTCATCATTTCAAGAAATTCAGCTGAAAGAATCATTGAATTAATTGATGAAAAACCAGTCATTGTCAATTGCAAAAATCCTATTAAAGAAATAGCTGATGGTGAAATTGAATTTAAGAATGTTTCCTTTGCATATGGTAAAGGTAAAAATGTTTTAGAAAATATTAATTTGCATTTAAAATCAGGTGAAACTTTAGGAATCATTGGTCCAACAGGTTCAAGTAAAACCACCTTGATTTCACTCATTGCTAGATTATATGACGTAAGTGATGGCGAAGTATTAGTCGCTGGTCACAATGTTAAAGAATACGATTTAAAATCATTAAGAGATGCATGTGCTGTTGTACTACAAAAAAATACATTATTTACTGGAACAATTAGAAGTAATCTCTTGTATGGAAATAAAGATGCTACTGATGAACAAATGTATGAGGCTTTAAAATTATCAGAGGCATATGAATTTGTATCAACTTTCAAAGATGGACTTGATTCACCAATTGTTGAAGGCGGAAATAATGTATCTGGCGGTCAAAAGCAAAGACTATGTATTGCAAGAGCACTATTAAAGGACCCTAAAATCTTAATATTAGATGATTCAACTAGTGCCTGTGATACACATACTGATTCTCTTATTAGAAAGAATCTTCAACTCACTAAACCTGATGTTACAAAACTTATCATCTCACAAAGAGTATCTTCAATTAAAGATTGTGATCAGATTATTGTCTTAGAAAAAGGAAAAATTGTAGCAATTGGTAAAAATGATCAGCTCATGGAAAACTGTGAAGTTTACAAAGAATTATATGAATCTCAATTAGGTGGAGGTGACTTCGATGCCCAGGAATAGAAATGTTGCACCAGTTAAAAAGGGTGCTAAAAAAGATGCAATGAAAAGATTAGTTTCTTATGTTTTTAAATACTACAAATGGCAATTTTTACTTGTTTCAATTTTGATTATTATTTCCTCACTTGTTGGTGTTGCTGGTTCATATTTCACCGGTAATATCATCGTAGGTTTAATTGATAATACTCTAAAAACATTAAATAAAGATAGTATAACTGAAGCCGTTAAAGCTACGACTTTACATAGCTTTGAGATTGAGTTAGCAATTGATACTTTAGTCATGGGAATTATCTTCTTAATTGGTACCGCTGCTGATTATTTTTACAACTTCACCATGGCATTTATCGGGCAAGGTGTTCAAAAGAAAATCAGAGATGATTTGTATAAGCATATGCAATATTTACCAGTTTCATATTTTGATACGAGAACTAAAGGTGATATCATGTCTGTTTATACAAACGATGTTGACGCATTAAGAGAAATGCTCTCACGTGCTTTACCTCTTGTTGTCTTATGTGCAATGCAAATGTTAGTATGCTTAATCATGATGCTTGTCACTGATATTTATCTCACTCTAGTTGTCTTACTTTTTGCTTTCATAATCTTTACACTGACAAGAATTGTAGCTGTAAAATCTTCTAAAAATTTTATTGCTCAGCAAACAATATTGGGTAAAACAAATGGTTATATTGAAGAAATGGTCACTGGTCAAAAGGTTGTTAAAGTTTTCAATTATGAGGATAGAAACATTGATGGTTTTGATAA
The DNA here is from genome assembly GCA_937896065.1 of uncultured Caryophanales bacterium. Classification (GTDB taxonomy): domain Bacteria; phylum Bacillota_I; class Bacilli_A; order RFN20; family CAG-288; genus Enterosoma. The sequence continues at coordinate 3,699 of CALBLI010000005.1, read as the reverse complement.
GCTCAATAATGAACTTTATAAGCAATCAGTATCAGCTAATAAATTGTCAAATATTTTAATGCCAGCTGCAAATCAGCTTGGAAATATTCTTTATGTTATCTTATGTGTGATGGGAGCTTTATTTATCTATTATAAAGTTCCAACATACTCACTTGTTGGAAAAACAACCATTGCAGTTCCAATCATTGTTTCATTTATCTTATATTCTAAATTATTTATTAGACCAATTGGTCAAATATCTCAAAACTTCAACACTATCGTTTTAGCCTTAGCAGGTTCATCAAGAATTTTTGAAATGATGGATGTTAAAGAAGAAGTAGATGAAGGATATGTTGAACTTGTCAACGCTACTTCTGATAGTAAAGGAAATCCTGTTGAAGTTAAAGAAAGAACTGGTAGATGGGCTTGGAAACACTATCATAAAGAAGACAACACAGTCTCATATAATTGGCTTGAAGGTAAGATAACATTCGATCATGTTGATTTTGGTTATACTAGCGATAAAATTGTCCTTCATGATATAACTTTATATGCTTTGCCTGGTCAAAAAGTTGCTTTTGTTGGGCCAACAGGTGCTGGTAAAACTACAATTACAAATCTTATCAATCGTTTCTATGATATTGCTGATGGTAAGATAAGATATGATGATATCAATATCAATAAAATTAAAAAAGCTGATCTTAGAAGATCACTTGGCGTAGTTTTACAAGACACTAAATTATTCACAGGCACCATTAAAGAAAATATTAGATTTGGTAATGAAGATGCAAGTGATGAAGAAATTTTAAAAGCGTCTAAACTTGCTCATGCTGATGATTTTATTTCTAAATTACCAAATGGTTATGATACTGTTTTAGAAAATGCTGGAAATGGACTTTCACAAGGTCAAAAGCAATTGATTGCTATTGCTAGAGCTGCAGTAAGTGATCCACCAGTTATGATTCTTGATGAAGCTACTTCATCAATCGATACATTGACTGAAAAGCTTGTTCAACAAGGTATGGATTCAATCATGAAAGGAAGAACTGTCTTCGTTATTGCTCATAGATTATCAACTATCAAAAATTCAGATGTCATCATGGTTTTAAAACAAGGTAGTATCATTGAAAGAGGAAATCATGAACAGCTTCTTGAAGAAAAAGGTGTTTACTATCAACTTTACACTGGTAATCAAATAGAAAAAAAGGAAGAATAATTAAAAGATTGACATTCAATTGATTAATAAGTAAACTTATTAAGTAAAACAAGGAGAAAATTATGAAAACTGCAGCATTTGTATTTGGAATTATTGCGGCTGTTTCAGTCGGCTGGACACTTATTCCATTAGCGTGGATTATACCAATGCTCATTAAACTCAATAAGGCTATGAAAGGTGAAGTTCAATTATCAACTGGTTATAAAATTTGCTTCCTCTTATTTATTAGCTTAATAGGTGGTATTGTATTACTTTGTGATGATAAATAATTAGCTAACTTCAAATAAAAAAAGGGATGTTAAGCATCCCTTTTTTATTTTTTAGTCGCTATCAATAAATTTATATCCACACCTAAACTTCTAAATTTCTTTTCATATTCAGTAGCAGGTAAGTAGTCTACTTTTTCAGAATAAAAAGGTTGAATTATCTCAGTTTCAAATAAATTTGCTTCTTTAAAATATTCGATTGAATCGTTAAATAAATCAATGTTATCAGTTCTAAAATAAATATGGCCACCATTTTTTAAAATGCGATTATATTCTTTTAAAAACGAGACAGATGAAAGTCGTCTATGATGCGTTTTCTTCTTAGGCCATGGATCAGGAAAGTTTATATAAATATTTTCAATACTATTATCATCAATTAAAGGAAGAAGCTTATCAATGGGAGCATTGATAAATTTAAAATTAGTGACGTCTTTTTTAAAAGGTGATGTTTTTTTTAAAGCAGAAGCGAAAGCGTTTTTATTTATTTCAACACCTAGACAATTTTTATCTTTGTTACTTTCACTAAGTGATAAAAGAAACTGACCAAGACCTGATCCAATTTCTAAATAATCAATATTTTTTAATTCTTCTTTATTTAATGTTTCTAAATATAGACCGATATCGGTATTTTCTTCTAATATTCTATTCGTCCACTTTTTGTGTCTGAGTCTCATTATTTTCTTCACCTAATTTAGCAAGATATTCGCCCAATTTATCAATAGCATGTGCATATATTTGCATATTTGCATAGAAATCTGACAAAGGGAAATATTCATCATCGCCATGCATTCTATAATCTCTTTTAGCAAAGGCAGCACCGAAAGCGACTGAGTTTTTACTTTCTCTTGCATATGTTCCACCACCAATAGCTAAAGGCTGTGATTTTAAATCACCAGTTTCTTTTTGATATGAATCAAGGAGAATAGAAATGAGTGGTGATTTCTTGTCAAAAACAAATCCTTTAGAAGTAGAAAGAACCTCTAAATGGCATTTTCCACCTTTTCTAGCTTTAGCTAAAACATCGCTTATATCAGCATTCACAGGAAATCTTGCATTGACATAAACTTTAAGTTGACCACCAGTATAAATTATTTTGCCAACATTGTAAGTTGATTCGTTAAAAACTTTATCTCTAAAGTTTAGATGGAGCTTACTACCTCTTCCATCCATATAGCAATCAGCAACAAATGAAAGCAAATCAATATCAAAAAACTCACCTAAGAAAGCTAACATATGAAGACCAGCATTGATGCCAGCATAAGGCATACTTCCATGTGCAGAAAGGCCAACAAACGATAAAATGTGATCAGTTATAGAATATGAAGCCTTTAATCCCTTTACAGATTTAGCATATTTCTTTAATGCAGAAATGAATCTCTTTTCTTCTTTCTTTGTAGCAAATTCATTTAAAGTAACAGTAGCATTGTCTAAAACAATATTTAAAGCATCACCAACTCCAAAAGGTTGAACAAATGGTAAAGATATATCATATGATAATTCATAATTAGCCATTGACTTTTCAGCATAGATTAAAGGATAATCAGCATCTGGTGAAAAACCGAGCTCAGGATATCCTTTTTTGATGCAGTTAAAGTAGTGGTCTAAACATAATGAACCTCTCTCCTCATTGCCACCAAAAATAAATCTGACGCGATAACCTTTGATCTTTAAATTATCAATCAAAGCTTTGGTTGCAAAAAGGCAGGCAACACCAGGACCTTTATCATCACAACTTCCTCTACCATAGATATTGCCATCTTCAATAAGCATTGAGAAAGGATCTTTAGTCCACTTCTCTAAATTTACAGGAACAACATCAAGATGAGCATAAATATCAAGAACTTTTCCCTCACCATAAGAGAGTTCCGTACAGTAATTATCACATCTATCAACTTTAAAGCCTAATTCAAAACCAATCTTAGCAATATAAGCAAGTGCTTGTTCGACACCTTTGCCAAAAGGATTGACTTTTGACTTTGTCTTTTCATCATAGACAGAATTGATTCTGATAAGATTGCCAAGCACTTCTAAAGCTTGATCTTTATATGGTTCGACTAATTTTTGATAATCAGTCTCTTTCATTTTAATTGCTTCATAATTTTCTTTCATTTTAGAACCACCTTTCTAAATAAATACACATATAATTATATAATAATTATCAATACATAAGTATCATAAAGTTAAAAAAACAAGTATGTTAAATTAAAAAGCTTTTATTAAATAAAAGCAATCAAAGAG
>CALBLI010000004.1 GCA_937896065.1 uncultured Caryophanales bacterium | reverse complement strand
TCTAAAACTGTATCAGCAGTTATTTTAGAACCATCTGTTACAACTGTATTTGTTCCTTCAATAACCCAGTTTTTAAATTCATATGTGTATTGTTTATCTTTTGCTTTTGTAGGTTTAGTATAAACATCAGGAATCTTAAATGTTGCACCTTTTTTAATTCTTTGTACACCGAGTCTTAAACCGGCAGACATGAAAGTAACCACATATTCAATATCACTTACTGAATATAAAGCTTTAAAGGTGACTTCATTACTATCTTGATAAGGATCACCTATGACTGTTGTCTTTGGATCTTTATTGTTCTCCCATCCAATGAAGGTGTATTTTTTATCTCCACTTTCATATGACATATTCTTGCTATCATATGTATAAGTTGATTTTTGACCATATTTTAATGTTTCAGTCTTTAAGGTAGTATTATCACTTCCTCTTATGACTTTGACAGTATATGTTCTTTCACTCTTACTATAATATGGAGTAAGTGTCATATTACCTGTGACTATTGTATCAGAAGTTACTTTAGTTGTTGTTCCTTTAATAACCCAGTGTGAGAAGGTATATGTATATTGTTTATCTTTGGCTTTAGCAGGTTTATCACTTATTAAATTGAGTTTCTGTTGGGCATTATTTTTATATGTTTTATATGTGTTTCCACTTGCATCTTCATATGTTATTGTAAATTCAATATCTTCAACATCATATAATGCTGTGAATGTTGTTTCACCATAAATGACAGTGTTCATTGGATCTTTATTATTTTGCCATCCAGTGAATGTATATTTCTTATTATTAGCTGTGTAATTTAAATTGCTTGCTACATAGGTATAGGTTGATTTCTTTCCATATTCAACCATTTCATCAACTGCAAGTTTATCACCATTAGATTTGATGATGCTGACTTTATATTTATTGACAGTTTGACTAAAGACTGCCACTAATGTCATATTACCTTTGACAATTGTATCCGCAGTTACTCTTTCACCTGTAGCTTTATTTTTCCAATGTGAGAAGGTATAGGTATATTGTGCTGTTTTTTCTCTTGTTGGTATATCAGGTATCAAATCAAGTTTGGTATCAGCAATATTGCTTCTATTAGCACCGAGTTGTTTCCCATCAACTTCATAAGTGATGGTATATTTGATATCATCAACATCATATAAAGCTGTGAATGTTGTATCACCTGTGATGATGGTGCTCGTTGGGTTTTTACCATCTTTCCATCCAGTGAAGGTATATTTCTTGTTGCCAACAGTGTAATTTAAAGATGCATTTGATGAATAGGTATAGGTTGATTTCTTTCCATATTCAACCATTTCATCTTTTAAAACATCACCATTAGATTTGACGACTCTGACTTGATATTTATTGACAGTCTGTGTAAAGACAGCTGAAAGAACTAAGTTGTTATTAACAATTGTTGATGTTGTAACCTTGGTACTTGTTCCTTTGATGACCCAGTGTGAGAATGTGTATGTATATTGAGCTGTTGCATTCTTGGTTGGTATTTCAGGAATGAGCTCTAAAGCTGTTCCAGCAATATTAGTTTTAATATCACCATATTGATTTCCATCAACTTCATATTTGACAGTATATTCAACATTCTTTTCACCATACATGGCTGTGAAAACAGTATCACCTTTGATGAAGGTTGTTCTTGGATCTTTATTATCTTTCCATCCAGTGAAAGTATATATTTTATTTCCAATTTTGTAATTTAATTCTTCATCACTATTATATGTCCAGCTTACTTTACCATTATAGTCAACTGTTTCTTCTTTGAGCTTCTCACCATTTGCTCTTTGAATAGTGACTTTATATTGTCTTGTAACTGGTGTGAAGTGTGCATAATAAACAGTGTTATTAGTGATCACTTCATTATTGATATTGATATTTGCCGATGATGATGAACTTGTTTTCTTCCAAGCATTAAAACGGAATGTATATTGAGCTGTTGCATTCTTGGTTGGATTTTCAGGAAATTCTGGAGTTGAACCATATTCACATGATGTTGTTGATATAGTTGTTCCATCATCTCTTTTAAATGTGACAGTATATGTTTGTTTCTTCTCATTGAATAATGGAGATAATGTCATATCAGATGTGACTTTAATTGATGCATCACTTGTGATGATATTACCAGTTTCAGTATTCTTCCATTGATTAGAGAAACTATAATTGATACCATTTTTAGAAGTCTTAATTGGTGTACCCATCTTATCTTCATCATATTTTAAAGTTGCACCATGATTAAATTCATCACTGTACATGATAGCTCCATCACCATTTAAGAAAGTGATGGTGTATTTTTTAATTACCTTGCTAAAAACGGCAACAAAGGTTGTGTTTTTAGTAATTCTTGGTATAGCTTTTGTTGCATAAGTAGTCTCGTTACTATCACCTTCAATCTTCCAGCCTTTGAAAACATATTTATATCCATCTTCAGGAAACTCAGGTTCAATAGGATCATCACTTGTATAAGTTATCTTTGTATTCTTTTTAACATTGTTGATAACATCTAAAACAGTATTACCGTTTTTAAAAGTAACAGTAAATAAATTAGCATTGGCATTTGTATTTGTTGAATCTGATGAATCTGTTGAATCTTCACTTGATTCACCTTTACTTGAATCAACATCAGGTGTGGAGATATTAGTTGATGTAGATGGTTTTGTAGAATCTAAATCAGCAATTAAATCATCACAAGATGTGAGCATTGTTGTCAATGCAATAACTGAAACGATCGATAATTTTTTACTTTTTTTAGCCATATATTTAGCCTCCTAGTAAGACAAACTTATTTTAATTTCTTCTGCTTATTTTCGTTTGTACATAAGACATGTTACTTAATAAAAACAAGCAAACAAAATTATTCAAATTTGTTCACAAATATTTTAAGTAATAATTA
>CALBLI010000003.1 GCA_937896065.1 uncultured Caryophanales bacterium | reverse complement strand
TTTTTAGACGAAGTCACCTCATCATTAGATGAAAATAATGCCCATGCAATTAACGATGCAATCCAGGAATTAGATAATAAGTTAGTCATTTGGATTTCACATGATAAAGATACTCAAAATTTGACTTGGATTGATCAAAAATTAATAATTCAAGATTCAAAACTCATAGAAGCATAATTATTATTTTCTCAATAATAAAAATTAATTATATTTCAAGTAAGCATTTAAGTTATTTTAAATTATGAATGTTTTAATATTAATAATCTTCAATGAAGATTATTAATTTCTCTTCTTATATTTGTTGAAGATTAAATATAAGGATTCATGTTGCCAATATGAACTTACCCCTATTTATATATGGCTTACTCCTTGTTATTGTTTCATTATCCTTTCGCTTAATGAATATCATTAAGCTTTCTTTACTAAAATCGTTGCATGAATCCTTTTGTTTTGAAAATTAATTCTACTTTATTACCGCCTAGATTATACCCCACCATATCTAGGCTTTTTTATTTCTTATTAAATAATAAGCAACAGCTGCTAATGTTTTACCATCCTTTATTTTGCCGTCATTTATCATTTTTAAAAAGCTATCAAATGGTATAAATGCATATTCAAGATTTTCGTCAGCATCTAGATGTTGCTTACCTTTTTTTAATGAAGAAGCAACATATAAATAAATGATTTCATCTGTATAAGCAACACTTGGGTAAAATAGGCCTAATAGTTCTATTTTATCAGCTTCGTATCCAGTTTCTTCTTTAAGTTCACGAATAGCAGTCAATTTTGGATCTTCATCTAAATCACATTTTCCAGCTGGTATTTCAATAATCGTTTCATCATATGGGTATCTGAATTGGTGTTCAAGAATGATGTTATTGTTATCATCAAAAGCAAGAACTGCACTAGCTTTACAATGCCTTATAAGTTCTCTTTTAGATGTATTACCATTAGGCAGTTTAACATCATCAACATAAACATCTAATATTCTTCCTTTATAAATTTGTTTGCTTGCAATTTTAATTTCTTTATTATCCATATAGCCATACCTCAACAATATTATTATATCAGTTTTAAAAGAAGTATATTTTAAATAAAAGAAGTTAAAGGTGATTTTGTTATTTATTGTATAAACTGAGAAATATATTCATCTATATAAATAGATGGAACTGCAAAAGATATAGAAGAATTTGCTTGAGTATTATCTTTGAGTCTAAAGGATATGATTCCTAATAGTTTTCCATCCTTATTAAAAACAGGTCCACCACTATTTCCTTCAGATATTACTAGTGATGTTTGTAGTACATATGTATCATTTATTTTTCTATAAGGAGAAGAAATATATCCTTGTGAAAAAGAGAGGCCAATATTTAATGGGTTACCAATAGTAAATATTTCTTCTCCAGCTTTAAAATCTTGAGATGTTGTAAAATACATGCAATTTGATTGATTTACTTTTAAAATTGCTAAATCATAATTAGAGGAAATATCAATTACTTCAGCCTTTGTATACTCATCATAATTTGCAGCTCTTATATAAACATAATCATATTTTAAATTATAAGTTTCATTATATATTACGTGTTTATTTGTAAGTATATAGCCGTTACTGCTAATATAAAATCCAGTTGCATATCCAAAAGCTATATTGTCTGTTGAACTTTTTACTTCAACCACTTTTAATATAGTTTTATCAAATAAATTAGTAGCAGAAAAACTTTCTTTTTTATTACATGAACTTGTAAATAAAAAACTAGAAGCAAATAGTATTAATTTTATTTTATTTAATATTTTTTTTATAGCTATTAACATATTTATCTAAGATCTCTTTTAAATCATTGTTTACTGAATCCATTGATGGATATTTACCAAGTGATAATGGTATGTCATCTTCAACAACTGGTAAAAAATAAAATAAGACTTCATTAAAATCAAAAGGTAGTTCATCACTATCTACAATGCTATCATTATGAGTTTGAACTTTGATTAATGATTTAGAAGCAACATTATATTTATAAATTATATTTGTATAAATAATTGGAGCAATTATAACACTATTACCATACCCATTAAGTACAGGATTATAATATTTTTCCTTATCAAATGTTTTACCTTCTATATATTCACATGTTATAGTTTTCAAATTACAACCAGCATATGAATTAGGGAAAGCAATTTTACATACAATACTATTATTATCATCAAAAACATTAACGACATCTAAATTCATGATATTAATAAAAAAATGTTTCAATAAATTAAATCTATTAATAGCAACTCCTTTTGAATGTAAAAAATGAATATTATTTTCAAAATATTTATTTTTTCTTTCTTCAATACTTTTAAATAATTGATTGCATAATTTTTTAGAATTTTTATATTTAAAATCTTTAAAATCATCATCTAATATATAATAGATATAATCACTTAAACCTTTACAAATTTTGTCTAAATCATAACCATAGATTGAATAAACATTATTTTTATAATCATGTTTAATATATACATAATGTGAAGTCAGTTTTGTTAGATTTATTTTTTTAGTAACTGTAGTTACATCATGACAATATACCAAAGCAAATTGCATTGAAGCGTTGTGACAAATAAAATAAGAAACATAAGAATAAAAATTTCCTGATAAATGGAAATTATAAGGGAATTTAAACATTATTATGTTTTCATCTATTTCTATGTAATGATCACTATTAATTGCTGTTAGTAATATAGTTAGTTTATCTTTAATATGTGAGTCCATTTTATATACCTTTAATGCGGATATCCAAAAAACGAATGAGGCCTACAATGTCTGTAGATTTCATATCTTTTATTGAATTCATTTGTTGACAAATCATCAGCAGTAAGCTGCCAATTAGAATCAAAATTATAATGAGAAACTTGTGGATGGAAGTGATAAAAGTAGCCATTACCTTTGTAATGTGGCAAATGAGGAGAGGTAATTGATGGTGTTTCAATAGAAGGCAAGATTTTAACTATGTCCCAGGCTAGTTCTCGTGTAAAGGTGTATACTGAAACGGATACGTAGTCATTATATAGTTCTAGTTTTGATTTTTTTGCTGCTAGTGTACTGACTGCTAGTGTTATATTTGTATACATCAGTGTTAAGGCTACTTCTTTGCTGATGCTACAAGTTGATAAGTACATTTTTCCATCTTTATCAGCAATGGCAAGATAATAAGAATTATTTTGCTTTCTTTTTTCAATAGCAGCATCATTTGCAAGCTCAGTAGAATAAGTCCTATTATTAACTTTAGCAGTAGGAGTAATTACTTCTTCAATATAAGTTGTGGTTATTGTTTCTTCTTTTTTTACAAACAAAGAAGTAAACCAATTCCAGAAAGTTTTAACCCATGTTATAACTTTACTAGCAACAGTTTTAACAACTTTTTTAACTTCAGGTCTTGTAGCAACAATAGTTACAACAAAAGCAGCAGATAAAACACCAGCAGCTGCCCAACCAACACCTGGAATAGTAGAAGCAGTAGCAATAGAAGTTATTGCTATAGCATTTAAAATACATTCATCAATTTTATTTGAAGACATGCTTTCTTTAACTGATAACGAATTATTGCCTTCAACTTTGATGAAGTAATCATTTTTACTCTCATCAAAATAAGGGATAGTTGATATAGTTTCTTCATTAATTAAAATATCATCTTGGTAGTATTTAGTGGTTAAATATAAAGTTTCACTTTCAACATTAAAAGATGTTATATATGTAGTTTTGATATCTTCTTCATTTATAGTAGATAAATTCTGATAATTTGAATAATAGCTTTTAGGTTTTAAAAAATCACCTCCAAAATTCAAGCTATCTTCATTAAAAGAAGAAATATAACTATCAAAATTATTTAAAAGTTCATATGATTTAATTTCAGAATCTTGATCATAATTAAAATCAATATCTCTGGTTTTTAACTCAGTATTATAACTATCAATCTTGTTACTCACGTTAAAACATATGAGTGAAAAAGTTGAGGTAATAATGGCTATTTTTTTAAATATATTCATATAGACCTCTTACAAGTTAATTATATCATAGCTATTAACATATCCGAAAATTAAAAAATAGTTAAACTGATTTGAATTTATATATTCAAAAACAAATTAATGTTAAAATAATTGAGTGAAAAAACAAATATTACTTGCAACATCCAATCAAAATAAAGTAAGAGAAATGAAAGATGATTTGCTAATTTTTTTTGATGATGTTTTATCGTTAAAAGATGTTAATTTAACAATCGATGTTGAGGAAACAGGAACAACGTTTTTAGAAAATTCAAAAATAAAAGCGTCAGATGTTTCGTCGAAAACAAATATACCTGTTTTAGGTGATGATTCAGGCCTTGAAATTGATGCACTAGATGGAAGACCTGGAATATATTCAGCACGTTTTTTGCAAAATGAGAGCTATGAAACTAAATGCAAGGAATTATTAAAATTATTAAAAGATAAAGATAACAGAGAGGCGTCTTTTACTTGTGCTCTTACATATATAGACAAAATAAATGGAATCGAAAAACAATTTGTTGGAAAATGTAATGGTAGAATAATAGACGCTTATCAAGATTGCAAATATGGTTTTGGTTATGATCCAATATTTTATAGCTATGAAGCACACGATGTTTTTGGAAACATTCCTAAGGAAGAGAAATTTAAATATTCTCATCGTGGCAAAGCAGTTAAAATGTTTTTAAATTTTTTAAAGGAAGTATATCATGAAGGTAATATTAGGAATAGGTAATTATGGTTATGAATACGAGCATACAAGGCATAATGCTGGTTTTGATGCAATTGACAAATTTGCAGATTTAGTCAATATTCAAATTAATAAAAAAGATTTCAAAAGTTTATATGGATATGGTACATATAATAATGAAAGAATTTTTTTGCTTAAGCCACAAACATATGTCAATTTATCAGGTGATGCATTAAGAGATATAATTTCATTTTATAAGACACCAGTAGAAGACATCATCATCTTAGTTGATGATATGGATACAGATGTTGGTAAAATAAGACTTAAGTTTAAAGGTGCATCTGGTGGTCACAATGGATTAAAAAGCATAATTTCAGTTTTACATACTGAAAGTTTTAAAAGGATAAGGATAGGGATATCAAAACCTATTTCAAATCCAATAAATTATGTGTTGGGCAAACCAAAAGGCGAAGAATATCTTCTTTTTGATAAAGGAACTACTTTAGCTAGTGTGGCCTTAAAATACATACTGGATAACAATTTTGAAAAAGCGATGACTAAATATAACAGCTTATGAATCTTGGAAAATTATCATTATTAAATTATTTAAGCGAAGATGATGTATTTAAAAGATTTAATGACAAAGAAAATATTAATATCTCATCTCCTGAAGCTTTAGCAATTATAGTTGCTTTATCATATAGTAAAAAACCTAGGAAAATGTTTTTTTTATTTAAAGACATATACGAAGCAACATCATTTAACCAATTTTTAGGTGATTATTTAAGTGAAGATGAGGTATATTTTTTTCCACATGATGACATATTTCATCTATCTGCATTAGGCATTTCATATGAGATGAAAGATGAAAGATTGCTTGCTTTAAGCTCAACTTTAAATGATAAACCATCTATTTTTGTATCTCATTTATCCGCGTGTAAATTAAACATAACTCCTAAAGAAGAATTTACTTTTAAAGCAATCAAAATTAACATTAATGATTTTATTGACAAAGATGAACTAATAAAGAAACTATTTAAAATTGGTTACATAAAAACAGATCATATTCAACAAACTTCACAAATTGCAAATAGAGGAATGATATTAGATATTTTTGATCCAGCTTATGAAAATCCAATCAGAATTGAATTCTTTGGAAATGAGGTAGAAGATATAAGATTGTTTAAAATAGAGGATGAGCTATCATATAAACATGTTGATAATATTATTATTTATCCATCACAGCTGAGATTATTAAATGATAATAGTTTAAATTATTTAAAAGAAGAAAAAGCTGAATTTGAAAAAAGTGAAATAGTTAGTAAATTAAAAAAAGAGAATTTAGAAGAAATATATAATTCACTCTTTTTAAAAGTTGAAGAAGGGTATCTTTCTGAAAGTGATGCAAGATTTTATAAACTTCTTACACATGAAGAAAACAATATTTTGTCATATTTAGATGACTATGAAAAATATTTGTTTAATGAAGATGAAATAAAAAAAGAAGAAAAAGACATTAAACTAAAGGAAAAGGATTATTTTATATCTTCTGTAAGTGAAGCAACATCGATCGAAGGTGAAAAAATATATGTTGATGAAGTGTTGAAATTGAATGATTTTACAGAATGCCACGATGAAAAAAGCCAGTATTCCTTAATAATAAGGGAGAACGGATACAAATCTATTTCATATCATGAAAGCTATCAAATGATTCAAAAGTACCTAAATGATGGATATAAAGTAAGAGTTGCATTAAGTGAACCTAATTTATCCAATTTTGCAGGTATATTAAATGAACATAATATTAAATACAGCTTTTATCCAGTACATGAAGATGTTCTATTATATGATGGAAAAATTACCCACGGATTTGAAGCTGAGAAGTATAAAAGAGTTTATCTTTCTAGCAAAGAAATTTTTGGAGTTAATGACCAAAAATTAAGATTTTTATCGCGTTATAAAGAAGCTAAAACTTTACGAAGATATGATGAGATAAAAAAAGGTGATTACGTTGTTCATGATAAACATGGTATTGGTAGATACCTAGGTGTTGAAAAAATTGACGGATTAGAATATTTAAAAATTGAATATGCTAATAGTGCCTATTTCTTTTTACCATTAAACCAATATAAACTTATAAAAAAATTCTCAAGTAAAGATGGTTATACTCCTGCTTTAGATAAAATGGGTGGTTCTACTTGGTCAAGAAAAAAGTCACAAATAAGAAGTAAAATCTCATTTATTGCTGATCAGCTTTTAGAGATATATGCATATAGAATGAAACTTAAAGGATTTGAATTTAAAAATGAAGACGAATTAGAAAAGCAATTTTTGGATGCATTTCCTTTTAAGCATACTGATAGTCAGCTTGCTGCTATTGAAGAAATTAAAGAAGATATGAATTCATCACAGCCAATGGATCGACTGTTAGCAGGTGATGTAGGATTTGGAAAAACAGAAGTCGCATTTGTCAGTGCTTTTAAAGCGATCTTAAATGGTAAACAGGTTGCATTTTTATGCCCTACCACAATTCTTTCTATGCAGCACTATAATGTGGCCATAAACAGGTTTAAAGATTTTGGTGTTAAAATTTGCTTATTCAATCGATTTATACCATTAAAAGAACAAAATGAAAATATAAAGAGAATAAAAAATGGTGACATAGATTTAGTAATTGGTACGCATAGATTATTATCTGATGCAATTGAATTTAAAGACTTAGGATTATTGATAGTCGATGAAGAGCAAAAATTTGGTGTTACTCACAAAGAACAAATTAAAGCTAAAACTAAACTCATTGACTGCTTAACTTTATCGGCAACACCAATACCTAGGACGCTTGAAATATCTTTACTCAACGTAAAATCATTATCGCTGCTTAAAGAAGGTCCAGTAAATAGAATGCCTGTTAAGACTTACGTGACTAAATATGATTTTAAACTTGTATGTGAAGTTATTGAAAAAGAATTAGATCGAAAAGGACAAGTCTATTATCTATATAACAATATTGCGGGTATTGAGACAATTGCCAAAAAGATTCAAAAACAATTTAAGAATCATGCAGTTGGGATCTGCCATGCTAAAATGAGTGAGAATGAGATTGAAGATGTGATGAATAAATTTTATGAAAAGAGCATTGATATTTTAATTTGTACTTCAATTATTGAATCTGGACTAGATATACCAAATGTTAATACTATTATTGTTGAAAATGCTGATCATTTTGGTCTGGCTTCTTTGTATCAAATTAAAGGAAGAGTCGGAAGAAGTGATAGATTAGCATATGCATATTTCTTATATAAAGATGGTAAGGATATAACTGACAATGCTAAGAAAAGACTAAAGGCACTTACTGATTTCACTGAACTAGGTTCGGGATATAAAATAGCAATGCAAGATTTAAACATTAGAGGAGCAGGGGATATTTTAGGCTCAAAACAATCTGGCTTTGTTGATTCGTTGGGATATGATGCTTACATGGAATTATTAAATGAAGTTATTAAAGAAAAAAGTGTTCATGATAAAGTAGAAGTAAAGAAAGAAGAAAGATTTGAACTTGTTTTTTCACTAGATAGTGCAATACCTTCATCTTATACAGATGAAAAAAGTAGAATCAATATGTATCAAGAATTATCTAGCTGTCATAGCAAAGAGGACTTAGTCAATTATTCTAGAAAAATACAAGATATATATGGTGCCTATCCAAGAGAAGTATCTAACATGATTATGAAAAGAGAGATTGAAATCTTTTTAAATAGTTCACTTGTTGAAGATTTCAAGGAAGAACTCGGTATGTATATAATCATTACTAGCAAAGAATTTTCTCTTCATCAAAATATATTAGAAAAATTAAAAAATGATGTTGAACCATTAAATATTAGATTAAAAATAAGAATTGTTCATAATCTTTTTGCGTTTGAATTAGTAAAAACAGCTAATTATTTAAGTGAACTTATTATATTAATAAATGCTTTGACTAAAGCATATGAAGATTAAGAATTTACAGAATAAACAAATCTAATGTTGCCATCTTTAATGATACTAGAGTAGTATGAGTTATAAATATATAAAAATGAAAAAGTAGAATCTTCAACTAAACTATCGTCCTTTTTTAAATCAATATAACAATATACAATTTCAGGATGGGAAGTATAATAATAAAAATTTGTTGTAATCAAAATGATATCTTTATTGTTTAACTCTTGTTGTGAATTGCTTCTTCTATATGCTTTATAGCCTTTAGGAATTTGAACAATAAAAAACGCCATAGATGAAGAAGTTGGAAGTAAAGAATAGTTATCTTTATCATTACTGTCAACTAATAAATTTTCATCACTATAAAAAGAATCTAATTCAGTTTGTGAATTGATGATGTAATAATTACCATAATAAGTATTATCTAAATTTAAATTATCTTTTTGAATTTGTTTCATATTAATATCTTG
>CALBLI010000002.1 GCA_937896065.1 uncultured Caryophanales bacterium | reverse complement strand
TCAGCACTAGCTTTAGCAAATGTTTCTTGTGGTGTTGCATGAAGACAGTTGAACTCACTTTTGAAAATATCAATGATTTCATCAGTTAATGTTGAAATTTGGCTTTCAATAATTTGATTTTCAAATATTTTTTCATTCTTGATTTTCTCAGCAGCTAATACTTGATCATTATATTTTAAAGCCACTTCTTTTTTGGTAACTAAAACAAGTTCGGATCTGTAATATTCATTAGTAAAATCAATTGACTGCCTTCTCTCTTCAGTATTTGTCATACCAGCTATGATTAAATTAATGTTATTATTATTTAAGTTGGTTATCAGTGAATCCCACTCAAGTTTCATTATTTTGATGGATGCGTTTAAATGCTCACCAATCTTTTTAGCAATGGTTATATCATATCCATCTGCAAATTTACCTTGGTCATTTGAAATCGGCAATGTAGTATCACTTTCACTGCCAACAGTCCAATTGAATGGCTGATAATTGCATTCTAATCCAATAGTTATTTCTCTAGTTGTCTGTGTTTTTTTAGAGCATGAAAATAAAGAAACAAAAGAGAAGAAAAAAGCAAAAATTGTAAAAATTTTCTTTTTCATAAAAAAAGACCCTCCTATCTACATCGCATTTCTATCAATGCGATCTAAATAATTTAGGGTTCGTATCAATAGTTCCAACCAGATTTTCTGGAGAGTGCATGAGGTATTTCCACCAGGCACCAACTAGTCATTTCAATGGACTTTTACTTTGACTGTTTCGGCACTTCTTACCTTTCAAATAACTCATTGACCAATAGTTATTTTACTTTGACGTAAGTGCTCCTCTATCTCGATGTATGCAAATATGATAGCAAAACTTCCTTCTATTGACAAGAAAATTATATAAATTGTTTTTTAACTATTTTAAAATTTACAATTTAAAAGTTTAATAAATCAATATATTAAAGCAGGCAAATGTGAACGTATTTTTTTATATGGATAACTCTAATAATAACTGCAATTATTCATTTAACTACAAGCAATTAAACTTACTTCTCATCAATAAATAAAATCATTTTATCAACTTCTTCTTCAAGACTTTTTAACTCAAAATCATTATGAATAATATAATCTATTTTATCTATATTAGAATCATAAGCATTGAGTTTATTAAACGATAATCTATTATTATTTTTTTCACGTTTGATCAAATGTTTTTCCTGATTAATAGATTCTACACCTATTATAAAATCAAACATTTTTTCCATTTTGGCATCAAAAACTCGTGGAACTTCAAATGCTTTCTTAACGCCATCATTTTTAATAATGAATTCATTTATTCTCTTTTTTAATTCACTATTGATGCAAGATAAATACTCGCGATTAAATTTATCATCAGAAAACAACAACTTAAATATTTTTTCTTTATTCAATTTATTGTTATCAAAAATTAAAGAAAATTTATTTTTTAATACTTTTAAAAAGCTTGCATCTTGATACATGTTTTTTATTTCATCATCAGCTGAAAAAATTACAAAATTTCTTTCTTTTAGCATTTTTAAAACTTCGCTCTTACCTGAAGCTATTTTACCTGTTATACAGATGCTATAACCAGTATGCTGGCATTTACTGCAATATGATGTTCCTCTTCCATCAAGCTTTCTTTTCTTTATGAAGTAGCTATTACATTTTAAACATTTTTGATTTTCTCTTGAGTAAACTTTTAAGAAGCTTTGAAATGAGCCTTTAACATGCTGACTAGCCTTATATGTTCTAATAGTTGAACCTTTGTTTAAGATAGCTTCATTTAATATCTTTTTTGAATTTTCTAAAATGTCATCACATTGTTTTAAAGTCACATCTTTGCCTTTCATAAATGGTGATAAAGAGGAAGAGAATAAAACTTCATCAGCATAAATATTTCCTAATCCACACATAATTTCTTGATTCAAAAGAAGCTCTTTTAAATATTTATTAGACTTATGATATTTACTGTAGAGATAACTAGCATTTTCTATTTCAAATGGTTCTTTTCCAAGTTTTGCTAATGGTCCTTTATCTTCATTCTTAAGTAAATATGTAACACCAAATTTTCTTGTATCATAAAAAGCCAATCCATCATTTGAATTTAAAAAGGGGATGAATAATGATAAGTGTTTAATTGAATGGTTATTTTTATCAACAACAAATAATTTACCTTCCATCCTTAGGTGAAATAAAATTTTAGTATTATTTGATAATTTAATAATCAAGAATTTACCATATCTATCTATATCAATTACCCAATTATTAACCAAACCATTTTCATATTCATCTATAGGAGTTTTTATGCAATTAGCATAATAAATTATTGGCTTGTCTAGAACTTTATTCTTTATATTTAATAGTTCTCTTTTTACTGTTTCAACTTCTGGTAGCTCTGGCATATCAGTGCACCTCATACCATGTTTTCTTTAAATCGCCATCAACTTTTAAAGGAACATCAATATCTAATGCATGTTCCATTTGATAAATCAACTTAGAGACAAGTACATCCTTTTCATCATCATATATTTTAAATAATAATTCGTCATGAATTTGCAAAATAATTTTTGATTTATAACCTTTTAAAATTTCTTGGCATTTGATCATACCACTTTTTATTAAGTCAGCTGCACTTCCTTGAATGACAGCATTTGTAGCTGCACGAGAAGAAAAAGCAGCTAACATTCTATTTGAAGAATTGATGTCATTTAAATATCTTCTTCTTCCAAGTATTGTTTTGACATATGAATGTTCTTTAGCAAACTCGATAGTCTTATTTTGGAATTCTTCTAAACCAACAAAAGTAGATTTAAACTGCTCAATAAGTTCTTTAGCTTCAGAAACTGAAATTGATAGTTGTTCTGATAAACCATAAGGAGAAATGCCATACACAATACCGAAATTAACAGCTTTAGCTTTTCTTCTCATATCAGGTGTAACCTCATCCATTTTAACATTAAAAACTTTACTAGCAGTTGCTTTGTGAATATCGTCACCTTCTTTAAATAACTCTTTTAATATTTCAATATTTGCAATAGTTGCAAGCATTCTCAGTTCAATTTGTGAATAATCTAATGACAAAATATTGATATTATCTTCTTTATAATAAAAAGCTTTTCTGATTGCTTTACCATCTTCATTTCTAATTGATATATTTTGAAGATTAGGCTCTGACATTGAAAGTCTTCCTGTTGTTGTTAATGCTTGATTATAAATAGCATGGATTTTACCATCTTTAAAGACATGTTTTGGTAAGGCTTTCGTATAACCTGTTACTAATTTACTATATAGCCTATATAATATGATTTTACCAACTACGGGATTATCATTAAAATGTGCTTTTAAGACTTCAATTGATGTTCCTTTTTCACCTTTATTTCTTTTAATTTGAAGTTTATTAAATAGTACATCTTCTACTTGTTTAGGAGATGAAATATTAAAATCAATGCCAGCTATTTCCTTTATCTCTTTCTCAAGTGTATTTAAATAATCAGAATATTCTTTATCAATCTCACTTAAGACTTTCAAATCAATTGGAAATCCTTCTATTTCCATATCAGCTAAAACTTCAGATAAAGGAATCTCAATATTTTTAAATAAATTATAGAGTTCGTCTTTCTTCAAGTTATTTAAAACTTTATCTTTAAGCTTACTAACATAATAAGAAGTATAAGCATCTTTATCAGCAGTTGCATTGATATCTATGTCATAATATAAGAAAATATCTTCTCTTTTTTGACCATTATCTGGGTTTAATAAATAAGTAGCTAAAAGAAAATCAAAAGTGACATTATTAATTTTTGGAAAAGAATTATTAATTAGTAGCACATCCAAGCTCTTATAATCATAAACACATTTTTTAGCATCACTTTTTAGATAAGAAATGAAACTATCATCCTTTATAGCATCATCTTTTTTAAGCAGGTACACTTTCTTTCCATCAGAAAAATAAAACCCATATAAAAAGGCGATATTTTCATTTTCTGAATTTGAAGAATATACTAACGACAAATCGTCTTTATTTTGAATTTCATGAAAACTTTTAATGTTAATAATATCGATTTTTTCTGTTTCACTATCCTCACTTGTAAATAGAGATATTGGATCATCATTTGATTTAATATCTTTTAATTTATCGATAGCCTTTAAAAAATTATTTAACTGATATTTTAAATAGAAGCTTCTTAGCATTTCTTTTTGATAAGGAGTATACAGAGATTTTTCATAATCTTTTTTCATATCCATAGTAGTATCAATCATTGCTAGTTTTTTAAAAAACAATGCTTCTGTTTCACCTTCAATTATTTTACTAGCAAGCTTACCATCTGGATTTGCTTTAAAATACTTTATTACATCTTCTAAATGACCATGTTCTGTTAAAAGTTTCTTAGCTGTTTTTTCACCAATACCTTTAATACCTTTATAATTGTCAGAACTATCACCTGCAATTCCTTTATAATCTGTTATTTGATCAGCATTGAGTCCAAATTTCTCAAGCATATTTCCTTTAGTATATTTCTCAGTTTCACTCATTCCTTTTTTTAAAAAGCAAATAGTGACTTTATCTGACAATGCACATAACTGCAAGAAATCTTTATCAGAAGTATATAAGCATACTTCATCATTATTTTCTAAAGCAACCCTAGTCATTGAACCACACAAATCATCACCTTCATAGCCTTCAATTTCATCATGAAAAATTGACATCTTGTCAAGCATTTCTCTAGCTATAGGCATTTGAGCAATAAGCTCATCATCGACTTTTTTTCTTTGAGCTTTATAGTCTTCAAATTCTTCTTTTCTTTTAGTCTTTTTTCCAGTATCAAATGCAACAAAAAGATGATCACCACTTTCAACTTTTTCTTTGATTGTTTTAATCATGTTATGGAAAGCAAAAATAGCGTTAGTTGGTATACCATCACTTGTTCTCATAAAATTACCAGTGTAGGCTGTTGAATAATACGCTCTAAATAATAATGAATTACCATCAATTATGTGTGTTTTGTTCATCTTTAATCTCCTGACCTAAATATTTAATATAACTGGGAAATAAAACTGTTTTAGTAAAGTCAGCTTTGATATGGAAGAAAGAATATCTTTCTATTTTTTCTTTACCTTCAAAGTATAAATTATACTCTTTTATTCCATCACTTAAAATCAATTTACTTTTCTTAGACATATTGATTATATCAATCACATATAAGTATGCTTCATTATTTTTTCTTCCTAAATCATTTGAAATGACAACACCTAATATATTTTTTTCTAAGTAAAACTTTAGACCAACATTTTCTTTTTTATAAGCAATTTCTTGTTTACTTAAAATATCAACAAAGCGTCCAGCTTTTAAAAATGTATTAGCATTTTCAATCATTGTCTCTCTATTTAAATTAAAACAATCAAAACTACCTGCAGAAATAAGTGAAGATAAAGTTTCCTTGCAACTTTTAATTTTCTTCTCTTCGTCTTTATAATCATAGATATATGACGATAATCTTATAAAAACATCTTTATAGGAAGTAAAAGGTTTTTCTTTTCTAAATTCAATCAATTTATTAAGTATATTTTCATCAAGTTTAGAAACAGAGTTTAAAGGTAAATATAATGTATCATTCATATAAGAAATGTTATTTAATGATGATAAATTAATATCAATTTTTATATTTGTATACACTTCTTTCATTTCTAAATATAAACGTTGTCCTTTGCTAGATGAAAATTGATTTTTTAGATAACTTGCATTATAGAAAGCTTCTTTATAATGAGTTTTTAAATATAAAAAGATATATGTTAAAAATGCATATGCATAAGCATGCGATTTATTAAAACCATAAGAAGCAAATTTTAAAATATCATTAAAAATAAGTTCACTTGTTTTTAAATCAATATTATTTTTAGTAGCACCTTGGATAAATTTTTCTTTATACATCTGCATAACTTCTTCATTCTTCTTACTGATTGCTCTTCTAAAAATATCGGCTTCAGCAAGTGAAAATGAAGCTATTTCTTTAACAACTTCCATAACTTGTTCTTGATAAATCATGATACCATATGTGCTTTTTAAAATCTTTTCAAGCGATGGATGAAGATAATTTATCTTTTCATGATTATTTTTTCTTTTAGCATATAAGGGAATATAACTCATTGAACCTGGTCTATAGATAGCAAGAAGTGATGCTAAATCATCAAAAGATTCAATGTTGATCATTTTAATAGCTTCTTTAACGGAAGAATTTCCTTCATCTAATTGGAAGATGTCCACAAGTTTTAATGAATTTAAAATCTGATATGTTTCTTTATCATTTAAATTATCAAGCAATGAATCAACTTTAAATTTATCTTTAATATTATTTTCAATCATTCTAAGAAAACTTAAATTACTCAATGACAAAATATCGAATTTTAAAAAGCCCATTTCTTCTAAATAATTAAATTCAACAAGTACATTTCCAGTCATTCCATCTGATACTGGCACTTGTTTATATAAACTATCTTTTGAAATGATGACACCTGATGCATGAATTGATGTTTGAATAGGTAATGATAATAATCTGTTTGCATTGCTTAATAATTCAAAATACAATTTATCATCATAAAAAGTTTTAAATTTTTTACCTAAATACTTATCATTTAGTGCATCTTTAAAATCTTTTGCGTTATTTGAAATAGATGCAGTAATGGCTTTAATTTTATTTTCAGGTAACTTTAACACTTTACCCAGCAAATTGATTGAGGATTTAGGCCTCAGCTTTGAAAAAGTTATTATCTTACAAACTTTATCTTCACCATATTTCCTTTTAAGATATAAAATCACATCTTCTCTTTTACTATCTTCAAAATCTATATCAATATCTGGCATAGTTGCTCTTTTAGGGTTTAAGAATCTTTCAAAAGACAAATTGAACTTGATAGGATCTAATCCAGTTATATTTAGTAAATATGATACAAGTGAACCGACTGCTGATCCTCTTCCATATCCAACTTTAATATCATTATTTTTTGCATAATTAACATAGTCTGAAACCAATAAAAAATAACTACTAAATCCCATATTATTAATTGTATCTAATTCATATTCTAATCTTTTTAAATAACTATCATCTTTTTCTTTGTTTATTTTTTTTAGTCCTTCAAAGCATTTTTCTTTTAAAAGTTTTTGATCATTATCAATGTTAATAATATTTCCTCTTTTCTTTATAAGCTGAAAGTCTATTTTATTAATCAAATAATCTAAATTTTGAAAATCTATCTCTCGATAAATTGATTTAAAAACAGTTTCTTTTAAAAGAAATTCAGGACCATTTTTTTCTAGATTATAATCATTACTATCATCTTCTTTATTTTCAGCATCGCAGGACTTAAATATTTCAAATAATCCGCATTCATTTTTGTATTTATATCTTATCGATGGAAATGGAATCAGTTTGTATTCATTATTATCAGCATATTCATATATATCATCTAAGTTATTTTTATCATTAGACGATAAAATTGAATATCCAAAATAAAAATTATCTTGAAATTCATTCTTAATTTTAACAATTGTTGGCGCGATATGTTTTTGAAATCCAGTGAGTGTAAAATCATCATCCGTTTGAATAATTAACGCTAGTCCTTCTTTATATAGAAGCAATTCATTTATTGAAAAAATGGAAATCTTGTTTTTATAAATTTTTAAAATATTTTGATATCCTTTTTCATTTAAGATGACAAATGAAGCTGTAAAAATTTTATATGAATTATCTAAACTGATTTTAATTTCTTTTAAATATATTGGTTTTAAATCATATTTTTTGCACTGCTTTTCAAATTCAAAATATCCGTATATATTTTCATCATTTATTCCAACAATCTCGTATCCATAGTTTTTTGCAAGCTTGCAAAAGTCTTCAATTTTAATTATTGAATTGTAGAAGCTATAACCTGTTTTTAAATTTAAGGAGCAAACTTTCATATTTAAAATTATAATACAAATGTAGTTACTTTGATATTTTTATTAAATACCTGTTTGAGTTCTTTTAATATTTAACATATCGCTTTTATCTTTGAATAGCTACATGATGCAAAATTAAGAAAACATGATTCAATTCATACTAAGTTTATTGTTAGATTTAAAAAGTATCAGCAATCAAGATAATTAACAATAAGACTTAATATTTTCAGTTTTTTAAGGCAAAAATTGAAGTAACATATACTCCATCATCCTTTAGGTAAGATGAGTTAGTCATTTTCGTAATAACTATAAGTGATTTAGGAGATTTACCACCAGCCTTTATTATATCTTCTTTAACTTTTAATAAATTTCTATCTTCATCTTTCTTTTCATATATAGAAAATATCAAATGGCTAGATGAATGAATATTTAACATTTGTTACTAATTTAATTTTTTATTGCACTAATTATTTGTTACAAAAAGCTGAAGTTATCAATATAAATTCTTTACTAAATTTATCTATTTTAGTAAGATATTTATATAAATCAAGGTGGTTTATCTATGGCTAATTCAATAATTTATGGTAAGTATCCAGTTAAGAATTCACTTCTTGCTAAAAGACTACCAAATCGTGTTTTATTAAATAAAGAACATCCAGATCAAGAAATAATTTTGCAATGTAAAAAATTAAATGTTCCATATCAATTAGTTGATAATAAAGAGCTTGATAGATTAAGTGAATATCATAATCATCAAGGATGTTTAGCATCATTAAAAGAATTTGAATTTTCTAAATTAGAAGAAATTATAAAAAATGATGACTCAAACCATATAATAGTTGTACTCGATGGAATTCAAGATCCTGTTAACTTTGGATCAATTATTAGAACTTCAGTTGCTTTCAGTGTTGATGGAATTATTATTGCTGATAAAAATCAAGTCAGTGTCACACCAACTGTTAGAAAAATAGCAACTGGTGCTGAAGAACTCGTTTCAATTTGTAAAGTACCTTCTTTAATAAATGCTGTTAAAGAATTAAAAAGAAACAATTATTGGATTGTATCAAGTGCAGGTGAAGGTGAAACCTCCTATACTGACATTGATTATAAAGGCAAATTTGTAATCGTTATCGGTTCTGAAGGTGATGGTGTTTCAAAACTTTTACGAAAAGTATCTGACTATGTTGCATCTATTCCACTTCATGGTAAAGTTAAAGCATTAAATGCATCGATTGCTGCTGCTATCTTTCTTGCAAAAGTTAGTGAGAGTCAAACGAAGGAATAAGGTTATTTTAAAGGAGGAATTTTTATGACTTTAGCCTACGACTATAAAGTCAAGTCGACTATTTTAGCATCCAAAGCTGATGCTATTTTTGCTACTCTTTACAATAATAAAGGTTGTTCTAACTTAATTATTAGATCCTATGACCATGAAAATCTTTCATTTTCAAAACTAGCAATCTTAGCAAAAGATGATAATGCTGCTAAAAATTCTTTAGTTGAAGCTTTTCAACCTGAAATAGAAATATACATCAAAGGGCTTCTCAAAGTAAGAAAATATTTAGATTACGATGAAATAAAATTTAAACTCAATCAAACAATATTAAGAGCAATAAAAATATATAATTCAAAGCTTGGTGACTTTATTCATTTAACTAGGAAGATGTTTAAAACTTCTATCAAATTTTATGTTAAAGAAAAAGCTTTATCTTTCATGAGAGAGAAAAAATATCGCGGTGAAAGAATTAAAGATTTTAGTAAAGTTGATTATATCTTGACTGATAAACTCACAAGATATAATGATAATTATAAAAAATATATTGAGCTTAAATGCGATATTGATGAATATAGCAAGAATAAATCAAATCGCGATAAATTGATCATGAATCTATATAATCGGGGCTACACTTTTAAAGAAATTGCGTCATTATGTAATGAAAGCATATCACAGGTCTCTTATACAATATATGGAATAATTAAAGATATGCGTAAAATTTTAAATGTATCTAATTGATACTTATTTTGTTAAAATATTTCTATGACACATGATGAAATTAAATATTATACTAATCTTTTTCTAAACACACCTAAAGAAAATTCAATCAAAAGTGATTATGGAAAGCTTTTTATAATTGCTGGAAGCAAAAATTATCCTTTTGCAGGTCTCATTTCTGAACAAGCTGCTTATATAGCAAGTCCAGGATATATTTCATTTCTTACAAATGATTTTAATAAATCAGTTTATTATAATAGGTGTCAACTTACTACAACGTTTATAAATTGTGAATATACAAATGATTCATATAACATTGAGCAGTCATTAGATTCTATTTTAAAATATGATTCAATTCTTTTTGGAAACGGACTTAATGATGATGAAGCTAATTTAAATACACTTGATAAATTAATCACTAATTATAAAGGTAACCTAATAATAGATGCTACTGGCATTTACTTACTTAAGAAAGTCAACAAAGAAATTTTAAAAAGCCATGCGTGTCACATCATCTTAACACCGCATTTAAAAGAATGTGATGATCTTTTAAATGTAAATTTAAAAAATCAAAGAGATGCTTTTTTATATTTAAAAGAAGTAATGCTCTTTTCTAAACAATATAATATCGATTTACTGATTAAAGGTTCTTCTTCTTTAATAGTAACGCCTGATGAATATATATTTAACAAGCACTCTAATACTTCTTTATCTAAAGCAGGAACTGGTGATTTCTTAGCTGGCCTTCTTGCGGGTTTTCTTTCTTATAGTGATAAGATGTATGTCGGTAAAATCAAAGTCATTGATTATGTTGATACTCTTTTGCATGATACTGCAACTATTTTAGAAAAGAAAAAACTTATAAGAAGTATAAATGTATTTGACATTAAAGATTACATAGAGACTTTAAAGGAATAATTATTATTAAAAATAGCTTTGAATGATTCAAAGCTATTTTTAATAAATTCATGAATTTTATATCTACAAATTATTTGGATCAAATGTATTCAAATAATCATAAATAGAAGCCGCTACTTCTTTTAGAGTATCGCCATCCATTGGGTTTTTAATATCTGCTTGCTTTAACAATGTTCTAAATGGATATTTACCACCCATTTTGCAAAAATTGATATATTTATTCAAGGTTTCATCTTTATTTTCAAGTGATTCTTTGAAAAACTCTAACGCAACAACTTGAGCAATGGTGTAGTCAAGATAATATAATGGGCTTTCAAAAATGTGAGCTTGTCTTTCAAAATAACCACCTGATTGTAAAAACTCATTGTCCTCATATTCTCTATTTGGCAAATATCTTCTTTCAAGTGTTCTAAAATATGCTTTTCTTTGTTCATGAGTAAGGTGAGGATGCGTATAACAATAAGTTTGGAAAGCATCAACTATACATCCATAAGGGATGAAAGTAATTGCTGAACATAAATGCATATATTTATATTTATCAGCATCTTCCTTAAAGAATAAATCCATATATGGATACGTTAAAAATTCCATTGACATTGAATGCATTTCACAGCATTCAAGACCAGGACTACGATATGAAGGAACAGTGATATCTTCACCAGCTAAAAATCCTTGTAATGCATGACCAAATTCATGAGTTAAAACATCAATGTCTCCACTTGTCCCGTTAAAATTTGAAAAAATGAATGATGTCTTTAAAGAAGGAAGATATTCCATATATCCACCACCAGATTTATTAGCTCTTGCAACTAAATCCATACAATTATGATCAACCATAAAGTTGAAGTATTTACTAGCAACAGGTGAGAGTGATTCATACATTTTTTTGGCTTCTGATACTAACTCATCTGAACTTCCTTTAGGAGTAGGATTACCATTTTTATAAAAGACATTATAATCATAATATTTAGTATTTTCACCAAATCCTAATCTTTCTTTTTGTTTATCAAAAATATCATTAGATAATGGAACAATGTATTTTAAAATATTATTTCGATAAACTAATGCATCATCTTTATTCCAATCAAGTCTTCCCATTCGATCATAACCTAATTGAACAAAATCTTCATATCCTAATGTTTTAGCAATTTTGGTTCTAATTTTGATCATTCGATCAAAAATATCGCCGATTTTATCATCATTTTCATTATAGAATTTCCAAAAAGCTTCATTGGAATTTTTTCTAGTTTCATAATCAAGTGAATCTCTAAATTTTCCAAGTTGTGATAGTGAATATTTTTCACCATTAAAATCAATTAGAGCCGATGAAACAAGAGTTTTATATTCACTGACACATTTGTTTTCTTCAACAAGAAGAGGAACAATTTCATCAGAAAATGTTTTTAATGATAAAGCTATTTGTTCAAAATAAAGAGTTCCAAATTCATTCACAAGTTCATCTCTATATTTACAATTATATATAGCTTGTGAAACAGCATTATCAGCTTGTGAAATTAATGGTAAATTCTCGTCTAAATATTCATTGAGTTTAACATATTTTTCATCTTTAGAATTTTGTGAAAATCTAGTGAATACTAATGAACATGCAGTTTGAATATCATCACTTAATGTAAAATAATCTTTAATAGCATTTATAGCATCAGTTGCATCAGTTGCATTATTGATTCTATCTTTGATCATATTTAATGAATCAATCATTGAATCTTTATCAATCTCATCAACTTGAATGTCATTAAAGTTTGTAAAATTAGCATCAAATTTTTGTATCATTTTTATTTCCTCCTATATTAAATGATAAATACTTAAGAACTTTTTCTTTAAATATTCGATATATGGCTTAGCTGAAAATTCTTCCCCTGTTATCTTTTTAATCCAGGTCTTGGTATCATATAAAGGGGCTTTAGCAAAGACATTTTTGCTCATCCATTGAAGAAGAAGGTCCATCCTTCCTCTTTGAACAGTATCAGCTAAATAAATTTCTTGATCTAATTTCTTTACATACATGCAATTTAAGGCATTCCCTAAAGCATAAGTTGGAAAATATCCAAAACCACTTGACCAATGTACATCTTGCAAAATGCCTTCTTTATCATCTTTAACATCGACACCCAGTATTTCTTTATATAATCTATTCCATTCTTCATTCAAATTTTTAAAGTCAACTTTGCCAACCATAATCTTTCTTTCCAATTTATATCTGATCAGAATATGAAGAGAATAAGTAAGTTCATCAGCTTCAGTTCTGATTGGATTATTAAAATCAACATAGTTGACACCTTCATATAAATCATTTAAAGTGACATCTGAAAACTCATCTTTAAATAGTTCCCTAAAAGTTGGATATATACTTGATAAGTATTCTTTACTTCTTCCAACAACATTTTCATAAAACCTTGATACAGATTCATGCTTTGCCATCGTAAGACAAGATTCACCTAAACGATGAGTAAAGACTTCTTTAGGTACATTCTGACCAAATAAAGCATGTCCACCTTCATGAATTATTGAATACATATTTGAAATGAAATTATCTTCATAATAATGAGTTGTGACTCTTACATCGTTATATGATAATTGATCAGTGAATGGATGCTCAGTTTTTGAAAGAGTCCCTCTTGAAAAATCATAACCATTTTTTTCTAATAAAAATTTAGAAAATTGTTCTTGCTTATAAATGGGAACTTTCCTATTTATAAAATCATGTCTTGGTTGATATTTTGCATTTCTAATTCTACTAACTAAGGGGACAAGTTCTCTTTCAATCTCATCAAAGAAGATATCTAAGTCATCAGTTGTAAAACCTTCTTCATAATCATTAAAAATAGTATTATAAAGATTCTTTTCACGACTATTTTCCAGAATAGCTCTTTTAGATTCAATTTCATAAACTTTCTTTAATGTCGGTTCAAATTCTTTATACGAATTATTATTTTTTGCTTTTAACCAAGAAACATATGCATTTGTAAATACTTCATCAGCTTCTTTTTTAAATTTCTTGGTCACCTTTTTATTTCTTTCAATATCTTTATCTAAAAGTTCAATAAGCCTTCTATCATAAACATTAAGTGATGAAAAATCTTTTCGATTCTTGATTTTTTTAACTAAATTTATAAACTTTTCATCTTTCTGCATCTTATATACAATTTCTGAGAAAAGATTAATATCTCTATTCGTGTCTTCCATTCCTTTAATAGGTGATGCGGTTGAGATGTCATAATTTAAGATATGCATTGTATGCACATATATTTGCATTTCATCAAGTTTTTGATAGAGTTTTAATAAATCTTCATCTTTAGTCATAATTCACCTCAAATTCAAGTAAATTATATCACATTAAAAGATACAATTTTATTAATATAAATATAAATATTAATAAACTTTTTATCCATTTGCATATATAATATATGAGTATTAATTATCGAGGTTTTAAAATGTCAAAAGAAGTATTCAGTCTCGACTTTTATGGAAAGAAAGTTGTTGCCGAGACAGGCGAAATCGCCAAGCAAGCTGACGGATCATGTATTATCAAGGTTGATGATTCTGTCATCTTATGTGCCGTATGTGGTGCTAAAGAAGCTAAATTAGGTCAGGATTTTTTCCCACTCACTGTCAATTATTATGAAAGACAGTATGCAGTGGGTAAAATACCTGGTTCATTTTTAAGAAGAGAAGGAAGACAATCTACAAGAGAAACCCTTTGCTCACGTTTAATTGATCGTCCAATTAGACCAATGTTCCCTGAAGGATATGTCAATGAAACTCAAATATCAGCTGTTGTCATGTCAGCTGATAATGATACTCCAACTGAAATGTATGCCATGTTTGGATCATCTTTAGCTTTAGCTATCTCAGATATTCCTTTTGATGAACCAATAGCAGGTGTTAAAGTTGGAAGAGTTGATGGCAAATTAATTATCAATCCAACAGTTGAAGAAAGTAAAAAATCAGATATCAATTTGACAGTTGCAGGCAGTGAAGTAGCCATCAACATGGTTGAAGCAGGTGCTAGTGAAGTATCAGAAGATGATATGCTTGAAGCATTGATGTTTGGTCATGAAGCTATTAAAAAGTTATGCCATTTTGAAAAAGAAATTGCAAAAGCATGTGGTAAAGAAAAAAGACCCTTAAATATATATCAAATAGATCCAGAATTTAAAAATTTCTGCTTAAATTACGTCTCACCATCTCAAAGTGAAACCACTCAAAATAGACTGATTAAAGCTGTCTCTATCTATGATAAACTCGAAAGGCAAAATACAATTGATGCTTTAGAGAAAGAAGTTATTGATATCATCGATAATAGAGAATATAAAACAACTCAGGAACATGATTTGAAAGTCAATGAAGCTAAAGAAGTCTTAGAACAAGTTGTAAGAGATGAAGTTAGAAGATTAATTACCATTGATAAAGTTAGACCTGATGGCAGAAAAGTTGATGAGATACGACCTCTTGATGCTAAAGTTCATCTACTTCCTAGAGCACATGGTAGTGCTTTATTTACTCGTGGCCAAACACAAGTGCTATCAGCATGTACATTAGGATCACTTGATGATGCTCAAATATTAGATGATATCACAGGTGATACCACTAAAAGATTTATGCATCATTATAATTTCCCACCTTATTCAGTTGGTGAATTAGGAAAGATGGGTACTCCAGGAAGAAGAGAAATCGGTCATGGTGCCTTAGGTGAAAGAGCCCTGTCTTACATCATTCCATCTGAAGAAGAATTCCCATATACAATCAGAGTTGTTGCTGATGTTTGTGAATCAAATGGTTCATCTTCTCAAGCATCAATTTGTGCATCATGTATGGCTTTGATGGATGCAGGTGTTCCAATTAAAGCACCAGTATCTGGTATTGCTATGGGACTTATTACTTCAGGTCCTCTCGATGGAAATCATCCATATACCATCCTGACTGATATTCAAGGTATGGAAGATCATTTAGGTGATATGGACTTTAAAGTAGCAGGGACTAGCAAAGGTATCACTGCCTTACAAATGGATATCAAAATAAGAGGTATCACTAAAGAAGTTTTAAAAGAGGCTTTATATCAAGCTAAACCTGCTCGTGCTCAAATATTAGATGTTATGTTAAATGCTATCTCTAAACCAAGAGAAGAACTATCAGAATATGCTTTGAAGATGAAAACATTTAATATCGATCCTGAAAAAATTAGAGAAGTTATTGGATCACAGGGAAAAGTGATTAACGGTATAGTTAAAGACTGCAATAATGAAATCAAAATTGATATCAATGATGATGGAAGAGTAATCATCTATTCAGTAAATAAAGATATGATTGAAAAAGCATATAGCATGATTATGGATATTGCTAAAGTTGCCAAAGTCGGTGATATATATGATGCAAAAGTTGTCAGAATTGAACCTTATGGTGCTTTTGTTAATTTATTTGGAACAACTGATGCATTGCTCCATGTTTCAAAACTTGCATGGGAAAGAGTTGAAAAAGTTGAAGATTATCTTCATTTAGGTGATACTATCAAAGTTGTTGTCACTGGTTTTGATAAACAAGGTAAAATTGATGTATCTCATAAGGATTTAATTGATAAACCTGAAGGATATGTTGAACCTGTTCATCATTTTAATAAAAAGAAATAATCTTTTATTAAAACTGTAAATTAGAAGAACAAAAAGCGTCCTAACGGACACTAATATAAACAGGTTGAGTTTCTCAACC
>CALBLI010000001.1 GCA_937896065.1 uncultured Caryophanales bacterium | reverse complement strand
ATTGGATTGTAGAAAAAGGTACTAAGATAAGTTTTGATAAATTGCTTGATATATTTCCAGAATGTAATACCTTAAATTAAAAGTTACGGTTTAATTTGAATTATCTTTATAAAATTTAAAATAAAGAATTATAATTGACTACAATGTAGTTTGCTTTTATAATCATATTATAGGAGATTATACTATGGCTGTTATATCTGTTAGAATTAATGAAGAAGAAACTAAGCTTTTAAAAAGTTATTGTAAAATACATGGTATTTCTATGTCTGAGGCTTATAAGCAAGCACTTTTAGAAAAAATTGAAGATGAATTTGATGCTGAAGAAATGATTAAAGAAATTGAAAAATTCAATAAAAATCCTCAGACTCATTCTCTTGAAGAAGTAAGAAAAGTATATGACTTATAAAATTGAATTCTCGGATGAAGCTTTTAAAGAATTTGGTAAATTAGATAGATATAGTCAAAGATTAATTGATGCTTGGATAAAAAAGCATTTAGAAAAGAATGAAAATCCTAGATCACTTGGTAAACCTCTTGTAGGAAATAAAGCTGGTCAGTGGAGATATCGAATCGGTGATTATAGATTATTATGTATTATAAAAGATGAAAAACTTATTATTTTAGTTATAAAAATTGGTCATCGACGTGATGTTTATAAATCACTTGAATAGTTTTATTTATTGATTCATATTTTGATGTGTGATTAAATATTAAAAATTTAGGTGGCAAGAATATGTTTGCTGTATTGTTTACTGCCTTTTATCTTTTAATTTATTAAGCACTAATTTAAAGGTAACAAAATTATCAAGTTATGCACCAGAAATAAATGTGGAGACTGGTACTTTTGAAGTTGATTGCTGGCGAGAAAGAGTTATTGGTAGGCATCAAATGGTCTATTTTGATTCAATTGATTATTTAGGTTCAATTGAAGTAAAAAATTATCAAGAACATATGATTCATCAGTTTTAGATAATTTTCATTTTACTGAAAGCGTTGAAATATTAGAAGAAGATACAATTTCATTAACAATCTCTGAGACTTCTAAATTTATATCTACTTTAGGAGTAAAAGCTGGTTTAAAAAATATTGAGATAAGTGATAAATATACTTTAGAACAGATGTTTAAAATTGAAGGCAGTAACACTTATACAATCAGTAATAAATTATCTTACAAAGTAGAATACGATGTAAAATCAGATGTTATTAACGGTCAAAAATTTTATCTAGCTGAAGCAGCCTATGTATATAAAATCAATTGCCAAAAATGGCAATATGACAATTATTGGTGGAATAATTATGAAGTCAGTGGATTTCGTAAATCATTTACGAGCTATATAAGTCTAGATGCTTATGTGACAGTGGCTTTAGAAAATGGAACTATCAATTTTATGAAAGCAAAGTCAAAACTTTCAAATATCATGGAACTATGATAGATTTTAAAAAGTCATTTACTACTAAAGAAATTTTTGATAAAAACTTCCCTAAACTTGAAAAACTTCAGTTATTAGATACTGATGGTACTACATTCATTGATGTTTTACCTTCTTCATTAACCTGGTAATTTTAAAATAACATGTAAGTATATTAATCGCTTTGTTAAATACAAAGCGATTTTTATTTCTTTATTCTTTATACTTGTTTTGACTTTTATTATAATTATATAGAGGTATTTAACATGGAAAAGAGAAACATAAAAGAACTTCATGATTTATGGTTGAAAAAAGCATTATTAGACAATGATTTGCATAAGGAATTATTAAAAATGAATTCTGATGAAATTAATGATGCTTTTTATCGTGACCTTGAATTTGGAACAGGTGGTTTAAGAGGCATAATTGGTGCTGGAACAAATAGAATGAATGTTTATACTGTTTCCAAAGCTAGTCAAGGACTTGCTAATTACATATTAAAATACTATAAAGAAGGAAACAGAAGCATTGCTATTTCACGAGATTCAAGACTAAAAAGTGATTTATTTGCTTTTACTGCTGCAAGTGTTTTTGCAGCCAACGGAATAAAAGTTTATATTTATCCTTATATTTCTCCTGTACCAACATTATCATTTGCAACACGTTATTTAAAAACAAGTGCAGGTGTAATGATAACTGCTTCTCATAATCCATCTAAATATAATGGATACAAAGTATATGGAAGTGATGGTTGCCAAATAGCTAATGAAGTTGCTGATGAGGTTTTAAATAACATTGAATCAATTGATATATTTAAAGATATTAAGAGAATTTCATTGGATGATGGCTTTAAAACAAATATGATTGAATATATAAAACCCGAAGTTTTGACTGCTTTTATTGAAGAAGTAAAAAAACAATCACTTCTTGGTGATGAAAAAATTAATAAAGATATATCAATTATTTATTCACCATTAAATGGTACTGGTCTTGTTCCAGTTACTAGAGCTTTAAAAGAGTTAGGTTATACTAATGTGCAAGTAGTTAAAGAACAAGAATTCCCAAATGGTTATTTTCCAACTTGTCCATATCCAAATCCTGAAATTGAACAAGCAATGCATTTAGGAATTGAATATGCTAATAAATATGATGCTGATTTACTTGTTGCAACTGATCCTGATTGTGATCGAGTAGGAATAGCTGTTAAAGATAAAAAAGGTAATTTTAAACTTTTATCTGGTAATGAAACTGGCACCCTGCTACTTGATTATATATGTAGTCGAAAAACCAAATTAAATAAAATGCCTAAAGAACCAGTTGCAGTTAAAACAATTGTTACTACTTCTTTAGCCAGAAAAGTTGCTGAAAGCTACCATGTTAAAATGATTGATGTATTGACTGGTTTTAAATATATTGGCGAACAAATTAAGATTTTAGAAAGCGAGAAAAAAGAAAACTCTTATATTTTTGGCTTTGAAGAATCATATGGTGTTTTATCTGGAACCTATGTTAGAGATAAAGACGCTGTTAATGGTTCGACTTTAATTGTTGAAATGTTTGCCTATTATAAAAGTAAAGGATTATCTTTACTTGATAAACTAGAGGAATTATATAAGAAATTTGGATATACATTAAATACTTTATATTCCTTTGAATTTGATGGTGAAGAAGGATTTAATAAAATGAATTCAATAATGACTTCATTTAGAAATGATGTTGATAAAATTGGCAATTTAAAAGTCAAAGAACTTATTGATTATTCAAAAGGAGTTGATAATCTTCCAAAAAGCAATGTGTTAAAATTCATATTAGAAGATGATTCTTATGTTATTGTTAGACCTTCAGGTACTGAACCTAAATTAAAGACTTATTTATCAGTGTCTAAAGCTGATGAAAAAGCCGCTAAAAAGTGTGAAGATGAAATTTATAATTCACTTTCAAAAATATTATCAAAATAAAAAATATTAAACAATATATTTATAAATGTATGTAAACAGATGATGAAACTGCTTACATACATTTTTTATTAGAAACGCCTTTAAAGGTTGTCAATTTCTAGAAAAAAATATTCGAAAAAATCGTAAATTTTTCATTGACATTATATAGTTAACTATATTATAATTTTATCCGCTGAATGCCATTTCAGCCCGTGTTGATGTGTGAAGTTGCCGATACGCCGTTAAAGGTTGTCAATAAATCGGGTAATTCATACGTAGCGGAAGCCTATACTCGATCATAGGCAAGGAGGTTTATTTAATGGCAGATGTTAAAAACATTAGAGTACGTCTAAAAGGGTATGATCATGTCGTTTTAGACAAAGCTGTCGCTAAGATTGTTGAGGCAGCAAAAAGTACTGGCTCCAAAGTTGTTGGACCTATTCCACTTCCAACTGAGAGACAGTTATTCACAATCCTTCGTTCACCATTTGTTGACAAGGATTCACGCGAACAATTTGAAATTCGCACACACAAAAGATTGATTGATATCAATCATCCTAGCAAGGCCACTATCGAGGCTATCACTAAGAAACTCGATATTCCAGCTGGTATTGATGTTCAAATCAAGATTATGTAATAGGGAGGGACGAAAATGAAATCCGTTATTGGTAGAAAAATTGGAATGACTTCTGTCTTTACCGAAGATGGTACAACATATCCTGTTACAGTCGTTGAAGTTCTTCCAAATGTTGTCTTACAAAAGAAGACAGTTGAAAAAGATGGCTATGAAGCCTTACAAGTCGGCTATGAAGATAAGAAAGAAAGCCGTGCTAACAAATGCGAACTTGGTATTGCTAAGAAAGCTAACACAACTCCAAAGTACTTTGTCAAAGAACTTGAAGGCGATGAAATTTATTCAAATCATGAAGTCGGTTCAACAATTGATTGCTCAATCTTTGAAGCAGGTGATGCCATCGATGTCGTTGCTAAAAGCAAAGGTCATGGTTACACTGGCGTCATCAAAAGATATCATGCACACATCGGTCCAAAAGGTCATGGTTCAGGATATCATAGACAAATCGGTTCACTTGCAACAAATGGTAGATGCAACAACCGTGTCCATGCTGGTAAAAAGATGGGTGGACAATGGAGACCACAAACAACTACTATTCACAATCTAGTTGTTGTTGATGTGAATCCAAATAATAACTGCTTACTCATCAGAGGCTCAGTCCCTGGTCCAAAATATTCAGTTATGAAAATTCGTTCTGCAATCAAATCATTAAAGAAAAAGATTCCAGTTTCAAAGCTTGTCAACTACAAGACTGAAACTGTTGAACAAATTGAGAAGATTCAAGAAGAAGCATTAGAGGCTAAAGCTAAAGAAGAAGCTTTAAAAGCTGAAGAAAAAGAAAGCAAAGCTAACTAATAAGAGGTGATATATGGCAAGTAAAAAAGAAAATAAAGAACTAGTATTACCAGTTTTAGACTTTGAAGGTAAGGAAATTGATAAAGTTGAATTACCATGTGAATTATTCCAAGCTGAAATCAATGAATATTTAGTTTCAATGGCAGTCAGAGTTGACTTAGCTAATAGAAGAGTCTCAACTGCTAAAACATTAGATAGATCAGAAGTTCATGGTTCAAACCGTAAGCCTTATGGTCAAAAACATACTGGTCGTGCAAGAGCCGGTACCACCAATTCACCAATCTGGAGACACGGTGGTGTTGTTCATGGACCAGATGGTAAACAAAACTATAAATTAAAGATGAATAAAAACGATCACTACATCGCTTTATGTTCAGCTTTAACTGAAAAAGCTCAATCTAACAATATTATTGTTGTTGATGAAAATTCCTTTAAAGGAACTAAGACAAAAGAATTCGTTCAAGCATTAAAGAATGTTGGTGCTGATGAAAAGAAAAATCTTGTTGTTTTCTATCAACCAAATGATAATGTTATCAAAGCAAGTAGAAATATTCCTACTATCAATAGAGTATTCGCTGATAACACATCAGTTTATGACATTCTCAATGCTAACAAATTGATCTTAGCTAAAGAAGTTATTCCAACATGTGATTGCTGCTCTGATCACTGCGAATGCGAAAAGGAGACTAAGTAATGCCTAGAACTAAGAAAACTGAAGTCGTCGAAGAAAAGAAAACTGAAAATGAATTCAACTTCAGAAATCCAATCAAAAGAGATTTCGACGTTATAAAGTATATTGTTGCTACTGAAAAGACAAATATCTTAAAAGATACTAATAACTCTATCGTCTTAGCTGTTGATCCAAAAGCTAGCAAAGATGAAATTAAAAATGCTGTCCAAGCAATCTTTGGTACCAAGGTTAGTGCTGTTAACACCATTAATACTTTACCTAAGAAAAGAAGAGTTGGAAGATATACTGGCTATAACACCAGAATCAAAAAAGCCATCATTAAGTTCGATTCTAGTATCGATTTAGGTAAACTTAATGATGCTGTTGCTAGCGAAGAAATGAAAGCTAGCAAAGTTGAGGAATAATCCTCGATAGCAAATTATAGGAGATAAATATGGCTATTAAACAATACAATCCACTCACAGGTGGTATGAGACATCTTCAAACATTAGATGGCTCTGATATAACAAAAAAGACTCCTGAAAAAGCTTTAATTAGACCACTCAAAAAAACTGGTGGTAGAAATAATCAAGGATACATCACTTGCCGTCATATCGGTGGTGGTAACAAAAGAATGTATCGTATCATTGATTTTAAAAGAGCTGGTGAGTCAACATTCACTGTCAAAGCAATTGAATACGATCCAAATAGAAACTGTCGTATTGCTCTTGTCTACGATGCAAATGGCGTTAAGAAATATATATTAGGTTATAAAGGCGTCAAGGTTGGTGAAAAATTAAGTGATGGTAAAACTGGTGAAATCAAAGCTGGTAACTGCATGGAATTAAATAGTATTCCTGAAGGTATCATGGTTCACAATGTTGAACTTCAACCTGGTAAAGGCGGACAACTATGCCGTGCTGCTGGAACTGGTGCTCAAATATTAGGTAAAGAAGGTAAATACTGCATCCTTCGTTTAGCATCTGGCGAAGTTAGAAAAGTTTTATTAAATTGCCGTGCTACCATCGGTACAGTCGGTAATGAAGATTATTCACTTGTATCAAAAGGTAAAGCTGGTAGAACTAGATGGCTTGGTGAAAGACCAACAGTCCGTGGTTCTGCTATGAACCCAAACGACCATCCTCATGGTGGTGGTGAAGGTAAATGTCCTGTCGGTCATGATGCACCAAGATCACCTTGGGGTAGAAGACTTATGGGTGTTAAAACTAGACAAAGTAAACTCAAATCTGATCGTCTCATTGTCAGACGTAAGAATGGTAAATAATTGGAGGATATAATTCATGTCAAGAAGTCTTAAAAAAGGACCATATTGTGATCCAAAACTCCTCAAGAGAATTGAAGAACAAAATAAGTCCGGTAAAAAAGAAGTTATCAAAACTTGGTCAAGAAGATCCACTATCTTCCCAGAATTCATTGAACATACAATCTCAGTCCACAATGGTAGAGCATTTGTCCCTGTTTATGTTACTGAAGATATGGTTGGTCATAAACTCGGTGAATTTGTCTTCACAAGAACATTTACACATCATCGTTCTGGTGCTGACAACTCATCTAATGGTAAATAAGGAGAAGAGATATGGCTAAAGAAAAGAAAACTAAAGTCGAAGAAAAAGAAACTGTAACCACAGCTCTTCGCGATGAAGCTAAAGCTGAACTTAATAATTATGGTGTCACACCAAGAAAAGTTAGACTTGTCATTGATTTGATTCGTGGCAAAGACTTAAATGAAGCACTTGTCATCTTAGATAACTGCAACAAATTATGTGCTGCTGATATTAAAAAATTATTATTATCATGCAAAGCAAATGCTGTCAACAACTTCCATATGGATGGCGATAGCTTATATGTTGCAAGTATCACAGCAAATGATGCTGCTAAGCTCAAAAGAATTCTTCCACGTGCTAAAGGTTCAGCATCTGGATTAGTTAAAAGATGGTCACATGTCTATGTCACATTAAAATCTAGGGAGGCTATATAAAATATGGGTCAAAAAGTTAATCCTAATGGTTTAAGATTAGGAATCAATCGCGGTTGGAATTCAATTTGGTATGCCTCCAAGAAGGATTTTGCCAAATACTTAAAGCAAGATATTGACATCAGAAGATATTTAGAAGAAACACTTGATCATACTTCTAAAAAGAAAAATGCTCTTGCTAGCAAAATAGAAGTTAAAACTGATGATAAGAAAGTTGAAAAGAAAAGTAATGCTGATGCTAGAATCTCTTCAATTGAAATCAAACGTATCATCGATAAAAATTCAATTGAAATCAACTTAAAGTGCCAATATGTTGGTGTTGTCAAAGGAACTGATGGTGCTAACATTAAGAAGATTAAAAAAGAATTAGCTAAAATTCTTAAATTGAATGATGATCAAGTTATTATCAATGTTATTGAAGTAAATAATCCTGATTTAGATGCTACTTTAGTTGCCAAAGATATTGCAAGACAAATTGAACAAAGAGCTTCATTTAGAATTGTTCAAAAGAAAGCTATTCAAAGAGTTTTAAAAGCTGGTGCTAAAGGCTGCAAGACAATGACTAAAGGTCGTGTCGGCGGTGCTGAAATTGCTAGATTTGAAGAATACAGAGAAGGTGTCTTATCACTTCATACCTTAAGACAACCAATCGATTATGCACATATTGATGCTCATACTACCTATGGTGTTATCGGTTGCAAAGTTTGGATTGCTCTTCCTGATAACTATGAAGAATTGAGAGCTAAAAAACCTGAAGACAATAGAAATCGTTCCAATAGAACTTTCTCTAAAGATTCTAAAGGTAAAAACTTTGTTAAAAAAGATGTAAAAGCTCCTCTTCCAAATCCAAATAAGGATAGTGAAGGTACTAAGAAAGGAGAATAAAGATGTTACAACCAAAAAGAACTAAGTGGCGTAGAAGTCATCTTGTCAGACCTAAGAATGTTGCAACAAGATGCAATACTGTCGCATTTGGACAATATGGCTTAGTTTCAACTGAACCTGGTTTTATTACTAATAAACAGATTGAATCTGCCCGTGTTGTTTTATCAAAATATACTAAAAAAGTTGGTAAGAGTTACATTCGTGTATTCCCTTACTTAGGTATCACTAAAAAACCTGCTGAAGTCCGTATGGGTAATGGTAAAGGTCAAGTTGATTCATGGAATGCAGTCATCAATAAAGGAACAGTCATGTTTGAAATTGGTGGTTTAGCTGAAGCTGATGCAATCAAAGCTTTACGTCAAGCTGGTTATAAATTAGCCGTAACAAGTCGTGTTGTTAAAAAAGGCGAGGAGAATAAATAATGACTATTGAAGAAATTAGAAAACTCAACGATCAAGACCTCGCTGATAAGGTCTTAGAACTCAAGGCTGAACTTCTCAATTTCCGTTTCCAAGCTAAAGCTGGTCAATTAGATAACGGAAAAAAGATGAATCAAGTCAGAAAAGATATTGCAAGATTACTTACTGTCAAAAATGAAAGACAATCAAGCAAATAAATTGGAGGTCAATAGATATGGAAAATAATAACAAGGTCGAATTGACCGCTAGAAGAAGATTACAAGGTGTTGTCGTTTCAAATAAAATGGATAAGACAATTGTTGTTGAAACTGAAAACAATAAGAACCATCCAATTTATAAGAAAAGAGTCACCATCAGAAAGAAATACAAAGTTGATGATAGAAAGAACGAAGCAAATGTCGGTGATGTTGTTATCTTCGAAGAATGCCGTCCTTTATCTCATGATAAACGTTTCCGTTTAATTGAGATTGTCAAGAAGGGAGAATAGTATGGTTCAGACAGAAACTAATTTAGTTGTTGCTGATAATTCAGGTGCTAAAAGTGTTAGAGTTTTCCATCTTATGGGTGGAAGCTTCAGAAGAAGTGCCTCAGTCGGTGATGTTGTTATTTGTGCTGTTAAAGATGCTCTTCCAAATGGCAAAGTCAAGAAATCAGATGTCGTTAAAGGCGTCATCGTCAGAGTTAAGAAAGCATATCAAAGAGCTGATGGTTCAACAATCAGATTTGATGACAACGCAGTTGTTTTAATCAATGAAGATGGTTCACCAAAAGGCACCCGTGTCTTTGGACCTGTTGCTCGTGAACTCCGTGAACAAGGTGACAAATATATGAAAATTGTCTCTCTTGCTGTCGAAGTTCTTTAGGAGGAAGTAGGATGAAAGTTAAAACTGGTGATACAGTCATTGTCATTTCTGGAAGTGACAAAGGCAAAACTGGCAAAGTTATTAAAGCTATGCCAAAAGAAAATAAGGTTGTTGTTGAAGGCGTCAATGCTAGAAAGAAAAACATCAAACCTAGTCAAGCAAATCCTAAAGGATATGTTAAAGACATCAATCTTCCAATCGATGCTAGTAATGTTGCTCTTCTTGATTCAAAGAAGAAACCAAGCCGTGTCGGTTACAAGATTGTTGATAATAAAAAAGTCAGAGTCTTAAAGACAACTGGTGAAGTTATTAAATAAGGAGAAATGTTATGGCAAGTGAAAAAAAGAATGCTGTTTCTGTAAAAAAACCTCATAATAAAGGTAATCAAGTAGCCAAAGATGTCTCCAGATTAGAGAAATTCTATAAAGAAGAAATTGTTCCTGAAATGATGAAAGAATTTGGATACAAATCCATCATGGAATGTCCAAAATTAGTCAAGATTGTTTTAAACATGAGACTTGGTGATAATGGAACTAATGCTAAGGTATTAGATGAAACTGTCAAAGAGATGGAAACAATTTCTGGCCAACATCCAATAGTTACCAAAGCTAAAAAATCTGTTGCTAACTTCAAACTTCGTGAAGGTGTACCTGTCGGTATCAAAGCAACACTTAGAAGAGTTAGAATGTATGACTTCCTTGATAAATTAGTCAACATCGATCTTCCACGTGTCAGAGACTTCCGCGGTATTTCTTCCAAGGCATTTGATGGCCGTGGCAATTTCTCATTAGGTGTCAAAGAACAATTGATATTCCCTGAAATTTCTTATGATAAAGTCAGCAGAACCCAAGGTATGGATATCATCATTGTTACTACTGCAAAAACTGATAAAGAGGCTAACTACTTACTCACTAAGTTAGGAATGCCTTTTGCTAAGTAAAGGAGAAACGTATGGCAAGAAAAGCATTAATTGTAAAATGTGCAAAACCTGCAAAATTCAAAACTAGAAACTATACTCGTTGCTCAAGATGCGGTAGAGTTCATGGTGTCTTAAGACAATTTGGCTTATGCAGAATTTGTTTAAGAGAAATGGCCTACAAAGGCGAAATCCCTGGCATGCACAAAGCCAGTTGGTAATAAGGAGATGAAACTATGGTAAACGATACAATTTCCGATATGTTAACCAGAATTCGCAATGCTTGTTTAAATAAGAATGAAGAAGTTTCACTTCCTACTTCCAAAACTTGTGTTGCAATCTGCAAAATTATGAAAGAAGAAGGTTTTATCCTCGACTATTCAGTTGAACAAGAAAAGGATAAACCATATAAAACATTAACTATTAAGTTAAAATATGATTCTGAAGGTAACAAAGTTATCTCTGGTATCAAAAGAATCTCAAAACCAGGCTTAAGAGTCACTGCTACTGCTGAGAAGCTTCCTAAAGTCTTAAATGGCTTAGGTATTGCAATCATCTCAACCTCCAAAGGTTTGATGACTGATAAAAATGCTAGAAAAGCTAACTTAGGTGGCGAAGTTCTTTGCTACGTTTGGTAAGGAGGAGAAGATATGTCAAGAATCGGTAGAAAACCTATTACTATTCCTAGCACTGTTACTTTTACAAATGATAATGGTAAAGTGACTGTCAAAGGTCCTAAAGGCGAACTTACAGCCAAACTTAATCCACACATCACTTATGAACTTAAAGATGGTGTTTTAGAAGTCAAAAGAGAAGATGATTCCATCAAAAATAAGATGAATCATGGTACTGCAAGAGCAATTGTTGCCAATATGGTTGAAGGTGTAACCAATGGTTATTCCAAGACACTTGAAATTAAAGGTACAGGTTACAGAGCTGAACTTCGTGGTAAGGATTTAGTCTTATTTGTTGGTCATTCTCATGAAGATATTGTTCACCCATTGCCAGGTGTTGAACTTTCAATCAACAAACTTGAAATCACTGTCACTGGTATTGATAAACAAGTTGTCGGTCAAATGGCTGCTATGATAAGAGATGTCAGAAAACCTGAAGTCTATCATGGTAAAGGTATCAGATATAAAGGTGAAGTCATTTCATTACGTCAACCTGCTTCAGCTAAGAAACAAGCTGGTGGTAAGTAATTAAAGGAGAAGTCGTATGTATAAAACATTCAATAAAAATGCTCAACGTAAACATCGTCATGTCAGAGTCAGAGCTAAAATAAATGGAACTTCTTCTTGTCCAAGAGTTTCAATATTCAGATCTAATAAATTTATCTATGCATCACTTATTGATGATGATAAAAGTATCACTTTAGCTGCTTCATCAAGTGCTAAATTACAACTTGATAATCCTTCTAACTGTGAAGCTGCTAAAAGTGTTGGATTAGATTTAGCTAAGAAAGCTAAAGATTTAAAATTAAGCAAAGTTGTCTTTGATAGAAGTGGTTATTTATATCATGGACAAGTCAAAGCCGTCGCTGAAGGTTTAAGAGAAGGCGGTTTAATCTTCTAAGGAGTATTAATAAATGGAAGAAAATAAAAATATCAACCATTCTAATGAGAATGGAGTCAATGATACAACTGATGTATCATCTGTTTCTAAAACTGAGAAACCACAAAATAAAAATGCAAAACCTCAAGGAAAATTTAATCGTAATTCAAAAGGTAATGCAAAAAGAAATGATGTAGTCAAAGAGTTTGATGAAAAAATCATCAAAATCTCCCGCATCACCAAAGTTGTCAAAGGTGGTAAGAGAATGAGATTCTCAGCCCTTGTTGTAATCGGTGATCATAAAGGAAGATTTGCATATGGACTTGGTAAATCAAATGAAGTACCTGATGCAATCAA
The DNA here is from genome assembly GCA_937896065.1 of uncultured Caryophanales bacterium. Lineage (GTDB taxonomy): Bacteria > Bacillota_I > Bacilli_A > RFN20 > CAG-288 > Enterosoma. The sequence continues at coordinate 25,740 of CALBLI010000001.1, read as the reverse complement.
AAAGGCTATCTCTTCTGCTAATAAAGATCTCCACAAAGTGACCTTAGTCAAAGGTACTATCACTCATCCAATTTATGGAAAATTTGGTGCTACCTCTGTCTTACTTAGACCAGCACCAGAAGGTACTGGACTTGTCGCTGGTGGTGCTGTCCGTGCTATATTAGAACTTACAGGCGTTAAAAACGTCTATTCTAAAATCTATGGTAGTAGAACACAATCCAACGTTGTTAAAGCTACAATCGATGCTTTAGATAATTTAAAATCATATCCACAAATTCTTAAAAATAGATATGGTAAAACCTTAAAAGCTTCTGAAAATTCTGCTAAAGAAGATAAGAAAGCAAACTAGGAGGTAATTTATGGAATTACATAATTTAAAAATTGCCAAAGGCAGTAGACACTTACCAAAGAGAGTCGGTTTAGGTATCGGTTCTGGTATGGGTAAAACCTCTACCCGTGGTCAAAAAGGTCAAGGTGCTAGACAAGGTCAAAAAGTGCCTCTTGGTTTTGAAGGTGGTCAATTACCATTATATAGAAGACTTCCAAAGCATGGTTTTAAAAATGTCAACCGTGTTGAATATGTTCCTGTCAATGTTTTAGAATTAGAGAAACATTTCTCTGATGGTGATGTTGTCGATAACACAGCTTTACTTGAACATAACATCATCAAAAATTTAAATAGTCCTGTCAAGATCTTAGGTAAAGGTCAACTTTCTAAGAAACTTGATGTCAAAGCTCAAGCTTTCTCCAAATCTGCTATCAAAGCAATTGAAGATAAGAAAGGAACTGCAACTGTTGTCTCTTTAAAGGATGCAAGAGTCGCTTTAAAAGAGCTTTTTGTCGCTTCTTTACAACAAGAAGGGGATAAATAATGAGTAAAGTAGCAGCATTTTTTCATAACAAGGATGTTTTAAATAGGGTATTATTTACTTTAGCAATTTTCTTTGTCTTTAGAATAGGGTCTGCTATCACTGTTCCTGGTGTCACTGTCAACGAAAGTATTTGGGATAATAAGTATGATGCTTTCTCTATCCTGAATATGATGGGCGGTGGTGCCTTGCAAAACTTTTCTGTTTTGGCTCTTGGTGTTTCACCATATATTACCAGTCAGATTATTGTTCAACTTTTATCAATGGATGTTTTACCTGCTTTAACTCAGATGACAAAAGAAGGTGAAACTGGTCGTAAAAAATTGGATATGGTCACAAGAATGTTAGCTGTTATATTAGCAGCTATTCAAGCATATGGTATTATCGTTGCTTTACAAAATGCAACTGGTATCACTATTGCTGATAAATCAGCTTGGGGATATACAAAAATTATCATCTTTATGGTCGCTGGTTCAATGATGTTAAATTGGATGGGTGATCAAATAACTGATAAGGGTATTGGAAATGGTATATCTATGATGATTTTTGTAGGTATCATTTCTTCACTTCCTGCTCAAATTCAAAATGCCTTCTCTAATTTCTTGACTGATAGAGTCAATACTGGTGATCCATCACTGATACTTGAAGGTGCTGTTCAAATCGCCTTATATTTGATTTCATATGTTGCTATCATTATCTTTGTAACTTTCATTGAAAAGTCAGTTAGAAAATTACCTGTCTCTCATTCAAATCAAAGTCAATCCAATGATATTGAAACAACTAAAGCATCATTTTTACCAATAAAAGTTAATGCAAGTTCAGTTATGCCTGTTATCTTTGCATCATCTATTATGGTTGCTCCAAGCATCATCATCAACTTATTCTCTGGTGGTAATGAACCTGATTGGGCTAAAAAGATTGAAGAAGTATTCAATTATCAAGCAATGACTAAGATGGGTAGTGTCTCATTCCCATGGGGAACAATTATCTACGCTATTTTGATTATTGTCTTTGCATACTTTTATTCTCAACTTGAAATCAATCCTGAAAGAATTGCTGAAAATTTCCAAAACAGCGGTACTTATATCACAGGTATTAAACCTGGAACTGAAACTGAAAGATATATTTCTAAGACTTTATATCGTATCACTTTCATAGGTTCACTTGCTTTAACGCTTGTTGCTCTTCTTCCTTTGATTTTGACTTTGTCTGGAGCAGTTCCTCAATCACTTGCCTTAGGTGGTACAGGTCTTATCATTGTTGTTGGTGTTGCACTTGAACTTAACAATCAAATCAATGGTATCTTAGCTGGTAATGGTTATTCAGAGAGTGAATTATAATTATGAATAGAAATAAAGCATTAAATATTATTCTGCTTGGTCCTCCTGCTTCTGGCAAGGGGACCCAGTCAGAACTTATCTGCAATGAGTTTGACATTGTTCATATCTCAACAGGTGATATGTTTAGAGCAGCAATATCAAATAAAACTGAACTTGGTCTTGAAGCCTCTTCATACATTCAAGCCGGTAAATTAGTTCCTGATTCAGTGACTAATGGGCTTGTTAAAGAAAGACTAGCTTTAGATGATGTAAAAAATGGATTTTTGCTTGATGGATTTCCAAGAACCGTCAATCAAGCTGATGAGCTTGAAAGCATCTTATCATCATTAAACACATCATTAACTGCTGTCATCTCCTTAGTTGCTGATGATGATGAACTTATAAGCCGTATTTCATCAAGAAGAGTATGTCTTAAATGTGGTGCTTCTTATTCACTTAAAAATAAAAAACCTAAAGTTGATAACATTTGTGATAACTGCTCTTCCACTTTAGTTCAAAGAGAAGACGATAAAGAAGAGAGTTTTAAAGTCAGACTTGAAGACTATCAAAAGAAGACTTTCCCACTTGTTGAATATTACAAGAAGAAAGGTATCTTATATGAAGTGAATGCACTTTTATCAATAGATGAAGTGTTTGATCAAATTAAAGATTTCTTGAAGAGGAAATTAGATGAGTAACAGCTCACATATTATTATTAAATCACCTCGTGAACAGAATTTCATGATTGAGGTTGGAAAAAAACTAGGACGCGTCTTTGATCGTCTTGAGAAAGAGATAAAACCTGGTATTTCTACCTATGACATAGCCTTAAAAGCTAAGCAATTTATTGAAGATGAAGGTTGCAAACCGACATTTTATGGCTATAGTGGCTTTCCTGGCTATATATGTACTTCAATTAATGAAAAATTAATTCACGGTATCCCATCTAAGCATGATATAATAAAAGATGGCGACATTATTTCCCTTGATATTGGTAATGTCGATAGTAGCAAATTCCAAGGTGATGCTTGTAGGACATTTGCAGTTGGAAACATCTCCGATGAAGCGAAAAGGCTCATCCGTTGCACCGAAGAATGTTTCTTTGAAGCATATAAGATCTTAAAACCTGGTATCAGATTATCTGAGATTTCCATCGCCATAAATAAAGTAGCCGATAGGTATGGTTATTCTTTAGTTAAAGAATATGGTGGACATGGTTTAGGTCAACAAATGCATGAAGATCCATTCATTTACAATTATTATGAACCTTCTTTAGGTTTAGGACCAATACTGAGAGAAGGTATGACCCTTGCTATCGAGCCAATGGTAATGCAAGGTAAAAATGCTATTGAGATTTTATCTGATGAATGGACAGTCGTTTCAAAAGACAAAAAATTGACGTGTCATTATGAAAACGATGTTATTATTACTTCCACTGGAGCAATCATCACTTCAGTAGATGAAAATGTCAGAAGACATTTACGTGAAATGGAGGATAAAAGATGAGCCGAGAAGATTTTATTAAAATGGAGGGTGTTGTAATAGAGACTCTCCCTGCTGAAAAGTATTCGGTAAAGCTTGAAGGCGGTGCTGTGATCAGAGCCAGAATCTCTGGAAAGATGAGAATGAATAAAATCAGAATCTTACCTGGAGATAAGGTCACGCTTGAAATCTCTCCCTATGATGTAACAAATGGCTGCATTGTTTACCGATATAAATAAATAAGGAGACTTATAATGAAAGTTAGAGCTTCAGTAAAACCTATCTGCCCTAATTGCAGGGTTATTAAAAGAAAAGGTCGTGTAATGGTTATCTGTTCCAATCCAAAACATAAACAGAGACAAGGTTAATAAGGAGAAATATATATGGCTAGAATCGCCGGTGTTGACATTCCAAATAATAAACAATTAATTTATTCTCTTCGTTATATCTATGGTATAGGTTTAACAAGAGCAAAGACAATTTGTCTTGATGCAAAAGTTGATGGTACTAAAAAAGTTAAAGATTGTTCTGAAGAAGAACTTACAGCTATCAGAAATCAAGTCAGCAAATATGTTGTTGAAGGTGATTTAAGAAGAGAAGTATCATTATCAATCAAACGTCTTGAAGAAATCGGTACATATAGAGGTCAAAGACATAAGAGATCTCTTCCTTGCCGTGGTCAAAGAGACAAGACTAATGCAAGAACTTGCAAAGGTCCAAGAAAAACTGTTGCTAACCACAAGAAAGCAACTATGTAATAAAGGAGCTTAAAAATGGCTGATATTGAAAATAAAGCAAGTGGTAAACCTGTTAAAAAAGCAGCAAAGAAAAAGACCACTATTAGAAAGAAAAAGACTAAATTAAATTTCACCAAAGGTGTTTGCCACATTCATGCTTCCTATTCTAATACCATCGTTTCCATTTCTGATGAAAGCGGTAAGGTTATTGCATGGGCAAGTGCTGGTACTTGCGGTATGAGCGGTACAAAAAAATCAACTCCATACGCAGCTCAAGTTGCTGCTAGCAATGTTGCTAAAACTGTTTATGATCGCGGTTTAAGAAGTGTTGATGTTGAAATCAAAGGTCCAGGACCAGGTAGGGAAACAGCTGTTCGTGCTTTAGAGACTGTTGGTCTTAAAGTTACATCAATTGCAGATGTTACTCCAATTCCACACAATGGTTGCCGTCCTCCAAAACGTCCACGTGGATAATTTATAGTAAAAGGAAATAATTAAATGAAAGAATTTTATAAACCACAATTTAGTGTTGTCACTAATGAGAAAGAATCTAATTTTGGTAGTTTCGATGTTTCACCACTTGAAAGAGGTTTTGGAACCACTGTCGGTAATGCTTTAAGAAGAGTCCTTCTTTCTTCTCTTCCAGGCATTGCAATTTATGCAGTTACTGTTGATGGTGCTCTTCATGAATATACTCCTCTTGATGGTGTTATTGAAGATTTGACTCAAATTATTTTGAGAGTTAAAGAAATCGTTTTAACTGATACTATTGAACATGATGATTCATTTTATCTTGAACAAAAACTCACTTTAGATGTCAGAGCTATTGGTCAAGAAAAAGAAGTCACCGCTGGTGATATTTTAACTAAAGATTCTATTGAAATCGTCAATAAAGATTTAGTTTTATGCCATCTTCCTAGTGGTGGACATTTCAAAGCCACTTTCTATATCAAGAAAGGTAGAGGTTTTGTTACTGCTGAAGAGAACAAAAATTCTTCTCTTCCAATCAATACTATTCCTGTCGATAGTAACTTCTCTCCAATTCTCAATGTTAAAATTAATGTCGAACCTACTCGTGTTGGTCACGATGCTGATTATGAGAAACTAAATATTGAAGTTAAAACTGATGGTTCAACATCTCCTGCAGATGGTATTGCATTAGCAAGTAAAATCTTAGAAGAACACTTCAAATTATTTGAAGACTTAGATGAAAAAGTTAAAAAGATGGATATCATTTCTGCTAATGAAAGCAAGAGTGAAGACAAGTACAATTCTATGACCCTTGAGGATTTAGATTTATCAGTCCGTTCATATAATTGTTTAAAGAGAAATGGTCTTAAAACAGTTCAAGATCTTTGCAATATGAAAGAGAGTGAACTTATGACTGTTAGAAATCTTGGTAAGAAATCTTATAAAGAAATTCTTGATAAACTTGCAAGCCTTGACTTATCATTGATGAGTGATGATGGAATTAAAGGGAGATAATTAATATGGCCACAATCGGTAGAAAAAACGTTCATGGTAAAGGCGGTGTCAGATTCAAAGCTGGTTACACCTCAGATAAAGAAAAGAATATGCTCAGAAATGTTGTTTCACAACTTATCATTTCTGGACATGTTGAAGTAACTCTTCCTGTTGCTAAAAGAGTCTCAGCTGAAGCTGATAGACTTGTTACCTATGCTAAAAAAGGTGATTTAGCTGCTAGAAGACTTGCTGCAAGTTTTGTTAGACCTCAATTTATTGATCCAAAGACTAATAAGACTGCTTTACAAAAATTATTTGATGAATATGGTGCTAAATATAAAAATAGAAACGGCGGATATACATCAGTAATTAAAACTTCAACAAGACGTGGTGATCAAGCCCAGCTTGCTATCGTCTCATTTGTTGATTAATTAAAACTAATGGAGCTACTTTCAAAGTAGCTCTTTTTTTATTTTAAAAGAAATAATTTAAAAATATTTATTCTTCAAACTAAATAGTAGATGGAGGAATAAATATGAAAAAAATAAAAATTATAAAAAATTTAGCTTTTTTATCATTAGCTTTTTTAACATCCTGCTCTGATCAAGTAAATAAAGAATCTTCATCTATTATAAACAAAGAAGAGATAAAAGAAGATAAAAAAGATGAAGTTAGTGAAAATAAGACTAATAATAAAGAGCAAATACCTTTAAATGAACTTTCAAAAAACGGTAAAACTTATTATTATGGTTCTTTAAAAGATGCTGGTTATACACATAAGCATGATGATGTATATGTTAAAGATAATAATACATATCAGATTACTAAATATGATAATTATAAATTAAATTATCAAATCGATGGAGTTAAATATACTGATAAAAGAAAAATTGGAAGTTATTTTGCAAATAGTAATGGAGACTTGACATCGAATTTAGAAGAAGTAGAAAGTTCATTTTCTTTAAATGATAGCTATAATGAAAGAATCTACAAAGATACAAGAGAGACTGTAGTTAAGTCAAGTAAGCAAGCATATCAATTCAATGTATATAATATAAATAGTGAAAATAGTGAAGAATTCAAAACCGAAAATGTTGAAGGGATGTCATTTGTTGAAAATTATAAAGAGTATCAAATATTAGAAGATACTTCTTTTATAAAAGATGAATTTATTTATAAAATTGCTAAATTTAAAAAATATGATAATTCAACGACATATCATTATATACGTTATAAAAAAGATGAGACAATCAGTAAAAAATATAATGCAGGATATAAATATATAACTAATTCTATTAAAGAAGAAGATGGCTACGTGGCATTTGTTCCTGTCATTATAAGATATGGTAATTTTAGTAATTCTGGTGAAATAGAAAGAAGTAATTTATCATCGCATATCTGTAATAATTGTCTTTCTCCATATCAATTAACAACTACTAAGGATGAGTTGATATACATTAAAAGATATGAATTTGATGGTCTTGTAAATATGGCTGGCAAACATTTACCAAATCCAGAAAGAAGAAATGAATTTACTGATAAATATCTTTATTATCAAGTAGCACCATATAGTGAAGTAGGAAGCTACATGTATAAATATCGACCAGCTGTTTATCTACCAAGTGAGCTACGTTTACCTATTAACTGCAAAGAGTGGATGAATGAAAAAGATGCTTTCAATTCATTCTGCCGAGTTGAAAATATGAATATAACATATAAAAAATCTTTTGGAATGTTTAATGATAGAAAAATTGGTTATTCAAAAAATTATATGAATAATTTAGTAAGGAAAATTAGACTTACAAAGCTGAGAATGCATAAACTTTCAAATGGATTAAACTCTGCACAACTTCAGGTGGTGAAAGACGGCTATTATGATGAATATAGTATTACACAAGAATTTCAAAATTATCAAGGCTTATTTGTTGATGAAAATATCCAAGTATCAAAAACGGCTTCAAATAATGTTCATGATTTATTAACGGTAAAAAGTATCATTTCTGATTATAAATATTCATATGATGAAGAGATTAAAGATTATAGTCTTATAAATGATGATGAAAATAAACAAATTTATGCAATAAGAAGTCAAATTGCTAAGTATAATAATATTAAAGTATATGATAAATATGTTGAAGATGTTATAAGAATTAACATAGATGAAGTTATTGATAATTTTGTAATACTTGATACCTTTGGATTCTATTCTTTTAAATATAATCGCTATTTTAAAAAAGATGAAAATTATTTGTTAGATTATTATTATAATGATGAGGGTCAAAAAATTAGTAATGATGATAATGCTATATCGAAATATGAAATAAAGATAAAAGAAGCTGACTATAATTATGAAAATGAATATCTGTACACAATCAGAATGACAAGTTAGCTGCTTATATATGTTGTTATGTAACTAATATAAAAAAAGCAAAGATAAGATTCATCTTTGCTTTTTAAATGATATTTTTTAAAATTATTTAAGTAAAAGTGATCAATAATAAGATATTAAAAAAATAAAAAAAAATGAAATTTATAATAGATATTAAATTTTAACGATTATATCTTCTAACATTCTCTTTAACAAAGTTAGAAACATCATCTGTAAAATCACTTTTTAAAAATCTAAATGACCAATTCTTATCAGATAAGGTAGAAGGTTCATTCATACGGGCAGAATTATCCATTGTAAGCAAATCTTGTAATGGAAGAATAGCACATATTTGATTAGATGCGTATGCAAGTTTACAAGTAGTTAATGTTAAATCTTTTAAAGTTGTATCATTAAAGTCAACATTAAGAAGCGAACAATCATTTCTAACACCTTCAATAAAATTATCTAGAGAAGTTCCAGAAAGAGTTTTCAGATAGCCATATAAAGGCATATTATCATGAGTTCCAGTGTATGAAATGTAGTTAACATTTGAATTAGAGGCTTTATGATCATTACTACTATCACCATCATAGGCAAATTCTAATATTTTCATACCTGGGAATTCAGTTTCTTTTAAAAGTTTAACAACATCATCTGTTAAAAAGCCCAAGTCTTCGGCAACAATTGGTAGATTTGTATAGCCTTTAAACAAGTCAAAACCAGGCCCTTCTACCCACTTTCCATCGACAGCATCAGGTGCACCATATTTGATGGTATAGTATGAAGCAAAACCTCTGAAGTGATCAATTCTTAAAATATCAAATATTTTAACATTATATTTGATTCTATCATGGAACCACTTGAAATTATCTTCCTTCATATATTCATAATTATAAATTGGATTACCCCATAATTGGCCAGTTGTTGCAAATGCATCAGGTGGACAACCTGCAACAAGAGTAGGTCTATTGTCTTCATCAAACGCAAAAAGTTCAGGATGTTTATAACAATCAACTGAATCTAAAGCGACATATATTGGCATATCGCCCATGATTTGAATTCCATTTTTATTGGCATAATCTTTTAATTTTTTAAATTCATTTAAAAATTCAAATTGGGTCCAAATATAAAATAGATATTCATCATGGTAGGAAGATATGACTTCATTTTCAATTTCAGGAGTATATGTTTTATATTTTTCATCAAATTCAAGCCAACATTTACCAGCATTAATATTTTTTAAAGTCATGTAGAAAGCAAAATCAGAATATTCTTTTTCATCAACAAATTTCTTAAATTTGTGATCATTTTTATTAAAACGCGAGAAAGCTTTTTTTAGAAGAGGAAGACGATTGTAATATTGTTTAGCATAATTTACTTTTCTTTTATTTTCATCTTCTAAATCGGCGTCATCAATTTCTTTTTGAGTAAGTAAGCCTTGCTTGACAAGTTCATCTAAATCAATGAAATAATAATTTAGTCCATTAGTTGAAAATGATTGATAAGGGCTATCGCCATAACTTGTGACTGATAAAGGAAGAAGCTGCCAAATTTTGACTTCACTTCTTTTTAAAAAATCAACAAATTTAAAACTTTCTTCGCCAAGTGTTCCGATTCCATACTTAGAAGGAAGAGAAGTTATGTGAAGTAAGATACCATTAGTTCTTTTATTAAATGTCATATAAAACCACCTCAAAAATATTTTAACATTATTTATTATAGTTATTATAAAAATATAGTAAAATTATTGTTGAGGTAAAAATTATGAACAGTTTAAAAAATACAGATGTTATTTATCAAGTTTTCACTCGTGATTTCTCAAGTGAAGGCACATTAAATGAGGTTACTAACAAATTAGAATACATCAAATCTCTTGGTGTAACTATGATTCAACTTCTTCCTGTCAATCCTATTGGTGAAGTTGATCGTTTAGGAACATATGGCTCACCATATTCTATTTCTCATTATATGAAAATAAATCCAGACTTGGGAACTGTTGAAGATTTTAAAAACTTATGCACTAAAGCTCATGAAATAGGATTAAAAGTTATCCTAGATGTTGTTTTTAACCATACAAGTAAAGATAGTATTTTACTTACGCAGCATCCTGATTTTTATCTAAGAGATGAAAACGGAAATGTTAAAGCTAAATTTCCTGAATGGAGTGATATTATTGACTTAAATCACGATAATCCTAACGTTGAGAAATATTTGACTAGTGTTTTAAAATTTTATGCTGAACTTGGAGTTGATGGATATCGCTTTGATGTTGCAAGTATCATCAGAAAAGAATTCTTCACTCATAGTAAAGAAGAAGTTAGAAAATTAAATAAAGATATTATTTATATTGCTGAGGCTGTTGATTCAGCATTCATCAATTTGATGAGAATGCAAGGATATAAAGCTTATTCTAATGAAGAACTTTTTGAGGCTGGAATCGATGCTTGCTATCATTATGCTAGCTGGGAACCATTAAATAAATTCCTTCATACTAAAGATGAAAAATATTTAGAACAATATAAAGGTGCTCTTCTTGTTGAGACTAATTCCATAAATAGCGGTGGAATGATTTTAAGAGCTATTGAAAATCATGATCAAGATCGAATTGCTTCTTATTCACATGCTGAATCATTTATCCGTTCTGTCTTAGTTTTGACTTTCTTTACTAAAGGTGCTGCCTTTGTCTATAACGGCGAGGAATGTAAAGATAACATCAAACCAAATTTATTTGAAAAAGAAACAATCAATTTAAATATTAATGATTATGCTTATTTTGATTTCTTTAAAAAGAATACGTTATTAAAGAATAGAGATATCAATAATCATTTAAGAACAAGCAATGTTTTAAATTCATCATCTAAATCACTTGTTATTGATAATAGTTATGATAATAATTATCATGAAGTTGCTGTTTTAAATTTTGCAGAGAATTTTAATGACATACATTGTGAAAAACTTTATGATGGTCATTATCGAGATATTTTAACTGATAATCATTTTGAAGTTAAAAATCATACTATCAATATTGATAATCCTGTTATTTTAGTTAAAGAATAATCTGGCTAATAAAATACAGTTCTTTTAAATAAATATAAAATACATTTAGATTAACTTCTAGATGTATTTTTTTGCTTTGGTGTGTGATTAATTATATTGAAACTTTTACTTGTTATAAAGAGTTGCTATATTTTTAATTAGGTTAATGATAATAATTATAAAACTAATCAACTTTAGCAAGTTCACTAAATAAATTTTTATCTACGTCTTTATTTTTATTTATAACTAGTTTTATGAGTGCAACTTTTTTTCTATCAGTAGAAAGCATATTGTCATTTTTGATATCATGCCATAATCGTTTAGCCATCAAAACATATGAGTCATAATCATTGATTATTAATGATTTGGCTACTTTGCTGAATTCTTTTTTATAATTATAACCTCCATAACAATTATTTAATTCTATACATATATAATTTATTGCACCACCTAAACCTTGTTTCTCCTTTTGATTAGCGTTTTCTGGTTTTTGTTCTTCATAAATTAAGATATGGAGTAAATAATGCTCTAATAAATTGCAATAAACTAATCTATTTGCTTTTTGATAATCAAATGGATTATTTATAGCATACTCTGAAACAGCTAACATGATTGCTTTATCTTCATCAATATGGTGTATAAAAAGTCCTTCGCTTCCTTTTTTAATGCTACAATTTTGTTTTTTACATTCTTTGTCTAGAAAATAGTCACCATTTACTTTTCCATATTTTTGCTGCAAAAAAGAAACAAGTTCTTGGTAACTCATTTTCATCAACTTTTGATAATAGGAATAGTTATTGTTATTTGTATTTTGCAAATTAATATTATTGCTACTATTGAAAATTTCATTTTCACTGTTTTGCATCTTCTATAACCTCTTAATATCTCTAGTAAATATTATAGCAATTAATTTAGTAACCAGTCTTTTAAACTTATGACCTCTATCCCTTCTTTGGTATTATATTTTTTTATCATGTTATTTACTATTATAATCTTTTTAAAGTTATCTTTTATATGTAATAGTAGTCTCTTTTCCTGTATTAACTTATCAATTATTACCATATTATAAACTGACTGAATGTATAATCTTTCATTAAGTTATTGTAAACAAAATCAGTTTCAATCTGCTTAGAAACAAAATTTCCTTTTTTTATTTGATCCATTTATTTTAACTATACCTACATCAATTGAATATCCTCTTATGATCAATTCATTGTAGATGATATTTCCATAATATGGGTAGGTTCAGTTTGTTGAAGTTTATTAAAGCATTTCTAATTCCAATATCTATAAAGAATTAGCACAAATATATTTTTTGCCTTTTATGTCATAACGCATTGCTTCTGAAAGTAAAAAGGAGTACTTTATGTATTCAATATGATTTTTTATAGTAACGTTACCATAAGTGATTTTTCATTAGATTTAAATATTTTTCTCTTTTAATTTCCATTTCCCTTCTACTTTTTTGCAAGTTCTTGCATATTTTGTAGCTAAATTAGAATCATGATTTCTTTCAAATCACTATTTAGTGCAAAACTGATATAAAAAAGGTTTGATATTTCTATCAAACCTATGTAATTTCATTATTGGTGGACCTGAAGAGGCTCGAACTCTCCACCTCATGCTTGCAAAGCACGCGCTCTTCCAGATGAGCTACAGGCCCAACACAATTAAACATTATAGTATAATACTATCAAATTTACAACAACAAATTTAATAAGAAAATAGTTTTGTATTATCAATACAATCTAAAATGTAAGTGCTTAAATCTTGTATACAAGTTTAGTATAATATTATTTGTTAAATTAGGAGAAAAAATATGGATAATTTATTTTCACTTGAAGGCAAAGTTGCCTTAGTAACTGGTGCATCATATGGTATTGGTTTTGCTATTGCTTCAGCCTTTGCTAAAGCTGGTGCCAAAATTGCTTTTAATGATTTGAGTCCTGAAAAAAATAAGATGGGTGTTGAAGCTTATAAAAAACTTGGAATTGATGCTAAAGGTTATGTATGTGATGTAACTAAAGAAGAACAAGTTAAAGAAATGATTGATGATATTATTAAAACTTATGGTCACTTAGATATTTTAGTTAATAATGCTGGTATCATTAAAAGAATTCCTATGACTGATATGAGTGATAGTGACTTTAGACAAGTTATTGATGTTGATTTAGTTGCACCATTTATTGTTTCTAAAGCTGTCATTCCTCATATGATCAAATTGGGACATGGTAAAATTATTAACATTTGTTCAATGATGTCTGAACTTGGCCGAGAAACAGTTTCTGCTTATGCTGCTGCTAAAGGTGGTCTTAAAATGTTGACAAGAAATATCTGTTCTGAATATGGTGAATACAATATTCAGTGTAATGGTATAGGCCCTGGTTATATTGCTACTCCACAAACTGCACCACTTAGAGAAAAACAAGCAGATGGTTCCATGCATCCTTTTGATTCGTTTATAAGAGCAAAAACTCCAGCTAATAGATGGGGTAATCCTGAAGATTTAGCAGGCCCTGCTGTCTTTTTAGCAAGTGATGCTTCTAATTTTGTTAATGGGCACATCTTATATGTTGATGGTGGAATATTAGCTTATATTGGTAAACAGCCTAAATAAATATTTAACCAATTGATTATTAAGGAGAAAAATATGATTAAAAAAATGAATACTTTTTTATCACTTGTTGCAGTCAGCAGTGTCTTTTCGTTATCTAGTTGTAACAAAGTGTACGAATCTACTGCTTATGGAATTAATCAATCATCTATACATAATCAAATTTTTGTTTCTAAAGTAACAACACGTGTTAAAAAAGGCAGAATTGTCTCAAGTGATATTGAAGAAATATATACTCCTTCATATTGGGCCAAAGTGTCAAATGCTGATAAAGATAAACTTGATGTTATTGAGGTAAGCGTTAATAGTCAGACTATTAATTATGCAAAATATATACAAGTAGGTAATCAAATTTGGATAGGAGCACTAAGAGATAGCAGTGATAAATTGTACAATTTAGGTGAATACATTAAATATTCTCTTCCAAATTCTCAAGAAAAACCTCTTGAAGGTGATTTAATAACATACATTACACCAAGAGCCGCTTCAAGTGATTTAGGCTCTTCAGCTCAAGCATATTATGATGCTTATAAAAATGAAAATATCAAACTTTTAAAGTTGAGCGGTGAAAATAATTATACTGACAGTATGGTTTTGCCTGCATTTACAGATGGTAAAATTGTAAAAGGAAGCAGTAGATATACTTCTTATTATGAAGCTATTGATAAAATTGATCAGTATTTTTCAAATAAACAATTAAATTACAAAGCCAGTAATGGTGGTCGTAAAACAATAGTGGCTAAGTCAGGAACTTGGTGCTATAACCCTTCTCTTGCTAATATCGATGAAGATGATCCAACATTACTTGATGAATTGGCAGAAAAAGCGTTTAATAATGATGAATTATGGGAAAAAATTGAAGGTGCAACTGCTTCTGCTATTGCATTAGAAAGTGTTCAAAATATTTTTGCATGTGTCAATAAAAACTTTGTTGCATTAGAATATAAATCAGTTAAATAAGATTATGAATTTTAGATTGTTGTATCCTAAATTTAAAAGAAAAGCTTTCACATTTTCATATGATGATGGAATCATTCATGATAAGACAATGATTGAAATTTTTAACAAATATGATGTTAAAGCAACTTTTAATTTGAATTATGCTAAATCAAAAGAAATTAAGTATCGTTTAAATAAAGATGGTAAGGAAATTGATTGCTCTTATCTCGATTTAGATAAAGATTTTCATATTTATGACGGATTTGAAATTGCATCTCATTCTTTTACTCATCCACATATGGAAAATATAGATAATGCTAAGCAGAAAGAAGAAATGTTAAAGAATAAAGAAGCTTTAGAAAAACTATTTAATAAAAAAATTGATGCTTTTTGTTATCCATACGGAACATATAATGAGGATACTATAAGACTTGAAAAAGAATTAGGTATTACATATTCAAGAACAACAAGATCAACATATGATTTTTATTTACCTTACAATTTTTTAATGTGGAATCCAACCATCCATCATCGCGATAAAAAAATATTTGATGTCATTAATAGATTTAAAAACGACGATAGAGAATTGTCTTTATTATATATTTGGGGTCATTCATATGAATTTGCTATTGATGATAATTTCTATCTTTTAGAAGATATCATCAAAAAAATAAATGAAGATAAAGAAGCAATTTCCCTATCAAATGGTGAAATATATGATTATGTAAATGATGCAGCAATGCTTTATTATCGTGATAATAGATTTGTAAATCCTTCTAAATCTGATATTTATGTTGAAGTTAATAATCAGAAACTTCTTGTTAAAAGTAAAGGAGTTTTAGACTATGAAGAGTAAATTAAATGATAAATTAATAATCGGATTAGGCGAGTTTTTAATAAGATTCACTGCTGAACGAGGAACTTTAATTAGAGAAGCAAGAAACTATGTTGCAAATTATGGTGGAAGTGAAGCTAATGTCATCATTTCATTATGCCATTTAGGACACAAAGGAAGATATATAACCCGTGTTTCCGATGATGAGCTTGGTTTAGGTGCTATTGATTATTTAAAAACGCAAAATGTTGATACCTCATTCATTCAAAAAAGAGGTCAACACCCTTTAGGAACTTCAATTGTTGAAGAGGGTGAAGGAGTAAGACCAAGCGTTGTTATCTATAATAGAAAATGGTCATCTGCTGCACAAATGAGACCTGAAAATTTTGATTTTGAAAGCATTTTAAAAGATGGCTGCATTTTCCATGTCTCAGGCATTTCATTATCTATTTCTGAAAAAGCTAGATGCACGACAATTGAAGCCATGAAGATCGCTAAAAAATTAGGATTAAAGGTTTCATTTGATTTTAATTATCGCTCTAAACTTTTATCAATTGATGATGCTAAAAAGATATATCCTATAGTTACTAACTATGCTGATATCGTATCAGCATCAAAATGGGATATTAAAACACTACTTGGTTTTTCTCATGATGATAAAAATTTCTTTAATGATGCTTGCAAAGAATATGGTTTTGATTACATCTTTTCTCGAGAAAGAGAAATCATTTCTTCAAGAGAACAAATAATGCAAGGATTTGCTTATAGTAAAGATGAAACCTATATTTCAGATAAATATAAATTTGAAATATTTGATAGAATCGGTGCAGGTGATGCTTTTGTTGCTGGTTATTTGCATGGTTTATTAAAAAATAAAAATGATATTAATCAAGCATTAAGATATGGTATGGCTAATTGTATATTAGAACAGACTATTTTAGGTGATTGTGCAAGATTTAGTGAAGATGATTTAAATTCATTTTTAAATTCATCTTTGCAGGAGGTAAAAAGATGAATTTTGTTTTTCTTGGTGACTCACTCATGCAGCAAAATGACATGAGTACTTTTCCACAAACTGGATGGCCAAGCAAATTTAATGAATTTGTAAGATCAGAAAAAGAAATATTATTTAAAAATTTTGCTAAAAATGGAAGAAGTACTAAATCTTTTATTGATGAGGGTTTATTTGATGCTGCTTTATCCGTTACTAAAAAAGGTGATATTGCTTTTATCTCTTTTGGACATAATGATGAAAAGAAAGAAGATGAAACAAGATATACTGATTCGAAAACTTCATATGTTAATAATTTGAAATTCATGTACGATAAAATTAAAGAAAAAGGTGCTGATGTTATTTTCTTAACATCAATTACAAGGCTAAAGTATCAGGATGAAAAATTGTTAAGAACACATTTAGATTATCCTGATGAAATGAAAAAACTTGCTCTAAGATTAGACGCTAAGTGCATTGACTTAGAAAAAATAACTTATGATGAGTTAAAGCCATATGAATATTTCTACAATAGCAAATATTATATGGTTCTTCCAAAAGGTCGTTATGATAATTATATGGAAGGATTAGTTGATAATACACATTTAAATAATCTTGGAGCTGTTTGGATTTCATTCTTAGTTTATAAAGAACTGAAGAAAGATGATAAATACAAAGATTTATTAATTTAAAAAAGGGGGAAATATTATGGCACTTGAATTAAAAAATATATATAAAGTTTATCCAAATGGATATCAAGCTATCTCTGATTTTAATTTGGAGATTAAAGATAAAGAATTTATTGTCTTAGTTGGACCATCAGGATGTGGTAAATCAACAACTTTGAGAATGATTGCTGGTCTTGAAGAAATCACTCATGGTGACTTTTTAATCAACGGAAAGAAAGTTAATAAACTTTCTCCTAAAGATAGAGGAATTGCTATGGTTTTCCAAAGTTATGCTCTTTATCCAACATTAACTGTTTATGAAAATATGGCATTTGCTTTAGATTTAGCTGGATTTGATGAAGATGTCATTGAGAATAAAGTGAAAAAAACTGCTAGAATACTTGGATTAACTCCTTATCTTGATCGTCTTCCACGTGCATTATCTGGTGGTCAAAGGCAAAGAGTCGCTTTAGGAAGAGCAATCATTAGAAATGCATCAATCTTTTTGATGGATGAGCCATTATCTAATCTTGATGCAAGACAAAGAGTTTCAATGAGAAGTGAATTATTAAGAATTCATCGTGAAGTAGGATCAACAACTATTTATGTTACACATGATCAAATTGAAGCAATGACGATGGCAAGTAGAATTGTTTGTATGGATGTTGGTGTCATCAAACAAGTTGGGACACCTGAAGAACTTTATTTCCATCCTAAAAATTTATTTGTTGCTGGATTCATTGGTGATCCACCGATGAATTTTATAACTGGTAAAATTGAAAATAAACATTTTACTTCTTTTGATGGATATTATAATTTCATTGTTGATGAATTTAACGATGAACAATTAGCTCAACTTGAAGGGAAGAATATCACTTTAGCATATAGACCTGAAGCAGCAGTTATTGATTCTAATTTGGAAGGTGACCGCGATTATTTAAAAATGACTGGCAAAGTTGAAGTTTATGAAATGCTTGGTGACTTACAAAATGTATATCTAAATGTTGGTGAAGAAAAAACAATTATCAAAGCTAAACCTGAAATCAAAATAGAAATTGATGATGAACTTGTTTATTATATTAAGAAAACTGATTTTCATTTCTTTTTAACTGATACAACAAACGTAGTTGAATTTGATGAGAACGGTAAACTTGTTGAAGAAGAAAAACAAGAAGTACTATGTGATGAAGCAAGTAAAGAAACTGATATATTAAACGATGATGAATCTAATGATGTAAAAGTTGATTCTGAAGATAATGATATTGACGACTTAGGTAAAATAGATAAATAAATATGACAGCAAAGAGTAAAAACTCTTCTAATTCTTTAAATGATGTTTTAATTAAAAAATTGAATATTGATAATGAAATATCAATTAAAGAGCAGCAGAAAAGAGAGTTCATTTTAAATGGAAATTTATGGAAGGTTGTTTTTGTAATAGCCTTACCTTTATTTTTCTATTCCTTATTTTCTTATGCCTATTCAATAATTGATACTATCATGTGCTCTGAACTGAGCAAAGATGCATTAAATGCTGTTTCTGCACTCAATCAGATAACTAATATGATTTCGGCAGTTGGTGGTGGTTTAGGTGCTGGTGGATCAATACTTATTGCACGTGAGATTGGACGAAAAGACTATAAAAAAGCTAAAAAGTTATCTTCTACTATCTTCTTTTATGTCTTCATTATTGCTGTCTTAACAGTGGCTATTATCCTTCCTCTTACTAGACCACTATTATATGCTTTTAATATTGCACAAGAATCAATTGACATCGGCTCTACTTATTTTATGATCAATGTCTGTTCAGCTGCAGTTGTCATGATAAATACTGTCTATATGGGAGTTGAAAAAGCAAGAGGTTCTACTCTTCCTATAACTTTATTAAATGTAGGTGTTGTTATAATCAAGGTGAGTTTAAACTGCCTCTTTATCTACGGACTTCAAATCAAAGATATGATGTTTATTTCTTTATCAACTCTGATTGCTAATTTTGCACTTACCTTATTTATTATTTGTAGATTGTTGTTTACTAATTATTTATTCAAATTTTCAATTAAAAATGTTTCATTTAAAAGTTCAACATTAAAGAAAACTTTTGTTATTTCTTTTCCAATTTTCTTAGGTAAATTTATTTTTTCGCTTGGTAAAGTTGTGATCAATTCAATGGCAAAAGATTTAGGAAATGATGTTGTTGGTGCTTTAGGTGTATCAAATAATATGGGTGGAAGTGTAACTAATCCATTATCATCAATTGAAGATTCTTCTTCATCAATCATTTCTCAAAATCTTGGTGCTAAAAAAGTTGATCGAGCATTAAAAACATTTTATGTATCTTTAGTTTATGCCTTAATTATTGCAATAGTTGGAGTCATTATAGTTACTATATTTGATACACCAATAACAATGTTTTTTGCTAGAAATGCAGGAAATGAACAAGAAGTTAAAGAGTATGCTAAACATATATCTCAAGTATTCTTTTATGAGAAAATGGGAATTATTACATTAGCTGTGAATTCAGCAGTACTTGGTTTGTTATATGGTTTTAGAAAGACAACTATTGCATCAATTATAAATATCGCTAGAGTATTTGTCTTTAGAATCCCTTCATTCATTGTCTGCAATGCTTTATATAATAAAGGAATCACTTTACCAAATGGTGAAGAGCTTGATGGCTTTATGGTAGCCGGTATTTCAATGGGATTTTCAAATATTGCAATTGGAATTGTAGCAATTGTTGTAGCAACTGTTGTTATATGTAATATCAAGAAGAAAGAAAAATTATGGAGGTTAACAATGACACTTGAAAAAGAAAAACAAAAACAACTTGATGATTTTATTCATCACTTCTTAGAAACATTTAAACCATATAAAGATGGAAGATGGTGTTATGAAGATGGTGTTATACTGGCTGGATGTTATGAATTATACAAAGCTAGTAAAGATAAATTTTATTTAGACTTCATCACTTCTTATTTTGATAAATATATTCAAGACGATGGTAGTTTAAATGGATTTGATGCTGAAAACAATAATCTAGATGATTTACAACCTGGTTACACATTATTTTTAGTCAATGCTATTAAGCCTAAAGAAAAGTATGAACTAGCATTAAAGAAAATGGAATATCAACTTGATAATCAAAAAAGATTAAAATCTCGTGCTTTCATTCATAAAAATAGATATCCTGGTCAGCTTTGGTTGGACGGATTATATATGGCAAATCCTTTCTATGCTTTATACGCTAAATCGACTCATTCAGTCAAGAGAATGAATGATATTAAGCTTCAATTTGAAAATGTTAGAAAGTATAACTATGATAGTCAAACTGATTTGTATTATCACTGCTATGATGAAAATAAAATAATGAAATGGGCTGATAAAGAAACTGGAAGAAGCCCAAATATTTGGCTTAGAAGTGTCGGTTGGTTATCGATGGCAATCAATGATGTATATGATGTATATAAAGATGGATTAACAAGTATTTTCTTTAGAAAATATCTAAAAAAAGAATTAAATAATGTTCTTACTTCTTTAAAACCTTATCAGGATAAAGAAAGTAAATTATATTATGATCTTGTTACTGTTAAAGATAGTAAAAACTATCTTGAAACATCAGGATCACTGATGATTGCTTATTCATACATGAAGGGAAGTCGACTTTCATTATTAAAATATGATCAAAGAAAAGAAGGTACATCGATGTTTGAAAGTGTTGTTACTAATTATTTAACAAAAGATGGGCTTACAAATATCTGCTTAGTATCTGGTCTTGATAACGAAAGAAGAAATGGCAGCATTGATTATTATTTATCAGAGCCAGTTGTAAATAATGATGCTAAAGGAGTCGGTCCACTTATGATGGCATATAGTGAATACTTGATGATGTAGATTGGGTTGTTTTAAATTTTTTAATATATATAAAGGAGAAAAATTATTATGGAAAATTTAGAAATTTTAACAAAAAAAATTCATGCAAAGAAAGATGCAAAAATTAAAATCATGCAATTTGGTGAAGGAAACTTTTTAAGAGCATTTGTTGATTGGCTTGTTCAAAAAATGAATGATTCTAAAAAGTATTCTGGTCATGTAGTTGTTGTTCAACCTCTTGAAAATGGAAGAGTTAAAGAACTCGCATCGCAAGATGGCTTATATACTCTCATTTTGCAAGGTATCAATGAAGAAGGAAAACCTGTTAAAAATCATGAAATCATTGATGTTTTAGATGATTTTATCAATCCTTACACTGAGTTTGATAAATACTTAAAATATGCTGAAAGCAAAGATTTAGAAGTTGTTGTTTCAAATACTACCGAAGCTGGTATCTGTCTAGATGAAAGCGATGTGTCTTTAGATTTTTCAACAACAACTCCCCATTCATATCCTGGTAAATTATTAGCTCTTTTAAAAAGAAGATATGAAGTACTAAAAGATGAATATCCATTAGCTATTATTCCTTGTGAACTTATTGATGATAATGGAGATAAATTAAAAGAAGTATTAGTAAAACTTGCTTCCTTAAAAGGATATTCTGCTTCTTTAATCAATTATATTGAACATGTCACTCATTATACTTCAACATTAGTTGATAGAATTGTTCCTGGTTTCCCTAAGGATGAATTTAATGATTTATGCCAAGAATATGGATACATTGATAACAACATGGTTAAAGGTGAATATTTCCATCTTTATGTTTTAAAAAGTGAAGAATTTGTTGAAAAGAAATTCCCTGTTCATCAAGTTGGCTTACACGCTATTTATGTCGATGATATTCATCCATATAAACAAAGAAAAGTCCGCATCTTAAATGGAACTCATACAACTTTAGTTCCAGTAGCCTATTTAGCTGGCTTTGATGAAGTTAGAGAATCACTTTTAGATGAAGATATCATGAAATTTGTTACCAGAGAACAAAATGAAGAAATTGTTCCAACTGTTACGACAAAAGATGCAGATAAATTTGCCAGTGATGTATTACAAAGATTTTTAAATCCATATGTTCATCATAAACTCATGTCAATTGCTTTAAACTCTATCTCTAAATTTAAAGAGAGAGATTTGCCAACTATTTTAGATGATATAGATAGTGGTAGAACTCCTAAATATATGTGCTTTGCCTTTGCTTCTTTAATCAAATTCTATGATGGATATCGAATAGTTGATGGTAAAAAAGAAACTATTGCTTTAGCTGATACTGTGGAATATATAGCTGACTTTAGAAAATACTGGGATAATTATTATCAAGATAAAGATTTGAATAAACTTGTTGATGTTGTATTATCTAATGTTTCTTTTTGGGGAAAAGATTTGACTCGAGTCAAAGTTTTAAGAAATGAAGTCTTTAAATGGTTAGAAGTGATTTTAAATTCAACAAGTCAAAAAGAAGCTATCAAAAAGGTCTTAGATTAATATGAAAGATTTCATTAAAATTAACGATAAAGATGATGTTATCATTCTTTTAAAAGACTTTAAAAAAGGAGATGTAGTTGATAATATTATTCTTCTTGAAGATGTCAAAATGGGCCATAAGGTTGCAATTTGTGATTTAAAAAAAGGACATCATGTCATCAAATATGGAAATGTAATTGGTGTTTTAACTAAAGATGTTAAAAAAGGAGAGTGGATTCATTCTCATAATATGAAAACTTCTTTAGATGAGAAAGAACCCACTTATGTTTATAATAAAAATATAACAGTATCAACTGAAAAGTCATCTCTTACATGGGATGGTTATTTAAGAGAAAATGGTTTAGCTGGAACAAGAAATGATTTTTATCTTCTTCCAACCGTTGGTTGTGTTAATATCATATTAGAAGATTTGAAAGAGAAATTTATTTCTCTTCATCCTGAAATTAAAGGTTCACTTAAAGTTTTAGATCATCCATATGGTTGTTCTCAACTTGGAGATGATTTAAATAACACTGCTAGAATTCTTTCTTCTCTAGTTCATAATCCAAATTGTGGCGGATGCTTAATTGTTTCTCTAGGTTGTGAAAATAACCGCTTATCTGACTTTTTAAAACTGGTAGGAGAAGTAGATTCAAAAAGAGTTAAATATTATGTTTTACAAGAACATGATGATGAGATTTCATATGGCTTAAAATTGATGGAAGAGATATATTCTGTTATGAAAAATGATAAGCGAACAACTCTTCCTCTTTCTAAAATTAGACTAGGTTTAAAATGCGGTGGAAGTGATGGCTTCTCAGGTTTAACTGCTAATCCACTTCTTGGTCTTGTTTCTGATGTAATTGGTGTAAGTGGTGGTCAAGTTGCTTTAACTGAAGTTCCTGAAATGTTTGGTGCTGAACAAGCACTTATGAATAGAAGCAAGGATGAAAAAACATTTAATAAAGTTGTCAATTTGATTAATAACTTTAAAAATTATTATGCTAGAAATAATCAACCTTGTTATGAAAATCCAAGTCCTGGAAATAAAGATGGCGGCATTACTACCCTTGAAGAAAAGTCTAATGGCTGCATTTTAAAAGGCGGTGATTTGATTGTAAGTGATGTTATTGATGTTGGTGAAAGATTAAAGGAAAATAATTTAACATTAGTTAATGGCCCCGGAAATGATTTAGTTGCTTCAACTAATTTAGCTGCTGCTGGATGCAACATCATGTTTTTTACAACAGGAAGAGGTACACCATTTTCATCAGTTATTCCAACTATTAAAGTTGGTACTCAACATCATATATCTGAATTTAAAAAGGATTGGATTGATTTTGATGCAGGTAAGATGCTTGATGATGATATGTATATGGTTAGAGATGAGCTACTGAAGTTTCTTTTAGATGTTGCTAGTGGAAAAGTTCATGCTAAAGCTGAAAGAAATGATCGTTCATTAATTGCCATATTTAAAACAGGAGTCACATTATAAAAAGGAGGATATAATATGAAAAAATTTTTAGATGAAGACTTTTTATTAGATTCAAAACTTGCAGTTTCTTTGTATGAGAATCATGCAAAAAAAATGCCTATTTTTGATTTTCACTGTCATTTAGTTCCTAAACAAATTGCAGAAGATTATCATTTCTCTTCAATCACGGAAGCTTGGCTTGGAAAAGATGGATATGGAGATCACTATAAATGGAGACTGCTTCGTGAAATGGGTGTCAGTGAAGAATATATAACAGGTAATAAACCTGATTATGAAAAATTCTTGATGTATGCAAAATGCATGCCATATTTTATCGGTAATCCTATTTATGAGTGGACTCATTTAGAATTAAAAAAATACTTTAATATCGATAAAGTTTTAAATGAAGACACAGCAAAAGAAATATATGATAAATGCAATGAAACATTAAAAACATTATCAGCTAGAAAGATGATGGAAATTAATAATGTTGATACTGTTTTTACAACAGATGATCCTGTTGATGATTTGCATTATCATGAAATTATGTCAAAAGATAAGACATTAAAAGTTAATGTCTTTCCTGCTTTTAGACCAGATAAAGCAATCAATGTGGAAAGAGATACATTCATTCCTTGGATTAAACAGTTAGAAAAAGTCACTTCAAGAGATATTAAATCATTGGAAGATATGCTCAAATCATTAGATGAAAGATTAAAATTCTTTGTTGACCATGGTTGTAGAGCCTCTGATCATGCGTTAGATGTTGTTCACTATAAGAAGGCAAGTTATGAAGAAGCAAATAAAGTCTTTTTAAAGGGATTAAAAGGTGAAACCATAACTGAAGAGGAAGAGGATATCTATAAAGGATATGTGATGGTACATCTTGGAAAGGAATATCATAAATATGGTATGGTTCAAGAATATCATATTGGTGCTTTAAGAAACAATTCTTTAAGATATTATAAATTATTAGGTGCTGATACAGGTTTTGATGCTAGTGAAGATAGAGAATGTGGAGAAAAATTATCTAAATTGTTATCAGCTCTTGATGAAGAAAATACACTTCCTAAAACTATATTATTTACTTTAAATGAAAAAGACTACATCACCTTAGCCACTTTAAAAAACTGTTATCAAGGTGGTGTTAAAGGAAAGATTCAATTAGGTACTGCTTGGTGGTTTAATGATCATTATGATGGAATGCTTAATCAATTTAAAAAGCTTTCTGCTGATGGTTTAATATCTTGCTTTGTTGGTATGTTAACTGATTCAAGATCTTTTTTATCTTATCCACGACATGATTATTTTAGAAGAGAAATATGTAATTTCTTAGCTGATTTAGTAAATAATGGTAGGTATCCTCAAGATGAGAAAACTCTTGGTAAAATTGTCGAAGATATCTCATTTAATAATGCTAAAAATTATTTTAGTAAATAAGGAATACTAATTAAAAATTGAAAGGCGATTTTCTTTGTGATAATCGCTTTTTTTCTTGAAAATGCGGAGACAACTATATGGTTAGAGTCAATAGTTTTTTAAAAATTTTATAA